>NZ_CP022190.1:520000-820000 GCF_003111685.1 Alloyangia pacifica | reverse complement strand
ATCTCTGCGCCTAGGTAATCGTTTTGGTTGCGGTCTATTAGCGGTAAATTGACAGATGTGAGCGGCTCGGCGATTTGCCGAATTTATCCTTTTTTCCAGCGTTTTACCGGCCATTATTTCGCAACTTCTTCATTTTTCTGACGTCGATCGGATTGCTCCGGATGAAGTACCGCGCCGAAATCGATGGGCTGCGCACGGTCGCGGTCCTCCCCGTCATTCTTTTCCATGCCGGATCGAAGCTGTTTGGTGGCGGCTTTGTGGGGGTCGACATCTTCTTCGTGATCAGCGGCTACCTGATCACCACCATCATCGTCGACGAGCTGAGCCGGGGCACGTTCAGCCTGCTGCGCTTCTACGAGCGCCGCGCCAAGCGCATCCTCCCCGCGCTCTGCCTCGTCAGCCTCACCGCGCTCGGACTGGGCTGGCTCGTCCTGCAGGGACGCGATTTCGTCGAGTTTGTCCGCAGCCTTCTCGGGGTCGCGACCTTTTCGTCGAACATCCTGTTCTGGATGGAGGCGGATTACTTCGACACAGCCGCCGAGCTGAAACCGATGCTCCATACCTGGAGCCTCGCGGTCGAAGAACAGTTCTACATTCTCTTTCCGCTGCTGCTGATGCTGCTCTGGCGCTTCGGGCAGAGGGCGGTGCTGCCGACGCTGGTCGGCATCTTCGTGTTCAGCCTCGGGCTGGCACAATGGCAGGTGCGCACCGACCCGATGTCAGCCTTCTTCCTGCTGCCCGCCCGCGCCTGGGAACTGGGCCTCGGCGCGTTCTGCGCCGTCTACCTGCGCGCGGGTCATCCGCCGCTGGCTGGCGGCCTGCGCAACGCCCTCTCGGCGCTCGGGTTGGCGCTGGTCTGCGCGGCCGTCTTCGGCTTCGACGCCGAGACGCCCACGCCGAGCCTGATCACCCTGATGCCAACGGTCGGCGCCGCGCTGATCCTCCTCTTCGCCACCGGCGGCACGCTGGTGCAGCGCCTGCTCAGCACCCGGGGGATGGTCGGCATCGGGCTCATCTCATACAGCGCCTACCTCTGGCACCAACCGCTGATGGCCTTCGCCCGGCACAACTCGCTGGAGGAACCGTCCTGGGTCATCATGGCCGGGCTGATCGCGCTGACCCTCGGGCTCGCCTGGCTGAGCTGGACATACGTCGAAATCCCGGTGCGCAAGGGCCAGTACGGGCGGCTCAGGCTCTTCGGCATCAGCGCCACCGGCCTTGCCACCTTTGCCGCGCTGGGGCTCTTCATCCACACCTACGACACGCTCGATTACCGCAGCGGCCAGTTAAATGTTCTGGGCACGCAGATCAGCCTGCTGGACTACGAGAACGACAACATGGCCCTGCTCGAAGCCAGCGCGATGCCGTTCAGCGGCTATGCCCACAACCTCGCCTGTCTCGGGAATTGCGACAACGGCCACCAGGAGCGCGACTGGTTCGGCGCCGACACCGGGAAGCTGAAGCTCCTGCTCGTCGGCAACTCGCACTCCAAGGATGTCTTCAACATGCTCCTCTTCAGCAAGGAGGCCATGCAATGGATTCAACCCGGCCGCTATACCGCGCAAATCGGAGAGCTCGGGCCGCATAGCAAGTTCTTCGGCGCGCGGAGCTACGCCCAGGCAGATGCGGTCATGATCGTCAGCCGGTTCAAGGACTCACGCGACGATCTTCAGGTGCTGGACGGGCTGGTGAGACACGCGCTCGACGACGGCAAGCGGGTGATCGTGGTGAAGAACATCTTCGAGTTCCCGAGATATCTCGGCGGCAAGTGGACGGTCTTCGACAAGAACGTGCACACCGCGCTCGCCGAGGGTATCAGCGACCCCGCGACCATCGTCGCACGCTCGAACCGGGAGCATTACCAGCTCTACAAGAGCGGCGCGACCGAGCCGCGGGTGATCGAAGCCAATGCCGAGATCGACCGGCTCAAGGCCAGGTATCCCGGCCTCATCGTGCTCGACCGGATGGACTATGTCTGCTCGGAAACCGAGGAGATCTGTTATTCGGCCAGCGCCACGCTGAAGAAGTATTTCCCCGACTACGGCCACCACACCCAGGCCGGGGCGGAGTTCTTCAGCAGCCGCATGGACGAGGTGGGATGGCTCGCGCCGGTGCTGGAAATGGCGCAGCACAAGCACACGGCGCAGATCACCGCGACCAAGTGAGGCGGGCCCTGAGCGCCGCGCCTTGTGTCCGCTCCCGGCATCCACTCCCAGTGTCCGCGCCGGCCCGCGTCTCCCCGGCTCGCGGACACGCCCGGCAACCGCCGCGAGCCCGGGGGTCACCCTGTCCTAGCTCGGCGTGTAGAGCGCCCGCGATGGCCGGTGCAGGTTGACCCGCTTGTCGTAGCCGCAGTTGCAGTTCGGACAGTTGAGATTGAAGGCATCGCGGGAAAATCGCTTGTGTTTCTCGGTAAAGAGCATCTCGGTGAGCCGCTGCTTATGCAGATCGCCCATCTTGAAGGTCACGAAGCAAAGCTGCACCGTGCCGTCGGGACCGATCCAGAGCATGTCGTAACTGGTGCAGGGCAAACGCATCTTCTCCTTGCGGATCAGCCAGTCGGGGATCGAGCGGATGCCGCGCTCGGTGTTGCGGATGAGGTCCGGCTCCTTCTTCTTGGCTTCGAGCAGGATGCCGCAAAGTTCGTCGAGCAGCGGGCGGTCCTCCTCCTCGAACCAGAAGGGCTGGTTGTCGCCCGCCTCATCCTTTTTCACGAAGTACGGCAGCGAATAGTGGATCAGGTTGATGTAGACCTGCATGTCGAGATCGCGGGCGAACTGCAGCGTGTCGCGCACCGTCTCCGGCTTGCCGGTGCCGCGCATGAGCAGCCAGTCGAGGCTCATCGGCAGCTTGTCGGCGCCATAGCGGCGGCGGGTCTCGGTCAGCGATGTCTTGACCAGCTCGAAAGAGCCGCGGCGCTGCACGTAGTCGTCGTAGTCCTGTCCCAGACCGTAGAGCCCGACCGAGACCTTGCGCAGGCCCGCGTCGACCAGCTTGTCGATCTTCTTGTCGAGCAGCAGCCCGTTGGTGGTGACATACATGTTGAGGCCGCGGTCGCGGATACGGGCGACGAACTTGTCGAGGTCGCGGTGCAGCAGCGGCTCACCGCCATAGAGCCGGATATTGCCGATGCCAAGCTCCTTGCAATCGTCGATGAGCTGCGCGCCGATCTCCCAGGGCAGCTGCGTTCCGTGCATGAAGTCTCTTCCGTAACAGCATGCGCCACAACGAAGATTGCAGTTAGACGTCAAGCTCAGGAAGACCTCGTGCGGGGCCGGGCGCACCAGCTTGTCGCTGACCTGCGCCATGGAGAAATGCGCCCGGCGCAGGCTCTCCTTGACCACCTTGGCGGGCGCGTAGAGCGGCGAGCCCTGCAGCGCCGACTTGACGCGCCTATCGATCTTGTTGCCGTTCGGCATGGTGTCCTCTCCTCCGTGTTGGGTCGTTTTTCGCGTGTTGTGTTCAATCCTCACCGGCGGGAACAGCCGCGCGGTGCGGCGCCGGGCCGGTCTCGCCGGGGAAGTCGCCCTCAAGGGTCTTGCTGTAGAGACGGCGCAGCGCAGCACTCCAATCCTCGACCCGGTAGCTGCGCAGCACCCGGGCCCGCCCCGCCCGCCCGAGCTCGGCGCGCAGCACCGGGTCACCGGCAAGCTCGGTCATGGCGCGGGCCAGCGCCTCGGGATCGCCCTGCAGCACCCGCCGCCCGACGCTGCCGTCAACCACCGCAAAGGCGCTGCCCGCCGGGGTCGCGATGACCGGCAAGGCGTGGCTCATGGCCTCCAGAAGCGCAATCGACAGGCCCTCGGCGCGCGAGGCGCTGACGTAGACATCGTGGCGGCTCAGCAGCTCGGGCACATCGGCGCGGGCGCCGAGAAAGCGTACGTGATCGCGCAGCGCAAGCGCCTGCGCGCAGTGCTCCAGCGCGGCGCGGCAAGCGCCCTCTCCGGCGATCCCCAGCTCGAAGGGCACGCCGCGCTGAGCAAGTCGGCCGGCGGCCCGGAGCACGGTGTCGACGTCCTTTTCCGGCGACAGCCGTCCGACGACGAGAAAGCGCGCGGGATCGCCGGGAACCCGGCCCGAGCGGCGACGGCGCTCGATCTCGGATAGATCGGGCGGCGGCGGCGCAGGATTGGGCAGCGTCGCAAGAGAGAGCCCGCCGAGCCGCGCGCGGTTGCCGCTGGCCACGCTCTCGGAACAGGCAATGACCCCGCTGGCGGCGCGGCGGAGCGCCTGCGCCTCGGCAAGCCCAAGCAGCCGCGCCCGGCGACCGGGCCCCGGCGGCGGCAGGTGCAGCCCGCCCAGCACCGGCACCCCGGCCAACCGCCCGGCGGGGGGCGCCACGGTATTGGCCAGCCGCAGGTGGGCATGGGCCAGCTGCACGCCGCAGCCGCGGAACTCGGTGGCAAGGCGGTGCACCAGCCCCGGCAGGCCCCCGGCGCCGCGCCGCAGATGGGTGACCGGCACGCCGACGCGCTCCAGCCGCGCGGCATAAGGGGTGTCGACGGGCTCCGACAGCACAAAGACCCGCAGCTCCAGCCGCTCGACCCTCTGGCGCTCGGCGAGGTAGACCAGCAGCTCCTGCGTGCCGCCCCATTCGAGGTTGCCGATGACCTGCGCCACCCGCAGCGGTGTCCGCGATTGACTGGTCCCGAGACCCGGCGCGGCGCTCATGTGCCGGCCCGGTGGAAGGCGTGGAATTTCGAGTCGCGCCCGGTCAGCTCGTCGTAACGGCCCTGTTCAAGCACCCGGCCCGCACCGATCAGGTAGATGAGGTCGCAATTGCGCACCGAGCTGAGCCGATGCGCCACGATCACCACCGTGGTGCGCCCGCGCAGCGCCTGCACGGCGGCGGTAAGCTCGGCCTCGCTGATGGTGTCCAGCGCGGAGGTCGACTCGTCGAGCACAAGCAACGCCGGGTCGCGGTAGATCGCCCGGGCGATGCCGATGCGCTGACGCTGGCCGACCGACAGGCTCTGGCCCCGTTCGCCGAGCGGGGTGTCGTAGCCCCGCGGCAGCTCGGCAATCAGGCCGTCCAGCCCGGCGAAGCACCCGGCCCGGCGCAGCGCCGCGGCAGCGTCTGCCCCGGGAGCGAAGCCAAAGCGGATGTTGTCCCCGATGCTGCCCTCGATCATGCAACTGTCCTGCGGCACATAGGCCACCGAGCGACGCCAGCGGGCAAGGTTTTCGGGGGTGATCCTCGTGCCATCCACGTAGAGCCCGCCGCTGCCGGGACGGATCAGCCCGGTCAGCATGTCGAGGATGGTGCTCTTGCCCGCTCCGGTGGCCCCGACGAGGCCGACGATGCGCTTTGCTGGCACCCTGAGATCGAGGTCGCGGATAAGCTGGCGCTGCCCGTCGGGATAATCGTAGCCGACGCCGCGCAGCTCGAGCGCCTCTTCGAGCGGAAGTCCCTCGACCGCAAGTGCATCCGACAGGTCCACCCCCTCGACCGCAACGAGATCGGCATGCAGCTCGTCCACCGCCGGCAGATCGCCCCTCAGCGCTGCCGCCGAGGCGTAGATGCGCTGGAGCGCCGGGAAAAGCCGTGCCGCGGCAAAGGCATAAAGCGCGACGACCGGAAGGGCGCTGCTGCCCTCACCCTGCTCGGCGAGGGTCCAGATCACGATGAGGATCATCGTGCCGAAGGTCAGCACCTCGAGCACCGACTTGGGGATATCGCGCAAGAGATCGGCGGTGGTGGTGGCCTCGGCGCGGTGGCGGAAGGCCTCTTCGAAGCGTTCGAGATAGCTGCGCTCCATGCCGTAGAGTTTTACCTCTCGCGAGCCCGAGAGCGCCTCACTGAGCAGCCGCGCGGTCTCGCGCGTGGCACCCATGCGGGCGTCGCCGACACGGCGCATCGGCCCGCGCACGGCGGCGAAGATCGCGCCGTAGCCGAGCCCCAGCAACAGCCCCATGGTCAGCGCGGCGCGCGGCTCGACCACCACCAGCATCACGGCCAGCGACAGCGCGGTGCTGAGCGCGGTAAGCAGCCGGACCGCGTTCATCATCACGCCGTTGACCACCCGCTCGACCTCGGACTGGATGTTGCTGACCAGTTCCGCCGAATGCCGCCGAAGCCGGGTGTCGAGCGGCGCGCGCATGTAGCGTGAGACCAGCCGCGAGGCAAGGCTGACGCTCTGCCCGCGCACGAAACCGCGCAGGTAGGTGAAGCCCCAGATGCGAAAGACGATGGCCGCGGTCAGCATCCCCAGCGAGGCGAGCGCCAGCAGCACCAGGAAACCGGTCTCTCCGCCAATCCCGAGCGCGTCGCGCAGCCCGACGAGCATGGGATTTCCGAGCGCCTTCTGCGGGCTCGCCGCGACCATCAGGAAGGGCGCGATCGAAAGCACCGCCGCCATGTCGGCAAGGCCCATGCCGATGCTCACGGCAAGCACCCGCCAGAGCCGCTGGCGGGCCTGCGTGTCGAGCAGAAACAGGATGCGAGCCATCGTACCGCCCAAGACAATCCTCCATGGGCTTCGCGTCTGAAATGCAATGTCGCGCCGCACGGGGTCGGTGACCGGCGCGCGAGGGATGAAAATATCTTCTGAAAATCAGGTCTCAGGATCGCCGATCGCCCGAGAAGAGCAAGAGTTTCCTGAGCCGCCCCCATAGCGGCGCAAGAAGAGCGGCAAGAACCCGCCGATCCGCCGCCCCGAGGCCGAATTCTACTTCGGCGATAAGCCCCCGAGTTCCATTCTCGCCGAGGGTGGCGGCGCGGCCGCGCTTTGCAAAGCGAGACGTCTTTTGGCCGCCGCCTCGTTTTTCGTTCTCGCTGCGACCCCACTGCCGGTCCTTGGCCCGGGTAGCCCCGGCGCGCGGCAAGGGCGCGCCGGGGGTGCCTTTTCAGATCAGGCTTTCGGGATGGATCGGGAAGCGCCTCGGCTGCACCCCGGTGGCGTGCCAAACCGCGTTGCCGATGGCCCCCACCGTGCCGGTGACGCCGATCTCGCCCACGCCCTTGATCCCGAGCGCGTTCACGTAGGGATCGTCCTCGTGCACGGTCATGGCCTCTATCATCGGCACGTCGGCATTGACCGGCACGTGGTAGCCTGCAAGGTCGGCATTGGTCAGCCGGCCCGTGCGCGGGTCGTGCAGGGCCTCTTCCTGCAGTGCCATGCCGATGCCCCAGATCATCCCACCCACAAGCTGACTGCGTGCCAGCCGCGGGTTGATGATCCGCCCGGCGGCGAAGGCACCGATGAGGCGGCTGACCCGCACCTGACCGAGGTCGGGATCCACCAGCACTTCGGCAAAGACCGCCCCATGTGAGAACATTGCCCGCTCGGGCTCGCCCTCGCGCGCACCTTTGCCTTCGCCCCGGACCAACTCGAGCCCGGCTCGGGCGAGGATGTCCTCATATGACTCCGAGCGCTCGTCATCGTTGTGCCAGAGCCGCCCGGCGCGCGCCGTGACCCCGGCGTTGCCAGCCCCGAAAAGCGGCGAGGCAGGATCGGTCGTAGCCAGCTCTGCCAGCTGGCGTACCGCATCCGCCCCGGCGTTGAAGAGCGCGGTCCCGGCGGTTGCGGTATGACCCGACCCCCCGGCGACCCCCGCATCGGGCAAGTCCGAATGGCCCGAGCGGAACTCCACCTTGTCGAGGTCGATCCCCAGACCATCGGCGGCGATCTGCGCCAGCGCGGTCCAGGTGCCCTGCCCCATGTCGGCGGCCGACGTCTCGATCACCGCGGTGCCGTCGGCGCGGAGTGTGGCATGGGCAGCGGCCTGGAACATCGGGCAGGGAAACTGCGCCGTGCCCATGCCCCATCCCTTCAGCAGCCGCCCCTCGCGCAGGCTGCGTGGTGCGTCGGGACGCCCGGACCAGCCAAAGCGTTTCGCCGCCTCGGCATAGCATTCGCGAAGGGCCTTCGAGGAAAACACCAGCCCGGTCGAGGGGTCGCTCTCGGAGTAGTTCTTCAGGCGGAACTCCAGCGGGTCCATGCCAGCCGCCTGCGCCGCGGCGTCCATGGCGATCTCGAGCGCCGCCGAGCCCGGTGCCTCGCCCGGCGCGCGCATCGGCCCCGGGGTGCCCACGTCCGCACGCCGGCCGTGGTGCGCGGTGCGCAGGTTGGGCGCGGCGTAAAGGCTGTGCGAGGCGTTGGATGCAGCTTCGAGGAACTGGTCGAAGGTCGAGGTCAGCGTGACCGTGTCATGCTCCAGCGCCGCGATAGCGCCGGTCTCGTCGAGGTCGATCCGCAGGGACTGACGGGTGGGCGCGCGATGCCCCACGGGCCCGTACATCTGGTCGCGCCTCAGCACCAGCTTCACCGGTCGGTCCAGGTCGCGCGCCGCGAGCACCGCCAGAAGCTGCCCCCCATAGAGGATCGCCTTCGAACCGAAGCCGCCGCCGATGAACGGGCTGCGCAGCAAGATCTGCGACGGATCGATCCCGAGGAAGGCCGCGAAGGTCTGCTTCGACAGGCCAATCGCCTGGTTGGGGGTGTCGATCTCGAGCCGCGCGCCGTCCCAGCGGGCGGTGATGGCATGGGGCTCGAGGGCGTTGTGGTATTGCGGCGATGTCTCGACGATGGTCTGCACATGGAGCGCCGCGCCCTCGCGCGCCGCATCGACGTCGCCCGAGCTATGCGCCGCGGGGCGACCAAAGGCGGTCGTGTCGTTGTCGAAGGGCTCTGCGTTATCCAGCGTGACCCTGTGCGGCTCCGCCGCGTAGCGCGGGGCGAGCAGCCGTGCGCCCTCGGTCGCGGCCTCGAGCGTCTCGGCCAGCACCAGTGCGATCGGCTGGCCGGCGTAGCGCACGCGATCGTCGGTCAGCGTCTCCATGCGCCAGACGAAGGGGTGGATCTTCTCGTCCGGGCTGATCGCCAGCTTGGGCGCATTGCCCGGCGTGTAGACCTTCACCACCCCCGAATGCGCCTCGGCGGCGGCGACGTCGAGATGGGCGACGCGCCCTTTGGCGATGCCGGCGGTGGCGAGCACCGCATGCAGCAGCCCGTCCGGGCGGTTGTCGGCGGCATAGGTGGCGGTGCCGGTGACCTTGAGCCTGCCGTCGCGCCGGGTCAGCGCCTGCCCGGTGCTGGAGCCAAGGCGGACGTGGCCCTGGCCCTGCATGTTTATCAGGTCATCCATTGTCATCTCCTGCAAAGACGGAGGCGGGAAGCGCGGGCAAGCGGCGGGGTGTTCCCGCGGCGGCCCGCTCCAACGCGCGCAAGGCGATGCGCTGCGCGAGGGGAATTTTCGCGGCGTTGTCCCCCGAGGGCCGGGCGCCTTGGGTGGCGAGCTCCGCAGCCCGGGCGAAGCTCTCGGCCGTCGCGGGTTGCCCCTTCAGCGCCTCTTCCGCCTCGCGGCAGCGCCACGGACGGGCGGCGACGCCGCCAAGGGCCAGCCGCGCCTCGGTGATCACCCCCTGCTCGATCGCCAATGCTGCGGCGGCGGAAACGATGGCAAAGGCAAAGGAGGTCCGCTCGCGCAGCTTCACGTAGCGGGCATGGCGGGCCAGCGCACCGGGATCGGGAAGGCGGATGTGCGTGATGATCTCGCCCTGTGCCAGCGGCGCGGGACCAGCCCCTTTCGCATCCGGCAGGGGGTGGAAATGCTCCATCGCCACCTCGCGCAGACCCTGCGGCCCGGCGATCTCGACCACCGCGTCATAGGCGGCAAGCGCCACGCACATGTCCGAGGGATGCACGGCGATGCAGCCTTCGGTCCAGCCAAGCACCGCGTGGCCTCGGGTCACCCCGCCAAGCGCCCCGCAGCCGCTGCCGGGCGCGCGCCGGTTGCAGGGAGAGAGCGGATCCTGGAAGTAGCTGCATCGGGTGGACTGCATGACGTTGCCGCCGGTCGAGGCCGCGTTGCGCAGCTGCGCCGAGGCCCCCGAGAGCAGCGCCTCGGCCAGCGCCGGGTAGCGCGCCAGCACCTGCGGATCGCGGGCGATCTCCGAATTGCGCACCATGGCGCCGATGCGCAGGCCACCACCACTCTCCTCGATCCGGTCCAGCGGCAGGCGGGAGATGTCGACCAGCCGATCCGGAGCGGCGGCGCCGATCTTCATCAGGTCGAGAAGATTGGTGCCCCCGGCGAGAAGCGCCCCCTCTGCCCCGACGGCGGCGCCGATCGTTTCAGCCCGGGTGTACTCGAAGCGGTTCATGCGGTTTTCCTTTCCTTGGTCCCCGCGCTCATCTCGCGGGTGGCCTCGAGCACGGCCTCGGTGATCCCGGCATAGGCGGCACAGCGGCAGAGGTTGCCGCTCATCCCCTCGCGCACCCGCTCGGGGTCGAGCCCGGCCTCACCCTCGGCGATGAGCCCGACGGCGGACATGATCTGGCCCGGGGTACAATACCCGCACTGAAAGCCGTCATGGGCGATGAAGGCGGCCTGCACCGGGTGCAGCGTCTCGCCGTCTGCCAACCCCTCGATGGTGGTGACCTCGGCGCCGTCATGCGAGAGCGCCAGCGCTAAGCAGGCATTCATCCTGCGCCCGTCGATCAGCACCGTGCAGGCGCCGCACTGGCCGCGGTCGCAGCCCTTTTTGGTTCCAGTCAGGCCGATCCGCTCGCGCAGCAGATCGAGCAGCGTGGCGCGCGGATCGTCGAGGGCGATCTGCTGCGGCACTCCATTGATTGTCAGATTGAGTGTCGGTGTCATCTTTCCCTCTCTTGCCATAAGCTGGTGGGAAGGCCGGGGCATCCGGCCATGGATGATTAAATACGGAGGCACCCTCCGTTTTCAAGTGAGTTAACGTATGGGAAGCGAAATAGGCCAAGAAAAGCCTAGACCGAGGAAGCCGCGTGCTGATCAATTGCGCAATCGCGAACGGCTGCTGGATGCCGCGCGCGAGGTTTTTGGCAAGGAAGGCGGCAGCCTCGAGGCGGTCGCCCGCGAGGCCGGGGTCGGAATCGGCACGCTTTATCGGCACTTCCCATCGCGCGAGGCGCTGTTCCAGGCGGTCTATGCGCGCGAGGTCGAGACGCTCGAGCGGCGCGCCGCCGAGGATGAGCTCGAGGACTGGATGCGCGGCGCGCTGCAACTGATGGCCACGAAAAGGGGAATGATCGCCGCGCTCGCGCCGGTCTTCGAGCCCGACTCGACCTTCTTCGGCGAGCAGTCCGAGCGCCTGCGCGGTGCCATTGCCGCGTTGCACGCCCGCGCGCTCGCCGACGGTCGGCTGCGGGGCGACGTGACCAGCGAGGATCTGCTGCGGGTGCTCATCGGGCTGAACTACGGTCCCGGCGCAGATCCGGCGCGCTCAGAGGTGCTGCTGAACGTCTTCCTCGACGGGTTGCGGGCGAAATAGCCCTGCCCGGCCTGTCCCCGCGGGGACAGCAATCTTTGCCATTGAAACGAAAGCGGCGGCGAGGACATCGGTCCCCGCCGCCGCGATTTTGCGCTGCCCCTCAGCGGGGCAGCCACTTTCAGAAGTGCGCGGAGCGCGAGGTCGCGGGCGCCTGAACCGGCGGCGCGAACTTGGTCAGGTCGATGCCTTCCACCGCGGACTTGTACTCATCGGCGCTCGGCGTGCGGCCGAGAATGGCCGAGAGCACAACCACCGGGGTCGAGGCGAGCAACGACTCGCCCTTCTTGTCGGCGGCGTCCTCAACGACACGGCCCTGGAACAGGCGGGTCGAGGTGGCCAGGACGGTGTCGCCCTTGGCGGCCTTTTCCTGGTTGCCCATGCACAGGTTACAGCCCGGACGCTCAAGATAGAGGATGTTCTCGTACTCGGTGCGGTTCTGGGTCTTCGGGAAGAGGTCGTCGAACTCGAAGCCCGAGTACTTCTGCAGAATTTCCCAGTCGCCCTCAGCCTTCAGCTCGTCGATGATGTTGTAGGTCGGAGCGGCCACGACGAGCGGTGCCTTGAACTCAACCTTACCCTGAGATTTCTCAATGTTCTTGAGCATCTGCGCGACGATCTTCACGTCGCCCTTGTGCACCATGCACGAGCCCACGAAACCAAGGTCCACCTTCTTTTCCGCACCGTAGTAAGAGATCGGGCGGATGGTGTCATGCGTGTAGCGGCGCGACGCGTCAGCGTTGTTGACATCCGGATCGGCGATCATCGGCTCGACGATCTGGTCGAGGTCGACGACGACTTCGGCGACATACTTGGCGTTGTCATCCGGGGTCAGCGCGGGCTTCTCGCCCGAACGGATCTCGGCGATGCGCTTGTCGGCCTTGGCGATGAGACCCGCCAGCGTGCCCGCGGCGTTGTCCATGCCCTTGTCGATCATCACCTGGATGCGGTGCTTGGCCAGCTCGAGCGAGCCGATCAGCGTCTCGTCGTTGGAGATGCAGATCGAGGCCTTGGCCTTCATCTCGGCGGTCCAGTCGGTGAAGGTGAAGGCCTGGTCGGCGAGCAGCGTGCCGATGTGCACCTCGATGACGCGGCCCTGGAAGACGTTGTCGCCGTGCTGTTGCAGCATCTGCGCCTGGGTGGCGTGCACCACGTCGCGGAAGTCCATGTGATCGGCCATCTTGCCCTTGAAGGTGACCTTCACGGACTCGGGGATCGGCATGGTCGCCTCGCCGGTCGCCAGCGCCAGCGCCACGGTGCCCGAGTCTGCGCCGAAGGCGACGCCCTTGGACATGCGGGTGTGGCTGTCGCCGCCGATGATGATGTCCCAGTCATCCACGGTGATGTCGTTCAACACCTTGTGGATCACGTCGGTCATCGCGTGGTATTCGCCCTTGGGATCGCGCGCGGTAATCAGGCCAAAGTTGTTCATGAACTTCATCAGGCGCGGGATGTTGGCCTGGGCCTTCTTGTCCCAGACCGAGGCGGTGTGGCAGCCGGACTGGTAGGCGCCGTCGACCGACGGCGAGATCACCGTTGCGGCCATCGCCTCGAGTTCCTGGCTGGTCATCAGGCCGGTGGTGTCCTGCGAACCCACGATGTTGACCTTGACGCGCACGTCCGAGCCGGCGTGCAGGGTCTTGCCCGGCGTGGTGCCGCGGGCGTTGCGGTTGAAGATCTTCTCGACCGCGGTCAGGCCCTGGCCCTCGTGGCTGACTTCCTTGTTCGGTGCGAAGACCAGCGGCGCCTTCACGCCCAGGGTTTCGGCAGCGAACGTCTGCAGCATCTTGCCAAAGACCACGGCATAGGAGCCGCCGGCCTTCATGAATTCGACCTTCTGCGGGGTGAAGGCCGAGGAGACGTCGGCCAGATCTTCGCCGTCCTCGCTGGTCAGCTTCTTGGCCTTTGTGTCGATCTTCAGCACGGTGCCGGTCTCGACCGAGTATTTCTGGTCGAGGATCGGGTTGCCCTCGTTGTTGAGGATCGGCTTGCCGTTCTCGTCGAGCTTCTTGACCCAGTTCTTCAGGTCAAGGCCGATGCCGCCGGTCACGCCCACGGTGGTCAGGAAGATCGGCGAGATGCCGTTGGTGCCCGCGACGACCGGGGCGATGTTGACGAAGGGCACATAGGGGCTGGCTTGCTTGCCGGTCCAGAGCGCCACGTTGTTGACGCCCGACATCCGCGACGAGCCCACGCCCATGGTGCCCTTCTCGGCGATCAGCATCACGCGCTTGCCCGGGTGCTGCAGCTTGAGCGCCTCGATTTCCTTCTGCGCGGTTTCCGAGATCATGCACTTGCCGTGCAGTTCGCGGTCCGAGCGCGAGTGCGCCTGGTTGCCCGGCGACAGCAGGTCGGTCGAGATGTCGCCTTCGGCGGCGACGTAAGTCACCACTTCGACCACGTCGTCGAGTTCGGGCAGCTTGGTGAAGAACTCGGCCTGGACGTAGCTCTCGAGGATCTCCTTGGCCACGGCGTTGCCGGCCTTATAGGCATCGGCCAGACGGGCGGTGTCGGCCTCGTAGAGGAACACCTGGGTCTTCAGCACCTCTGCGGCCTGGGCGGCGATCACCGCGTCATCGCCAAGCGCGAGGTCGAGAAGGACCGCGACCGAGGGGCCGCCCTTCATGTGCGACAGCAGCTCGAAGGCGAAGGCGGGCGGGATTTCCGCGACCACGGCCTCGCCGAGGATGATCTTCTTGAGGAAGTCTGCCTTCACGCCGGCGGCGCTGGTGGTGCCGGGCAGCGTGTTATAGATGAAGAACTCGAGCGAGTCCTTGCGGTAAGCGTTGTCCGCGTCCTCGATCTGCGCGATCAGCTCTGCGACCAGAGCGCCATCGTCGATCGGCTTCGGATGCAGACCTTCGGCTTTCCGCGTTTCGATTTCTGCCAAGTAATCGGTGTACAAGCTCATGGCGATCCCTACGGTTCAATGTTGGATTAAGCTGGAGCACCGGGCGGCGAGAGACGTCCGGCGAACGGCGGTCGGCTTATTGTATGCGGCAGTATACCAGTGACGTTTTGCTGGCAAGGGCCAATACCAGATGGCTTGGCGGAGGCTGGCCGCCCGGCCTGCGCGCGCTGTTTCGGCAATCTCGAAGGGCCGCGGCATGGCACGACGATCGCCCAGCCAAGATCTGCCCGGCCGCAGGGTGCGAGGCGGGAAACTGCCCCACCCGGGGCAGATTCCCGCGAAGAAAATTCGCGACCTGGCCTCTTCCCCGCTTGCCCGAGGCGCGCGGCTTGCTCATGGTTCCGGCACCGCGCGGCAGAAACGAAAGCTTTCCTGCCGCGAACGTATGTTTCGGGAGGACCAACATGATCAGAACTTTCGGGCTCGGCGCATTGATCGCCGGCAGCCTCGTCGTCACCGCGCCCGCCGCTATGGCAACGGAATTCGTCAACGTGCTGACCGGCGGCACCTCGGGTGTCTATTACCCGCTCGGCGTCGCAATGGCGGACATCTATGCCAAGAACATCCCCGACGCGCGCGCCCAGGTGCAGTCCACCAAGGCCTCGGTCGAGAACCTGAACCTGCTGCAGCAGGGCCGCGGCGAAATCGGCTTCGCACTCGGCGACTCCGTCAAGGACGCCTTTGAGGGCAACGCTGACGTCGGCTTCTCGAAGCCGCTCGACAAGCTGCGCGCCATTGCCGCGATTTACCCCAACTACATCCAGATCGCCGCTTCGGCAGATGCCGGCGTGACCACCGCGACCGAACTGGCCGGCAAGTCCGTCTCGGTCGGCGCAGCCAAATCCGGCACCGAGGTGAACGCCCGCAAGATCCTCGGCGCGCTCGGCATGACCTACGACGACCTCGGCAAGGTCGAGTACCTGCCCTTCGCGGAATCGGTCGAACTAATGAAGAACCGCCAGCTCGACGCGACCCTGCAGAGCTCGGGCCTCGGCTCGGCAGCGCTGAAGGATCTGTCGTCGACGCAGGACGTGACCTACGTATCGATCCCCGCAGAGGTGGCCGGCACCCTTGGCGCGCCCTACGCCGCAGGCGTGATCCCGGCCGGCACTTACCCGGGCCAGGACGCGGACATCCCGACGCTGGCGATCACCAACATCCTCGTCACCAGCACCGACGTCTCGGACGAGCTGGCGTACCAGATGACCAAACTGCTGTTCGAGAACCTCGACCAGCTCAAGGCCGCGCATGCGGCAGCCGGCGCCATCGACATCAAGGACGCGATCAAGAACTCGCCGATCCCGATGCACCCGGGCGCCGAGAAGTACTACAAGGAACAGGGTCTGATGTAATCAGACTTGTGCGGCGGCCCGGCCAAGCCCGGGCTGCCTGCACGACGGGAGGACCACATGACCGGACAAACTGCGGCCGAGCACGGCCGGGCCGAGGAACTGGCCGAACTGCACGACCCGCTGGCCTCGAGCTTTCCGCCGAGCCTGACCGGGCGCTTTCTTTTCTGGCTGGCGGTGGCCTTCTCGCTCTACCAGATTTCCATTGCCGCCCATGTCATCGACCTGCCGAGCCAGGTGATGCGCGCGGTCCATGTCGGCTTCCTGATGGCGCTCGGCTTCCCGCTGCTGGCGCTCGGGCGCGGCTTCGGCGCACCGCTGCGGACCCTTTGCACGCTGTTTGCCGTCGCCGGCGTGGCCGTCGCGGCCTACCAGTGGATCGAATACACGCCGCTGCTGATGCGCGCGGGCGATCCGACGCTGACCGATCTGGTCTTCGGCTGCATCGCCGTCGTCACAGTCTTTGTCGCCGCCTGGATGCTCATGGGCCCCGCCCTGCCGATCATCTGCGGGCTCTTCCTGTGCTATGCGCTCTTCGGGCAGCACCTGCCCTCGCCGTTCAACCACCGCGGCTACGCGTTTGAACAGGTGGTCGAGCAGATCGCCTACGGCACCGAGGGGATCTACGGCATCCCGACCTATGTGTCGGCGACCTACATCTTCCTGTTCATCCTCTTCGGCTCCTTCCTCGAGAAGGCCGGGATGATCAAGCTCTTCACCGATGTCTCTCTGGGCCTCGTCGGGCACCGCATGGGCGGCGCCGCCAAGGTCTCGGTGCTGTCGTCGGGGCTGATGGGCACGATCTCGGGCTCGGGCGTGGCCAACGTCGTCACCACCGGCCAATTCACCATCCCGCTGATGAAGCGCTTTGGCTACCGCTCGGCATTTGCCGGCGGCGTCGAGGCGACCGCCTCGATGGGCGGGCAGATCATGCCCCCGGTCATGGGGGCCGTCGCCTTCATCATGGCCGAGACACTGGGCGTGCAATATGTCGAGGTCGTCAAGGCCGCGCTGGTGCCCGCCATCCTTTACTTCGCCGGGGCGTTCTGGATGGTCCACCTCGAGGCCGGCAAGCGCGACCTGCGCGGGCTCTCGGCCGACGAGATGCCCTCGGCCCGCAAGGCGCTGAAAGAGGGCTGGTACCTGATCCTGCCGCTGGCGGTGCTGGTCTGGCTGCTGTTCTCGGGCTACACGCCGCTGTTTGCCGGGACCATCGGGCTTGCGCTGACGGGCATGCTGATCCTCGGCGCGGCCATCGCCATGGGGTTCTCGTCGATGGCGGTGCGGGTCATCTTCTGGATCGTGCTGGGCCTCTGCGCCTCGGCCTTCTTCAAGTTCGGCATCCACGCGCTGCTGCTGGTTCTGGCGGTGCTCATCGCCGCCTGCGCCGCCTTCAAGGGCGGACGCGAGACGTTGGCGGTCTGCCGTGACAGCCTTGCCGATGGCGCCAAGACCGCGCTGCCGGTCGGCATCGCCTGCGCCCTCGTCGGGGTGATCATCGGCGTCATGACCCTCACCGGCGCGGCCAACACCTTTGGCCAGTTCATCGTCTCGGTGGGGCAGAACAGCCTGTTCCTGAGCCTCGTGCTGACGATGATCACCTGCATCATCCTCGGCATGGGTATCCCGACGATCCCCAACTACATCATCACCTCGTCGATCGCCGGCCCGGCGCTGCTCGATCTCGGGGTGCCGCTGATCGTCAGCCACATGTTCGTCTTCTACTTCGGCATTCTCGCGGACCTGACGCCCCCCGTGGCGCTGGCCTGTTTCGCCGCCGCGCCGATCGCCAAGGAAAGCGGGCTGAAGATCAGCTTCGAGGCGATCAAGGTTGCCGCCGCGGGCTTCGTCGTGCCCTTCATGGCGGTCTATACCCCGGCGCTGATGCTGCAGGACGGCGGCGCTTTGGCGGGCGCCATCGGCTACTGGCCTGCGGTCGCCTACATCGTGCTCAAGGCGCTCATTGCCCTCGCACTCTGGGGCGCCAGCGTCATCGGCTGGCTCGGCCGTCCGCTGGCAATCTGGGAGCGGCTGATCGCCGTCGCCGCCGCCTTCACCCTCGTCGCGGCGCTGCCGATCACCGACGAGATCGGCTTTGCCCTCGCCGTGGTCTTCGGACTGCTGGTCTGGCGGCGCAAGGCCCCGGTGTCGGCATGACCGGCTGCCTGATGGCGGGGGCGATGTTGATCGCCCTCGCCGAGGGCGGCAGCTTCACGCTGGAGTGGACCCATTCGGTCGAACGCGAGGACTGGCGCGAGACCTGGGAAGTCACCGAAGATCACCGCCTCCACCTGACGCAGGCGGCGGTCAAGGGCTCGGGCGCGGGCATGGAGCCCGGCGAGGGCGGCCACTTCGAAGACGGCTGGTGGGTCTGGGCGCCGGACCTGCCGCCTGTGCCCGCGCTGAGCCTCGCCGCCTCGGGCAAGACGCCTTCGGCCTGGACGCTCTGTGCCGCGGACTGCACCGAACTCGGCGCCAGCTCCGGCAAGCCGGTGCAGCTCGCCCCCTGCCCCGACGCGGACTGATGGCCCGTCGCGGCGCCCTTCTGCCCGGCCTCCGCTCGGCCTGGCGGCTGCGGCTGATGCTGGTGACAATCGGCGCGCTGCTCTGCGGCGCGCTGGCCTGGCAGCTGGTCATCGCCGAATTGCGTCAGGGGCTCGAGCAGGAGCTGCTGGTCAGCCACCGCGCGCTGCAGACCGAGATCGACCGGTTCCGCTACCTGCCGCGCGTCACCGGCGAAGACGCCCGGATCCACGCCGCGCTGAATGCCCCTTCCGATGCCGCCACCATCGACGCCGCCAACCGCTACCTGCAGAAGATTGCCGCGCAGACCGGATCGGGGCGTCTCTACCTGCTGAACGCGGCGGGGGTGACCATTGCCGCCTCGAACTGGAGCGAGCCCGACAGCTACGTCGGCCACGACTACAGCTTCCGCCCCTATTTCACCGATGCACGCGCCACCGGCAACGGCGCGGTCTATGCCATCGGCGTGACCACCGGCGAGCCCGGCTACTTCATCTCGGCCCGCGTCGACGATCCCGGTCTCGGGGTGCATGGCGTGATGGTGGTGAAGATCGACCTGCGCCCGCTGGAGCAGGCCTGGGCCGAGACCGGCCAGCACATCGCCGTCACCGACAAGGACGACGTCGTCTTCCTCTCGTCGGTGCCGGCCTGGCGCTATCGCCCCCTGACCCGGCTGCCCGGCGCCACGCTCGACCGGCTCGACACCTCGCGCCTCTACGAACGCACCGACCTTGGAAGCTCGGCACCGCTTCTGCCCAATGGCCGCGCACTGCGGATCGAGGGCGAGGGCCGCGCCATGACCCTTCGAGGCACGCCGTTCGAGACCGGCTGGCGGCTGCTGGCGGCCAGCCCGACCTGGCCCGCCCGCGCCGCCGCTGCCGGCACCGCCGCGCTGGTTCTGCTGGCCGCGCTCCTGGGGCTCGGGCTCGCCGACATGCGGCGCCACCGCCAGCGGTTCATCGCGCTGCGGCTGCGCCAGACAGAGGTGATGGAGCGCAAGGTCCGCCAGCGCACCGCCGAGCTGGCGCGCGAGGTCGAGGCCCGCCGCCAGGTCGAGGCCGACCTGCGCGCGACGCAGGCCACCTTGGTGCAATCGGAGAAGATGGCCGCGCTTGGCCGGATGTCCGCGGCCATCGTGCACGAGGTCAGCCAGCCACTCGCCGCGATGGAGGCGACGCTGACCGCCGCCGAGTTCGGCCTCTCGCGCGCGCCGGAGCAGACCGCCGCCCGGCTGCAGTCGGCGCGCGGGCTGATCCGGCGGATGCAGCGGATGACCAAGCACCTCAAGAATTTCTCGCGCCGTGAGGCGGCCCCGCTCTCGCCCGTCTGCGCCGTCGACGTGGCGCGTTCGGCGCTGGCGCTGGCCCAGCCCCGCGCCGACGCCGCCGGGGTCCAGCTCCAGTTCGACGCCCCCGCCGATGCCCCCATGGTCGAGGCCGGCCACGCCCGGCTCGAGCAGGTCTTGATGAACCTCTTGCACAATGCCATCGAGGCCGTCGAGCCGGGCCAAGGCGAGGTGACGCTGTCGATCGAGCGCGGCGCGCGGGACGTGACCCTTCTGGTGACCGACAATGGCCCCGGCATCGCCCCCGACGTGCTGCCGCGGGTCACCGAGCCCTTTTTCTCGACCAAGATCGGCGGCGAGGGTCTGGGACTCGGGCTTGCGATCTGCTTCGAGGTAGTCCAGCAATTCGGCGGACGGCTCGACATCCGCTCGGCCCCCGGCCGGGGCGCCGAGGCCGCGGTGATCCTGCCGTTGCTGGAAAGTGACGACGAACGAGAGGCCGCCGAATGAGCCCGCTGATCCACGTGGTCGAGGATGACCGCGACCACCGTCTCGCGCTCTGCGATCTGATCGAGGCCGCAGGCTACCGCGCCGAAGCCTTTGCCGGCGGCGCCGAGGCGCTTGCCGCCGGCAGCCGCCCCGACCTGATCCTGACCGACCTGCGGATGCCCGGCATGGACGGGCAGCAGCTGCTCGAGGCCGCCCGCGCGCGCGATCCCGATTGCCCGGTGGTGCTGATCACCGGCCATGGCGATCTGGCGCAGGCCGTTCAGGCGATGCGCGCCGGGGCCGAGGATTTCCTCGAGAAGCCCTATGACGGCATGCATCTTCTGTCGGTGATCGAGCGCGGCCTGCGCGGCCGCGCCGCGCGCGCCGAGATCGGCCGGCTGCAGGAGCGCATCACCCGCCGCGACGAGGGCGGGCTGCTCGGTCAGTCGGCGGCCATGTCTAGGCTCCGCGCGCGCATCGCGGCGATCGGCCCGACCGATCTCGATGTGGTCATCACGGGCGAGACCGGCACCGGCAAGGAACTAGTCGCCCGCGCTCTGCATGAGGCCAGCGCCCGCGCCGCCGGACCCTTGGTCGCGGTGAATTGCGCCGCACTGCCCGAGAGCCTCTTCGAGATCGAGATCTTCGGGCATGTGGCCGGTGCCTTCCCCGGGGCCCAGGACAAGCCTGGCAAGCTCGAGACCGCCTCGGGCGGAACGCTAATGCTCGACGAGATCGAGGCGATGCCCGCGGCGATACAACCCAAACTGCTGCGCACCTTGCAGGAACGCGCCGTCGAACGGCTGGGCGAGAACCGCCTGCGGCCGCTCGACCTGCGGATCATCGCCACCTCCAAGACCGACCTGCGGCCGCTGACGCTCGACGGCAGCTTCCGCGCCGACCTCTTCTACCGGCTCGCCGGGGCCGAGATCACCGTCGATCCGCTGCGTGTGCTTGGCGACGACATCACGCTGCTGTTCAGCCATTACGCCAACCTGGCGGCGGCGCGCTACGGACAGGAGACGCCGGCGGTCGATTACACGCTGAGGCAACGGCTGCTGCGCCGGCCCTGGCCCGGCAACGTGCGCGAATTGAAGGCAATGGCGGAACGCTACGCCCTCGGGCTCGACCTGCCCGAGGAGGCCGCGGCACCGATCGCCGAGCCCGAGAGCCTTGCCGCCCGTGTCGCCGCCTTCGAGGCCCGCGAGATCAGCCTCGCGCTCGAACGCTGCCGAGGCAACACCGAGCGCGCCGCCAAGGCACTGGGGATGGCGCGGCGAACCCTCAACGACAAGATCAGCCGCTACGGCATCCGGGTCTGAGACCGGCACGGCACGCTCCGCTCGACCACTGGCGCGTGGCATGCACATGCCCCCTTGCCAAATCGCGGTGGCCTGCGCATGGCATGCGGATGCAAACCACAAACGCCCCCCACGCCGCGCCGACGGCCGCCCTGCACGTCGACCGCCCCCTGCTCGGGGCGCTGCTCATGCTCGGCTTCTGCGCCACGGCGCCGCTGATCGACGTCGGCTCGAAACTCGCCACCCGCAGCCTGCCCGTTGCCGAGATCACCGTAGCGCGCTTCGTCGTACAAGGGGCGCTTATGCTGGCGCTGGCGCTGGTCCTGCGCATCCGCCTGCGGCTGACCCGGCGCGAACTGGTGCTCACGATTGCTCGCGCAGCGCTGTCGCTGGTCGCCACCATCGCCTTTGTCGGTGCGATGGTGCGCATGCCCATCGCCGATGCGCTGGCGATCGGCCAGATCGAGCCCTTCGTGCTGATGTTCCTCGGCTGGGCGCTGCTGGGAGAGAGCGTCGGGCCGCGCCGGATCCTCGCCTCCATCGTCGGCTTCGGCGGCGCGCTTCTGGTGGTCCAGCCCGGGCTGGCGAACCATGGCCTGTCGGCCATCCTGCCGCTCATCACCGCGGTGTCCTTCGCCGGCTACATGCTGGTCACGCGGCAGCTGCGGAGCCTGGCGCCGGTGGCGCAGCAGGCCACCACGGCGATTGCGGCGGTGATCCTTGGCGCGCCCTTCATGTGGCTGCTGCCCGAGAGCCTCGGCGGCGGCGCGGTCTGGCCGCAGGGCGCGGCCTGGGGCTTTCTTGGCGGCATGGGCCTTGCGGCGACCCTGGCGCATATCTTCCTGACCTACGCGCTGCGGCTCGCCCCTTCGGCGCTGATCGCGCCCCTGGGTTATCTCGAGCTGGCCTCGGCGACGCTGCTGGGATGGCTGGTGTTCGGCGACTTCCCCGCTGCCATGGTCTGGGCGGGCATCGCGCTGATCGTCGGCTCGGGGCTCTACCTGATCCACCGCGAGCGGCTGGCCCACCGGCGCCCGCAGACCCCGGCGGTGCCGCCGGCCTGACGGGCCGGGTCTGCGTGGCGGCTTGACTTGCGCCGAATTTTGGACGCAAGGGAGGCACAGGGCGCCCTGCGCGCCGCCCCTCCTGGAACCCATCAGACCGTGTCCACCAACCCCTATGAACTGGCCGGGTTTTACGACTCCGCCATCGCCGCGGGCCGGCACCGCGCCATCGTCGGCGGCCGCTGGGATGAGACCGGGCGGATCGAGATGTCGATCCTCCAGGATGCCGGCCTGCTGCCGCATCACCACCTGCTCGATATCGGCGCCGGGGCGCTGCGGCTCGGCTGCAAGGCCGTGCCCTATCTCGAGCCCGGCCACTACTGGGCCACGGATGCCTCTCGCGAGATCCTGCTGGCGGGGCACAGGGCCGAACTCGAGGATCCGGCGCGGCTTGATCCGGCGCAGCTGATCGAGGATGCGCGCTTCGACTTTCCGGGGGTGCCGAGCAGCATCACCCATGCCATCGCCTTCGCGGTCTTCCCGCATCTGCCCATGGCCTATCTGCGGCGCGCCCTGACCAACCTGCGCCGGTTCGAGCGGCTCGAGAGCTTTCTCTTCACTGTCTTTCTCGCGCCCGATCCGGTCACCGCGATGCAGCCCTACCGCCAGCCCGACGGGGTGGTGACTCATGACATCCGCGCGCCCTACCACATCCTCGCCGAGGACGTGGAGCATCTGGCGCAGGGCAGCGGCTGGAGGGTCACGCGCAGCGCGGTGATGCTGCCGCGCGGGCAGGTGCTCTTCACCGCGCGCCCCCTCGGGGGCTGACGCGGCGAAGGCACGGCGCGTCTTTCAGGCGGCCAGTTCGCGGGCGACCAGTTCAACCCAGTAGCGCATCCCCGGAAGGATCGCGTCGTCGTTGAAGTTGTAGGCGGCGTTGTGCAACTCGGCGCTGTCGCCGTTGCCGTAGAGGACCATGGCCCCGGGGCGCGCCTCGAGCATGTAGGAAAAGTCCTCCGAGCCCATTGCCTGCGCGCAGTCGCCGTCGACATTCTCGGCACCTGCCACCGCCGCCGCCGCGGCCAGCGCCACCGCCGTTTTCGCCGCGTCATTCGCTGTCACCGGGTAGCCCGGCCGCCAGTCGAGCGTGGCCTCGCAGCCGAACTGCTCGGCGCCGGACTTCAGCATGCGGCGCAGATGCGCCTCGATCTCGGCGCGGGTTGTCGAGTTCATCGTGCGAATCGTACCGCCAAAGACCGCCGTGTCTGGGATCACGTTGAGCGCGCCGGCCGAGCCCACGTCGAGATAGGTGATCGACACCACCACCTGGTCGAAAGGATCGGAAAAGCGCGACACCAGCGTTTGTGCCGAGGCAATGAGATGCGCCGCCGCCACTACCGGGTCGATCGACTTGGTCGGCGCCGAGGCATGGCCGCCGCGCCCGGTGACGGTGACGACAAACCGGTCGCCCCCTGCCATCATCGGGCCGGGCCGCGTGGCGAACTGGCCGACCGGCAGACCCGGATCGTTGTGCATGGCGTAGACCGCGTCGATCCCGAACCGATCAATCAGACCCTCCTCGATCATCGCGCGCGCCCCCGCGCCGCCCTCTTCGGCGGGCTGGAAGATCAGCGCGACGGTGCCAGCGAAATCGCGTGTCTGGCAGAGGTACTGCGCAGCGGCGAGCAGCGTCGCCGTGTGCCCGTCGTGGCCGCAGGCGTGCATCATGCCGGGCACCTTCGAGGCGTAGGGAAGGTTGGTCTTCTCGTCCATCGGCAGCGCATCCATGTCGGCGCGCAGACCGATCACCGGGCCGTCGCCCTTGGCGCCCTTGATCAGCGCCACGATGCCGGTCTTGGCGATGCCGGTCTCGATCTCGTCGACGCCGAAGCCCTTCAGCTTCTCTTCCACGAAGGCGGCGGTCTTGTGCAGCTCGTAGAGCAGTTCCGGCTGCTGGTGGAGGTGTTGTCGCCAGTCTTTCGCGTCTTTTGCGATGCGGGCCATGTCTTCGGCCCTGTCTTCGGGCATGTCTGGTGCGTGACTCACGCGGGTCTCTCCTGTTGTGCCGATCCGGCGGCGCCCTGCGCGCTTGGCCTGGGAGATGCCGGAGTCCGCGCCATGCTTGCAGACGCGCGCGGCGAGGCCAAGCTGTTCAGAGCGAATCTTCGACCCGGAACCCCTCGGGGATGGCATCATGCCCGTCGAGCAGCAGATCGGCCATGACCTGCGCCACCTTGGGACCCATGCCGAAGCCGATCTTGAAGCCGCCGTTGGCGATAAAATGCCCCTCCCGCCCCGGCCAGGCACCGAGCATCGGCGCGCGGCTTCGCGCACGCGGCCGTACCCCGGCCCAGCGTTCTATCACCTCGGCGCCCTGCAGCGCGGGCACCGCCAGCGCCGCCCGGGCAATGAGCGCCTCGCATTGATCGTCCGTGGCGCTGGGATCGTCGAAGTCCCGCTCCGAGGTCGAGCCGACCGCCACGGTGCCATCCGCGTGCGGCACGACATGCAGCCCCTCGGCGTAGATCTGCGGCACCTCTCCCGCATCATAGCGCAGGCTCACCGACTGGCCCTTCACGCCGGTGCCGACGTTCTTTCCGAGCGCCTCCGACAGCTCTTTCAAACCGCGCCAGCCGGTGGCCCAGAGCACCTGCCCCGCGTCCTCGGCCTCGGGCTGCACCTCGACCCCGCGCGCCGCGAGCGCCGCGACCAGCGCGGCGCAGGCCCGGCGCGGGTTCATCCGCGCGGTGAGCGTGTCGCGCACCAGCAGGCCCGAGGCGCTGACCGGCGCCCAGCTTCCGGCCTCTGCCGCGGGGATCACCTCCCAGACGGCGTTGTCTGCCCAAAGCGCGCGCGCGGTGGCCTCGCGCCCGCGCGCCAGCGCCACCGCCTTGTCGTCTTCCAGCGGCTGCAGTCGCCCAAGCCGCCCGTACCCCGAGGAGACACCGCCCGCTGTCTCGACTCCGGACCAGAACTCTCCGGCCATCAGCAGGCTGTCGAGCTGGAAAGCCTTCTTCGGGTTCCAGGTCTCGGGCACGTGCGGGGCCAGAGCACCGACCTGCCCGCCGCTCGATCCCGAGCCCGCGCCGAAGGGGTCCACGACCTGCACCGCCGCGCCGCGCAGCGCGCAGGCCCAGGCGATCGACAGGCCGAAAATGCCCGCCCCGCGCACCGTCACATCCACGCTCTTCTGGCTGCTTGCCATTCCGCCGACTCCGCTTCATGTAGGATCACAGTTTTAGGACAGGACCGCAGGATGAGCCAGCCCGACACCCCGGAGTGGCGCGACGGAGACGTGCCTGTCTCGCCGCGCTTCGACGATCCCTATTATTCGCTGGAAAACGGCCTGTCGGAGACCCGGCACACCTTCCACGCGGGCAACGATCTGCCGGCGCGCCTGCGGGACGGGTTCCACGTGGCCGAGCTCGGCTTCGGCACAGGGCTGAACCTGCTGGCCACGCTGGCGCTCTGGCGCGCCGAGGGCATCGACGGGCAACTCCGTTTTACCACCTTCGAGGCCTTTCCGCTTGCCGCCGAGGACATGCTGCGGGCGCAGGCGGCCTTTCCCGAGCTGTCAGGGATCGCCGCCGAGCTGGCACCTTTCTGGCAACGCGATGCGCGCGAGATCACCCTGCCCGACCTGCAATTCACCATGGTCGAGGGGGACGCGCGACAAACCCTGCCCGCGTGGCAGGAGCTGGCCGACGCCTGGTTCCTCGACGGTTTCTCCCCGGCCAAGAACCCGGAGCTCTGGGGGCCGGAGCTGATGGCCGAGGTGGCGCGCCACACCGCCCCCGGCGGCAGCGCCGCCACCTATACCGCCGCGGGTCACGTGCGGCGGGCGCTGGCCGAGGCGGGCTTCGAGGTCGAGCGTCGCCCGGGCCACGGGCGCAAACGCCATATGACCGTCGCAAGGAAACCCTGATGGCCCAGCAGAACACGCGCCTAGGCATCTGGCTGATGGTGCTCACCACCTTCATCTTCGCCATGCAGGACGGGCTGTCGCGGCACCTGTCGGAGGCCACCAATGTCTACATGGTCACGATGGTGCGCTACTGGTTCTTCGCCGTCTTCGTTCTGACGCTGGCGGCGCGCAGCAAGGGCGGGCTCAAAGCCGCGGCGAAGAGCGGCCAGCCCTTCGTGCAGGCCTTCCGCGGCGTGCTGCTGGTGGTCGAGATCTGCGTCATGGTCTCGGCCTTCGTCCACCTCGGCCTGGTCGAGAGCCATGCGGTCTTCGCCTGTTACCCGCTGCTGATCGCCGCGCTTTCGGGACCGGTGCTGGGTGAGAGGGTCGGCTGGCGGCGCTGGACCGCGATCGGCATCGGCTTTGTCGGCATCCTCATCATCCTGCAACCCTCGGGCGGGGTGTTCTCGCCGCTGGCGGCAATCCCGCTGGTGGCGGCGCTGATGTTCGCCCTCTACGGGCTGCTCACCCGCCGCGTCGCCCGAACCGACAGCGCCGCGACCTCCTTCTTCTGGACCGGTGTCGTTGGGGTGGCGACGGCGACGCTGATCGGCATGTGGTTCTGGGAGCCGATGAGCCTGCCCGACTGGGGTATGATGGCGCTGCTCTGCCTGACCGGGGCGACTGGCCATTACACATTGATCAAATGCTACGAGGTGGCCGAGGCCTCGGCGGTGCAGCCCTTCGCCTATCTTCAACTGGTCTTCGCGGCGGCGCTGGGGATCGTGGTCTTTGGCGAGACGCTGCGGCCGAACGTGGCGCTCGGCACGGCGATCATCGTCTGCGCCGGGATCTTCACGCTGATCCGGGCGCGCAGGGCCGAGCAGCGCTGAGCCACCCGCCCCGCGCAAGTCAGGCCGGCTCTGGCTCCGTCTCAGAGCCGGCCAGGTGCAGCGCTTCGTAGGACGGCGGGCGGATATCCAACACCCGCCCCTCGCGCACCAGCAGCCGGTCGGACTGAGGCCGGGCGATGATCTGGTCGAGACTCCAGGCATCAAGCACCATGAAATCGGCCCGGCGCCCGGCGCCGAGGCTGCCCGCCTCGAACCTGCAGATCGCCGCCGGCGCCCTCCCCGCCAGACCCGCACTGTCCTCGAACGGGTGGTCGAGATGGCAGATCCGCACCGCCTCGCGCCAGGTGTCGAGCATGTCGTGATCGCCGTAGGCGTAGAAGGGATCGCGGCAATTGTCCCCGGCCACCGCCACCGGCACCCCGGCGGCACGCAGCTCGTGGATCGGCATCACCCCGCGCCAGCGCGGCGTGCGGCCCGGCACGCGATCCTGCAGGTACATGTTGACCGTCGGCAGGGTGATCAGCGAGAGCCCCGCCGCCTTCACCAGCGCGATGGTGGCGTGCATCTCGGGCTCGGGCAGACGCGCGAGCGAGCAGCAATGGCCGCAGGTCACCCGCCCCTCGTAGCCATGGCGGATCGCGGCGCGGGCCACGTGCGGGAGGGCATCCGCCTCGGCGGCCTCGTCGACGTGCAGGTCAAGGTCGAGGTCGCGCTCCTTGGCCAGGGTGAAGACCCGGTCGAGAAGAGCCTCGATGTCATCAAGCGCACCATGGGTGCCGCCGGACGGGCGGGTCACCCCGCCGAGCAGCCCGCCGTGCTCGGCCACGATGTCAGCAAGGCGCGCCGCGTAGTCCGTGCCCCAGGCATCGAAGGGCACCAGCGCCGAGGCTTGCAGCGCGACCCGCCCCTTCCAGGTCTCGCGGATTTCGGCAAAGGCGCCCCAGACGGTTTCGCCCTGCCCCTCGTGGCTGTCGAGATGGGTGCGGATCGCGGCGACGCCATGCGCCTCTGCGCAGGAGAGCCCGAAGTCCATGCGGTGGATCAGGTCGTCGTGCCGCCAATGGGCGATGCGGTCGCGGGTCGTGGCCTCGCGCGCGCCGGGATGGGTGCCGCCGGAGCTGGGCGCGCGGCCCATCACGTGGCCCTTGTCGAGATGGGTGTGGGCGTCGACCAGCATCGGCCAGACGTGCCGTCCGCCAAGGCTCAGACGCGGCGCATCGGTCGCGATCCCGCCCGGCGCCGCGACAGCGGCGATGCGCCCGGCGCGGATCAGCAGATCGACACGCGCGGTGCCGTCGGCGTCCACCGGGGCCCCGACGGGCGCACCCTCGGTCAACAGCGCGGCGGGACAGCGCAACTGGGTGAGCAGCAGGTCTCCGCCTGCCGCGAACGCCTCTTCGAGGCGGCGGTGCATCTTGGTGGTCATCTCAGGTCTTTCCGTAGCTTGTCGGGCGCTCAGCTATCGCCCCGCCCGAAGTGGTCCTTGATCGCCTGCATGAAGCCGTCCGCCGCCGAGCTGAGCGCCCCGCGGCTGCGGTGCACGAGGCTGAGCCGCTGCCGTCCGGCGGCGGCCATCAGCGGCAGGAAGGCAAGATCGCCGTCGCGCAACTCCTGGTCGACGTCGACGCGGTTGAGAAAGGTCACATGCGGCGGGCGGCGCACGAGGCGCTTCATCATCTCGGTGGAATTGGTTTCCACCACCGGCCGCAGATCGGCATTGGCCGGGGCGAGGTTCTCGATCAGCGGCCGCAGCGACAGCTGCTGCGAGGCCAGCACCAGCGGGTAGATCAGGCAGTCGGCGACGCGCACGTTCGGCTTGGCCGTGAGCGGGTGACCCGGCGCCACCACCGCGCCGAGCCGGTGCTGGAAGACGGCCGAGAGCTGCATGCGGTTGTCCTCGGGCAGGTTGTAGCCAAGGCCGATCTCGGCCTCGCCCGAAGCCACCATCTCCATCAGCTCGGAACGGTTGCAGACGGTGACCTTCAGCTCGACCCGCGGATGACGCTCGCAATACTCGGCCACCACGTCGCCGAGCCGACCGGCGGCGAGCGTCGCCATTGTGGCGACGGTAACCTCGCCGTGCGACAGGCCCTTCAACGCATGGACGCGCGCCTGCAGCCGGTCGTGGCCCTTCAGCGTCTCGCGGATATGGGCAATGAGCAGCTCGCCCGGGGCGGTCAGCTTCAACCCGCGCGGCAGGCGCTCGAAGATCGGCACGCCGAAGTCGGCCTCGACCTCGAGCACCTGCCGGTTGACCGCGGAGGCGGCGACATTCAACTCGCGCGCCGCCTTGCGGATGGAGCCCTGACGGGCGACCTCGTCGATGTAGCGCAGAGCGCGGCCGTGCAGCATGGACCTTCCGAAGCTGGGTCTGGCAGGGATCTGCGCCCTGCCCTTTGTCGCGATGGTGTCACCCGAACGGCCCATGCTCAACGCCTTACTTCTTGGCGGCCTGGCTGGCGGCGAAGTTGGCATTGATGCGCATGGTCAGGTAGTCGCCCGCGGTGATCGGCTCGTACTTGCCCAACGGGCCCTGCATGACCGCGTCGCGGTTGGCCTGGCAGAAGAACGGCAGCGACAGGCGGCGGCCCTTGTACTCGCCCTCATAGGGCATGCGCACCCGGTGCAGCGTCGACTGCAGCTGATCGTCCGACCAGCGCATCAGCATGTCGCCGATATTGCAGGTGATGTAGCCGCGGCGCGGCGGCACGTCGGTCCAGGCATTGGAGCCCGCGTCCTTGCCCGGGCAGACCTGCAGCCCGCCCTCGCCTTCCTTCTGGTGCAGGATGGTGAGGCAGTCGAAGTCCGAATGCGCCCCGGCGCGCCAGGCCTTGAAGTCCTCGGGCTTGGCGTCTTCCATCGACATGTAGTGGATGAGCCGCAGCGTCGACTGGTACTGGTCCGACTCCGGGTCATGCGCATGGGTGAAGAAATCTTCGGCAAAGCCCATCTTGAGCGCAAAGCACGACAGGATCCGCATGCCCAGCTCCCAGTTCTGGCGCTCGAACTTCAGCGCGCGTTCCTTGAACCGGGGAAGCTCTTCCTCGGTCGGCCACTTGCCATCCATCAGCGGGCGGGTGACCTGATAGCTTTCCTTGTTGTCGGGCGTGCCGGTGGAGGGGCGCACCTGCGCCTTGAATTCCCAACCGGCGTTGGTGCCCTTCGGCATCGGGTATTGCGCCTTCACCTCGGTCGGCAGCTCGAAGAACTCCCAGGCGGTGTCGAAGGCGGCGTCGATGTCTTGCTCGGGGATGCCGTGGTTGTAGACCTGGAAGAAACCGATGCCCGTGGCGGCGTCCCAGAGGGCGTCGGCGATCTCGTGCTTGCGGGTGTCGAAGTCGGACAGATCGATGGCAGGGACGTCGCGCTCGATGGTGCTGCCCATGCCGCCGATGGTGGTTTCCTTGTTCAGCTCGGCAAGGTCGTAGTTGGTGCTCATTGCGGTCTCCAAAGTAGGATGCCGGAAGGTCCGGCAGGGTGGGGAGCAATGTCCGGGCCGTGGCCTGACTGCTTCTACTCCGGGGGAAGGCACCGGGCGGCGGGCCGCCCGATGCGAAAGGGGGGCGAGCGGGCTCAGCGCCTGCGCGGCAGGCTCCAGGGGAAGAGCAGCTTCTGTGCCCAGCTCACCGCCTGGAACAAGGCCAGTGACATGGCGGCGAGGACGAAGAGCCCGGCCCAGGCCTGCGGCAGCTTGAACATCGAGGTCGAGAATTGGATGAAGTAGCCGACGCCTGCGTCCGAGGCGCAGAACTCGGCCACAACCGCGCCAATCACCGCCAGCGTCACCGAGATCTTCAGCGCCGAGAAGATGTAGGGCACGGCGAAAGGCAGCCGGATCTGGGTGATTTCTCGAAAGACCGGGGCGCGCAGGCTCCGCGACAGCTCGATGAGTTCAGGCGGCGTGGCGGCAAGCCCGGTGGCGGTGGAGACCACCATCGGGAAGAAGCAGATCAGCGTGGTGATGACGATGCGCGGCGCATCGCCGGCTCCCAGCACCACGATGATGATCGGCGCGATGGCGACGACCGGGGTGGATTGCACGATCACCAACAGCGGGTAGAGCGTGCGGTTCAGCGCCGGCGAGCGCACCAGCGCGATAGCCAGAGGAATGGCGATGGCGATGGCGAGCGCGAAGCCCAGCAGCGCGACCCGCAGCGTTGCCCAGACGTGGCCGGCCCAGCGTTCCGCGCCGATGCTGGGGAAGGTCGAGAAGATCGAGCTCGGAGCCGGCAGCAGGTAGCTGGGGATATTCAGCGAGCGCGCGGCAAGCTCCCAGAGCGCGACTGTGCCGAGGATGGTGAGGATCGCCGCGACACCCGGCGCGGCGAGGATGCGCCGGAGATCGGGGCGTTTGCTTTCGGGCTTGGAAAAATCTGGCATCGAAAGGCTCATCAGGCGGCATCCCTTTGCAGCAGCAGGTCGCGCAGGTGGGCGGCAATCTCGGTGACCGCCGGATCCTTGATCGTCTCGCGGCCACGCGGGCGGGCAACCGGCACCGGCAGCTCGGTCAGCACCGAACCGGGGCGACCGGTCATCACCAACACGCGGTCGGCGAGGAGCGCCGCCTCGCTGACGGAATGGGTGATGAAGACCACGGTCTTCGGGCGCTCGCCGAAAATGCGCAGCAGGTCGAAGCCCATTTCCTCGCGGGTCAGCGCATCGAGCGCCGAGAAGGGCTCGTCCATCAGCAGGATATCGGGGTCCATGTGCAGCGCGCGGGCGATCCCGACGCGCTGCTGCATGCCGCCCGACAGCTCGTCTGGCAGGCGCTTGCCAAAGCCCTCGAGCCCGACCATGCGCAGCAGGTCCTGCGCCCGGTCGCGGTCGTGGCGGCCCACCCGTCCGCGCTTGTGGCGGACGGGGAACAGCACGTTGTCTTCAATCGTGGCCCAGGGCAGCAGCGTCGGCTTCTGGAAGACGATGCCGATGTCCTCACGCGGGCCTGTGACCCGCCGCCCGAACACCTCGACCGTGCCCGATGTCGGCTCGAGCAACCCGGCGATCATGCGCAGCAAAGTGGACTTGCCGCAGCCCGAAGGGCCAAGCACGGCGAGAAACTCATGCCGGGCGACCTCGAAGCTGACGTTGCGCAGGGCCTCCACCCGGCCGGAGCCGGTCTCGAAGACCTGGCCCAGCCGGTCGAAACGAATGGCGGCGGGGGTTTCCATCAGCCTTCCCCGCCGGGCAGGAAAGCGCGGGTCACGAAGACCTCGGGGTCCTGCGCCGCCCCGTCCAGTCCCTGCGCCTGCGACACGCGGGTCCAGGTGGCGGCAAGCCGGCCCGGCTCGAAGACGCCGAGCCCGTCGGCCTCGGTCACCTCGTTGTACACCAGCCCCAGCATGTCGTTGAGCGAGCCGAGCACGTCGCCATGCTCCAGCTCCGGCACCATGTTGACAACGGATTGCGCGGCCTCTTCCGGGTTGGTCCTGCAGAACTCTATCGACTTCTTGAAGGCGGCGACGAAGCGCGCGGCGACGTCGGGACGTTCGGCGAGGAAGGCGTCGTTGGCATTCAGCGAGGCGGAGTAGAGTTCAAGGCCAGCAGCCGACCAGGGCAGCGCGATGATCTCCTTGCCCGCGTCCTTGCCCTGGCCCTGATAGCGCGAGAGGTCGGTCATCCAGGCGACGATGCCGTCGACCTGCCCGGTCATCAACATCGGCCCGAGCGCGCCGGCGTCGGCTTTGGTCAGCTCGACGTCGGCCTCGCTCAGGCCCACGTCCTTCAGCACCAGCGGGAGATAGACGTTCGAAGAGGTGAAGGGCGACGTGGCGATCTTCTTGCCCGTCACGTCGGCGACGCTGTCGAAGCCGCTGTCCTTGACCGTGTAGAAGGCATGCGGTCCCTTATTGAACACCGACATCACCGAGGTCACCCCGACGCCTTCCTGCGCCTTGGCGGCCATCAGCGCGCCGATGTCGGCCATGCCGATGTTGGACGAACCCGCCGCAAGGCGCGAAATCGCATCCGACGAGCCTCGGCCCGAGGCGATGGTGACGTCGAGGCCCGCATCCGCGCAGAAGCCCTGGTCGACGCAGACCTATATGGGCGCCTTATCGCCTCCCGGAAGCCAATCGAGCTGGTACGTGACCGGGTCCCCGGCAAGCGCGGTGGTCGCGCTGAGCGCGAGCCCGAGGGCCGTGAGCGTGGTGGACTTGGACAACATGTGGAGGTCTCTCCCTAGTGTGCTGATTTGTTGGACAGTCGCAGGTGGTCGATCTCGGCCTTGCCGATGCCCTCGGCGCGCATCCGGTTGCGGGCACAGCGCTGCCGTTCCGGATCCGCGCACATCAGGCAGGCCCGGCATTGGTGCGTCGCGAGATCTTTGATTTCTATTTTATCTTTTTTAACTCGATAGTTGCTGGTCATATCTGGCCTCGTCAGAGTCGGAACTTCTGGCGAGCAATGTCCAGGATTTGGTCCAGACCGCTTCTACTCGTGGCCTCATTTATGGAACGCTCAAACCCGACCGATCAACGGAAATTTCGCAGTTTTCAGGCCGCATATTTTTTTAAACAATTCCTGAACGCAAGATCTGCCATTGCCGGTGAGCCGGCGAATTATGGAGAAAACAAGTGATATTCCGGCAATCTCTGCGGGGCGCCTGGTCCAACAGTCTCACAGCAAGCGAACAAATTTAAATCGTACGCATTTTTAGAACGCTTTTGGCGAGAAATTCTCCCGCCGCGAGCCAAGCTCGGTTCCCTCCCTGCGTGGGCTTGAACCTATGCACGCGGCCCGCAGGCCCGCCCTAGCCCAGGCCCAGCACCAGCAACACGAGGGGAATCGTCAGCACGCCGAGCAGGGTCTGCGCCATCACCAGCCCGGCCATGAGCGTGCCGTCCCCGCCCATCTGCCGGGTCAGCACGTAGGCCGTCGGCGCGGTCGGGATTGCCGAGAAGACCACCAGCACCAGGGCTTCCACCGGGCCGAGGCCGACGGCCGCCGCCACCAGCGCCGCGATGCCCGGAACAAGCACCAGACGCAGCGCCGCGTTGCCCGCGAGCGCCGGCAGGTCCCCGCGCAGCGATCCCGGCCGCAGGGCCGCGCCGACGCACAAGAGGCCCAGCGGCAGGCTGCCGCGCGCGAGCAACTCGAGGAAGCGGTCTGCGCCGAAGGGCAACCCCGCGCCGACAAGCGCAAGCGCGATCCCGGCAAGGCAGGCAAGGATCAGGGGATTGCGCAGCATGGTCTTCAGCAGCACGCCGGGACGGCGCAGCACCTCAGCCTCGCTCAGCGCCACGATCGACAGCACGTTGACCAGGGGAACGGCGATGGCGAGATAAACCGCCGCGCGCGAGACGCCCTCGGGGCCGGCAAGACTCGCGGTGATCGCCAGCCCCAGGTAGGTGTTGAAGCGCACCGCCCCCTGCAGCGCCGGGCCGAAGCGCGCCGCGGGTGCCGGCCGGATGCGGCGTGCCAGCGCCATGCCAAGCGCCACGATGCAGATCGTGGCGACGGTCGCCCCGCCGAGCTTCAGCAATTGCGGATCATCCAGCGGCGCGCGAAGCAGGCTCGACACGAGCAGGGCCGGGAACAGGAGGAAGTAGTTCAGGCGCTCCGCGGCGGGCCAGAAGCCCGGGTCGGGAAACCCCTTGCGGGACAGGAAAAAACCCAAGCAGATGAGCCCGAACAAGGGCCAAATGGTGATGAACAGCACGCCGCGACTCCAAGTATGCCGCCGTGGCACCCGGGCCGGACGGCGCCTCTCCCATATAGCGCGGCCGTGGTGCTAGGTCAGCGGCCTTCTGCCCCTGGTCGCCGCAGCCTTCACGGACCTACCATTACCGGACTTCTTAGGATAGATTGCCCCAACTTCAGCCCGGGGAAGAAATCAATGCTCGACACCTACGATCGGAAGATCCTCGCACTGCTCCAGCGCAACGCCGAGATGCCGGTCACCGAGATCGCCGCCGAGATCGGCCTCACCACCACGCCCTGCTGGCGCCGCATTCGCAAGCTCGAGGAGCGCGGCTACTTCAAGCGCCGCGTGGCGCTGCTCGACGAGGAGAAGCTCAACGTCGGGGTTTCGGTTTTCATGGCGATCCGCACCAACCAGCACAGCCGCGATTGGGCGCGCGCCTTCGTCAAGGCGGCCGAGGAGATCCCCGAGATCGTCGACATCTTCCGTCTGGCGGGCGAGGTCGACTACATGCTGCGCGTCGTGGTTCCGGATATCGCGACCTTCGACAAGGTCTACCAGCGACTGATCCAGAAGGTCGAGATCCACGACGTCTCGTCGATGTTCGCGATGGAGACCATCAAGTCGAGCACCGAGCTGCCGCTCGACTACGTCTGAAGCCCGACTTCAGGCCGCGCTGGCGGAGAAGATCGCCCGGGCGCCGTCCACCTCGTAGCTGCTAACATGGGCCACCGCGTCGCGCGAAAGCGTGGCGACGCTCTGCAATATGAAATCCACCTCTGCCTCGCTCATCAGCACCGACAGGTTGAGCCGTACGAAGCCGGGTTTCTCCAGTTCCTGGCCCGACAGGATCGCCGCGCGGATCCGCGCCGCGGCCTCGGTGTCAAAGCCCAGCAGGCGCAGCACGTAGGGGCCGGCGCAGGCGCAGCCGCCGCGGGCCTGGATGCCAAAGCGGTCGCTCAGCATCTTCGTGGCCAGCTGCTGGTGGATGTACCCGCCACGCGGGTCGCGCAGGCGAAAAGAGAGGACGGGGAGGCGCGCGGCCCCGGTGTTTCCGAGCAGCTCGATGCCGGGCTCGGCCTGCCATGCGGCGATGGCGCGCGCGGCCAGTTCGGCGTTGCGCTGCGCCATGTGGTCCGCACCAATCTCTTCCTTGACGATCACCGCCAGGGCCGCGCGGATGTCGCCGACGACATTGGGCGTACCCGCCTCCTCGCGCGCCTCCAGCGCGCCGGAATAGTCATGCCCGTCGGAGGACACGAAGCGCACGGTGCCGCCGCCGACCCATGTCGGATGCTCGGCGACCACCGCGTCGCGGCGCAGCACCATCACGCCCGATGCGCCCGGCCCGCCGATGAACTTGTGCGGCGAGAAGACCAGAGCGTCGATGCCTGCGCCCTGTTGGTCCATGGCCATCGGCAGGTAGGGCCCTCCCCCGGCATAATCCCAGACCATCAGCGCACCCGCATCCTTTACCCGGCGGGTGAGGCCCGCGACGTCGGCGATGATCCCCGAAACATTGGAGGCCGCAGAAAAGGCGCAGATCACCCGGTCGTAGTCCGCCTTGTCGGCGAGCGCCGCATCGAGCGCGGCAAGCTCCGGCCCGCCGTCGCCTGCCTCGGGCAATTCGACCACCTCGGCACCGCTCTCGCGCCACGGCAAAATGTTGGAGTGATGCTCGTAGGGGCCGAGGATGACTTTCACCTTGCCATGGTCCGCGCCCAGCAGATGCACCAGCCGGTTGATCCCCGCCGTCGCCCCGCTCCCCGCGAAGATCACCGCGTGTTCGGGACCGGCGCCGCAGTGGTCGGCAATTGTGGCGCGGGCGGCGGCCCGCAGCCGGGTCATGAAGCCGCCGCAGAAGGACGCCTCGGTGTGGCTGTTGGCATAATAGGGCAACACCTTCTCGAGCAGGAACATCTCGAGCGCCTTCAGTGCCCGGCCCGAGGCGACGTAATCGGCGTAGACCAGCGGCTTGGGCCCGAAAGGTCCATCCACCATCACGCCCTTGCCCACGAGGTCTTCGCCCATCCGTGCCACAGGCGGCAGGGCCTGACGGAAGGAGGTCAGCAGGGCGGTGGGATCTGTGCAGGACATGGGATGCTCTTCTTGCTCGATGGGGCAGCTTTGCGCGTTCAGCGCGGTTGAAAGCAGCCTAGCATCGGCAGAGGCGCAAGAGTTTCCAAATGCGCTCTCCCGGACCGCCGAACACAGCAATCTCATTCCAAGATTCTGCCCGATATGAGCAAACCATTTCCCTCATGCGCCTCGCCGCGCCACCTCTGCCCTCATTGTCCGCGCTCCAGCCCACCTTGGCGGCGCGTTGCCCCTTCCCCGAGGAACAGGCTTGCGCGGTGCGCGCAAAGCGCCCTTCAATGCGCCTGACACCCGGGGAGCGCGCCATGTCCTTTACCTTGAAACAACTCCGCTATTTCGTCGCCGTGGCCGAGAAGGGCTCGGTGATCGGTGCGGCGCAGACGCTGTCAATTTCGCAATCGGCGGTGACCGAGGCGCTGAAGAACCTCGAGGCAGATCTCGGCGTCACCCTGTTCGAGCGCCACGCGCGCGGCCTCGACATCACCCACAGCGGCCACCAGTTCCTGCGCCACGCGACGAAGATCCTGTCGGACGTGTCGGGCGCGCGGCGGGCCTTTCAGCGCGCACCGGGCACCACGCAGGGGCGGCTCAACATCGGGGTGACCTCACTGATGGCGGGCTACGTCATGTCCGACCTGCTGTCGCGTTACCGGCGGATGAACCCTGCGGTGGAGGTCTCGGCTCTGGAGGATCAGGGCGAATACCTCGAGCACCTGCTGATCGGCGGCGAGCTCGACGTGGCGGTCATGGTGATCTCCAACCTGCGCGACCGCATGGCGCTGCAATCCGAGATCCTCGACGTCTCCTCCTTCCGGCTCTGGCTGCCGCTGGGCCACAAGCTGACGGCCCGCGAGAGCATCGGCCTCGACGACGTGGCGCGCGAACAGCTCATCATGCTCAACGTCGACGAGATGGAGGAGGAGGCGGTGAAGTTGCTCTCGGCCTTCGGACGCAAGCCGCAGATCGCCTTTCGCACGCGGTCGGTGGAGGCGGTGCGCAGCCTCGTTGCCACCGGCGCGGGCGTGGCGCTGCTGCCGGACCTCGTCTACCGGCCGTGGTCGCTCGACGGCGACCGGATCGAGAGCCGCGACGTCTCGGGCAGCCTGCCGATCGTGCAGGTGGGCATGGTCTGGCGCAAGGGGTTGCCACTATCGGAAGCGGTGCAGGATTTCCTCTCGCTGGCGCGGATGGGACAGGCCGAAAGACCGGGACGGTTCTGAAGGTCCGGGCTATCGGTTTTTCCGAATGGTCATTTCTGATTTATGAATTTGCGAACGCAGCGACGGCGTCACATGATTTTCGTGCGGGAGAATGGCGCGTGGCCGAACGGCCGAAAGACGCCCCCGTGCCGCGGCGCAGGTCGCCACCGGCTCTGACACCAACAGCGAATTTCGGGCCGTCGCCCGAGCCGGGGACGTGTCTCGCAAGGCCACCCGTCTCCTGCGGCCTGCCCACAGGGAGAGTGCAATGACCAACCGTTTCATCACCGCCGCAGTGAGCGCGATCACCGCCGCTTCGCTGGCGACGAGCGCCGTCGCGCAGATGACCGAGATCGGCGAGGGCGAAGGTGAGCTGTCGATCGTCGCCTGGGCCGGATACATCGAGCGTGGCGAGACCGATGCCGCCTTTGACTGGGTCACCAAGTTCGAGGAAGAAACCTCCTGCAAGGTCTCCGTGAAAACCGCCAACACCTCGGACGAAATGGTGGCGCTGATGAACGAGGGCGGGTTTGACCTCGTCACCGCCTCGGGCGACGCCTCGCTGCGGATGATCGCGGGCAAGCGCGTGCAGCCGATCAACGTGGACCTCATCCCCTCGTGGAGCAAGGTGGACGACCGCCTGAAGGACGCGCCTTGGCATACGGTGGACGGCGAGCATTACGGCACCCCCTACATGTGGGGTCCGAACGTGCTGATGTACAACACCGAGGCCTTCCCCGAGGCGCCGACCTCGTGGAACGTCGTGTTCGAGGAAACAACCCTCGCCGACGGATCGAGCAACAAGGGACGGGTGCAGGCCTATGACGGGCCGATCCACATCGCAGACGCAGCCAATTACCTCATGGCGCACCAGCCCGAACTCGGGATCACCGACCCCTATGAGCTGAACGCCGACCAATATGCTGCCGCGCTCGACCTGCTGCGCGGCCAGCGCGAGCTGGTGAGCCGCTACTGGCACGACGCCTTCATCCAGATCGACGACTTCAAGAACGAAGGCATGGTCGCCTCGGGGTCCTGGCCGTTCCAGGTCAACCTGCTGCAGGCCGACGGCGTGCCCGTCGCCTCGGTGATCCCCGAGGAAGGCGCCACCGGCTGGGCCGACACCACCATGCTGCACGCCGAGGCCGAGCATCCGAACTGCGCCTACAAGTGGATGGAGCACACGCTCTCGTCCAACCTGCAGTCCGATCTGTCGGTCTGGTTCGGCGCGGTGCCTTCGGTGCCCTCCGCCTGCTCGGACGGCTCGGGCATGCAGACCCAGGAAGGCTGCGACGCCAACGGCCTCGCGCAGTTCGACAAGATCAAGTTCTGGAAGACCCCGGTGGCGAACTGCGAGAGCCAGGACGAATGCGTGCCCTACTACCGCTGGGTGTCCGACTACATCGGCGTGATCGGCGGCCGCTGATCGCCCTGCCCTGACCTTCCCCGCGCCGCCACCCTGCGGCGCGGGCACAAGAACCGGAATACTCCCATGCCAGCCGTGAGCTTCGACCACGTCTCCCGCCACTTTGGGGCGGTGAAGGCGGTGGATGACGTCATCCTCGACATTGCCGAAGGCGAGTTCTTCGCCATGCTGGGGCCCTCGGGCTCGGGCAAGACCACCTGCCTGCGCCTGATCGCCGGCTTCGAGCGCCCGACGGCGGGCGACATCCGCATCTTCGGCGCCCCCGTCGCCGATCTGCCGCCCTACAAGCGGCAGGTGAACACGGTGTTCCAGGATTACGCGTTGTTCCCGCATCTCAACGTCCGCGACAACGTCGCCTACGGGCTGATGATCGCCGGGCGTGGCAAACGCGAACGCCACGCCGAGGCCGAGGCGGCGCTCGAGATGGTGCGGCTCGGCGGCTACGGCAGCCGCAAGCCTTCCGAGTTGTCGGGCGGCCAGCGCCAGCGTGTCGCACTAGCCCGCGCATTGGTCAACAAGCCGCGGGTGCTGCTGCTCGACGAGCCGCTCGGCGCGCTCGATCTGAAGCTGCGCGAGCAGATGCAGGAAGAGCTGAAGACCCTGCAGCGCCAGCTTGGCATCACCTTCGTCTTCGTCACCCACGACCAGGGCGAGGCGCTGTCGATGGCCGACCGCGTGGCGGTGTTCAACGACGGCAAGATCATCCAGGTCGGCAGCCCCGAGGACATCTACTTCCGACCCGAGGTGCCCTTTGTCGCTGATTTCGTCGGCTCGTCCAACGTGCTGCCCGAGGCGCTGGTCGTCCGGCTGACCGGCGAGACCTGCCCCGCCGCGATCCGTCCCGAACGGCTGCGGCTGACCTCCGAGGGGCCGCTGAAGGCGCGTGTCACCGGGCTCAGCTTCCTTGGTCTCAGCACGCGGGTCAGCTTCGACGCGGGCGGCACACGGCTGACCGCGCTCTTGCCGCAGGACGCGCTGCGCCCCCGCGAGGGCGACGAGGTGGCGTTGAGCTGGGCACCCGAGGATCTGCACCTGATGCGGCCCGACCAGCGAGCCGGGGCATGAGCATGGTAGATACGAGCCCAACCGCGCAGGCTGGCCCCTCCGAAGGGCTGCTGACGCGGGTTTCCGACACCCTTTGGCGGCGTCCGAAGCTGCTCTTGCTGATCCTGCTGACGCCGCCGGCGCTCTGGCTCGGGATCATCTACCTCGGCTCGCTCTTTGCGCTGCTGCTGCAGAGCTTCTTCTCGATCGACCACTTCACCGGGCTGATCAACCACGAGGTCACGCTGGCGACCTATGCCGAACTTTTCACCCCGGCCAACTTCGACATCATCCGCCGCACCGTGGGCATGGCGGCGCTGGTCACGGTGGCCTCCGCCGCGGTCGCCTTTCCCATCGCCTACTATGCCGCGCGCTACGCCAGGGGCGCGTGGCGGGCGCTCTTCTACCTCGGCATCATGATGCCGCTGTGGTCGAGCTACCTGGTGAAGGTCTACGCCTGGAAACTGATCCTTGCAAAGGAAGGCATTCTGACCTGGATCTTCGACGGGCTGCACCTGACATGGCTCCTCGACGCCTATCTCGCGCTGCCGGTCATCGGGGGCAACTCGCTCTCGGTCAGCCCGACGGGCACCTTCCTTGTCTTCGTCTACGTCTGGCTGCCCTACATGGTGCTGCCGATCCAGGCCGCGCTGGAGCGGGTGCCGACCTCGATGCTCGAGGCCAGCGGCGATCTCGGCGCGACACCCTCGCAGACCTTTCGCCACGTGCTGCTGCCGTTGGCGCTGCCGGGGGTGGTCGCGGGCTCGATCTTCACCTTCTCGCTGACGCTGGGGGATTACATCATCCCGCAGATCATCGGAACCTCGCGGCTGTTCATCGGCCAGGCAGTCTACCAACACCAGGGCATCGCCGGGAACATCCCGCTGGCCGCCGCCTTCGCCGTGGTGCCGATCGTGATCATGGGCGTCTACCTCTGGATCGCCAAGCGCATGGGGGCCTTCGATGCACTCTGAGCGCGCCTCTCTGAAGCTCAAGATCGCCGCTGCCGCGGGGCTGCTGTTCCTGCATCTGCCGATCCTGCTCATCTTCGTCTACGCCTTCACCACGGAAGAGAAATCCTTCCAGTGGCCGCCGCCCGGCTACACTTTGAAGTGGTTCGCGGCCACGTGGGAGCGGCCCGACGTCTGGGAGGCGATGGCGCTCAGCCTCAAGGTCGCGGCGATCTCGACGCTGCTGGCGATGATCCTCGGCACGCTCTGCGCCGCCGCCGTCAGCCGCACGAAGTTCTTCGGCCGCGAGAGCATCTCGCTCTTGGTGATCCTGCCCATCGCCCTGCCGGGCGTTGTGACGGGCATCGCCCTGCGCTCGGCCTTTTCCATCGCCGAGGTGCCGTTCAGCACCTGGACCATCGTGCTCGGCCACACGACCTTCTGCGTGGTGATCGTCTACAACAACGCTGTCGCCCGTTTCCGCCGCACCAGCGGCAGCCTCATCGAGGCCTCGATGGATCTGGGCGCCAACCTCTTCCAGACGCTGCGGTACGTGATCCTGCCCAATATCGCCACCGCGCTGGTGGTGGGCGGCATGCTCGCCTTTGCACTCAGCTTCGACGAGGTCATCGTCACCACCTTCACCGCCGGGCAGCAGCAGACGCTGCCCATTTGGATGCTCGAGGAATTGGTGCGCCCGCGCGAACGCCCGGTGACCAACGTGGTCGCCATGGTGGTGGTGCTGGTCACCCTGCTGCCCATCCTGGGCGCCTATTATCTCACCCGCGGGACCGAAGCGGTCGCCGGTCAGGGCAAGTAAAGAACGTAAAGTAACGGAGGACATCATGCAGACCAAGATGCTGATCGGCGGTGCTCAGGAAGCCGGGAAAGAGACCGAGGAAGCGGTGCTCAACCCTCGCACCGGCGAGCTGATCGTGAAGATGCCCGAGGCGGACATGGATCAGGTGAACCGCGCCGTGGGCGCTGCCCGCGCCGCCTTCTCCGGCTGGGCGCGCACCACCGCGGCACACCGCTCCGGGCTGCTGCTGGCGCTGGCCGACGCCATCGAGGCGCGGGCCGAGGAGTTCGTGGCGCTTGAATCGCTCAACTGCGGCAAACCCATCGAGTGTGTGCGGGGTGACGAGGTGCCTGCGGTGGCCGACTGCTTCCGTTTCTTCGCCGGCGCGGTGCGCAACATGCACGGGCCCGTGGCGGGTGAATACATGGAGGGCCACACCTCGATGATCCGCCGCGATCCCATCGGCGTCGTCGCCTCGATCGCGCCGTGGAACTACCCGATGATGATGATGGCCTGGAAGCTGGCCCCGGCGCTGGCGGGCGGCAACACGGTGGTGATGAAGCCCTCGGAGCAGACGCCGCTGACCGCGCTCCTGATGGCCGAGATCATCGCCGGGATCTTCCCCGCAGGCGTGGTCAACGTGATTGTCGGCCAGGGCGCCACCGTCGGCAACGCGCTGATCAACCACCCGCAGGTCGACATGGTCTCGATCACCGGCGACGTGGCGACAGGGCGCAAGGTGCTGCAGGCGGCCTCGAAGTCGGTCAAGCGGACGCATCTGGAGCTGGGCGGCAAGGCCCCGGTCATCGTCATGGACGACGCCGATCTCGGTCGCGTCGTCGAGGGGCTGCGCGCCTTCGGCTATTACAACGCCGGGCAGGACTGCACCGCCGCCTGCCGCATCTACGCGGGCGCGAAGGTCTACGACAATCTGGTGGCGGATCTCTCCTCGGCCGTCTCCTCGATCACCTTCGACGATGCCGACGACACCAAGAACGAGATCCCGCCGCTCATCTCGCAGCGCCAGCGCGACCGGGTGGCGAGCTTCGTGCAGCGCGCCTCGGAGCTCAAACACATCGAGGTGACCACCGGCGGCGCCCTGCACGAGGGCTCGGGCTTCTACTACCGCCCCACGGTCATCGCGGGCGCCCTGCAGGAGGACGAGATCGTCCAGCGCGAGGTCTTCGGCCCCGTCGTCTCGATCACCCGTTTCGACGATGCCGACACCGCCGTGGCCTGGGCCAACGACAGCCAGTACGGGCTTGCCTCCTCGGTCTGGACCGAGAACATCGGCCGGGCGCTCGATATGTCGGCACGGCTGCAATACGGCTGCACCTGGGTGAACACCCACTTCATGCTGGTCAACGAAATGCCGCACGGCGGGCTCAAGCAGTCGGGCTACGGCAAGGACATGTCGATGTATGCGCTCGAGGATTACACCGTGGCGCGGCACGTGATGATTGCCCACTAGACATGCGCTGGGGCGGCCCCGCCGCCCCACGCCTCAGAGCGGGACGAAGCGGTATCCATCCTCCGCCCGCTCCACGTGGCCCATGCCGCCTTGCGACAGGTGGAAGCCGATGACCGGCATCTGTTCCTGCACCAGCCGGTCCATCAGCGCCACGCGGGTCTTCGCGCCCAGTTCTGGGTCCTGGTCAGAGTTCGCCTCCCACCCCGGGCGGGCAAAGGCCACGTGGTCGTTGCCAATGGCATCACCGACGACCAGCGCCGCCGCCTGTCCTTGCCGCAGTTCGAACGACATATGGCCGGGCGTGTGCCCCGGCGTGAGGATCGCCGCGAGGCCGGGCAGGATTTCATCGCCATCCTCGAAGCGCTCGATCCGGTCCTCGATCACCTCCATCCTCCGCCGCGCGCCGAGAGCGAAGAGTTGGCGTTCGGCGCCGATGGACTCCACGGTCGCCGGATCCCACCAGTAGTCCCATTCCGCGCGGCCCATGAGGTAGCGGGCCTCTGGAAACGCGGGCTCGTCGAAATCGTCGAGAAGCCCCCAGATGTGGTCGGGATGCGCATGGGTGAACACCACTGCCGTCACCTGCTCGGGGGTGATCCCGGCGGCGTCGAGGTTGCCTTGCAGCGCCCCGGCGCTCTGCATGAAATCAGGCCCCGCGCCGACGTCGAAGAGCACGGTCTGCTCGCCATCCTGCCAGAGGGTCACGTTGCATTCGGGTGTCAGTCGCTGGCGGTCGATGCGCAGCGCGGCAAGGATCGACGCCAGTTCGGGCTCGGGCATGCCGTCGAACACGAAGTCGCCGGGCAGCACGAGGTTGCCGTCGCTTACGGTGAGCAGCCGGCCCGTACCGAGCTGGGTCTCGGCGATCAGCCTACGGGGCAGCAGCGGCACGAGGCCGGAGGCCGCGGCAGTTTGCAGCAGGTGTCTGCGGGTCAGTGGCATGGTCTCTCCTCCCATTCACACATTCGCATTCTATGATGCAAATCGTGGGACGGGAAGAGCTGAATGCGTCGCTACTCTGCGGGCGCGAAACCGACGATGAGCTGGCGCAGCCCGATCGCCGCCCCCGCGAAGATCGACAGCAGCGCGACGGGGGCGCTGAACGACAGCAGGGAGAAAGCGCTCAGCCCCTGCCCGACGCTGCAGCCCGCGGCCAGAACCGCCCCCGGGCCCATCAGCGCCGCCCCTAGGATCTGCCGTTTCAACTCGCGCGGGTCCTCACAGGCCTCCCACCGGAAGTGCCCCTTGCGCAGCGAGCCGAGGAAGGCGCCGATCAGAACGCCACCCACTGAGCCCACGGCAAAGCCGGGCGCCGCCGCCGAGGCCGTCATCAGCCACAGAAGGGTCTCGCCAAGCGGGCGCGCGAAGGAATGGCTCTCGATTGAGGTTGCGCCGAAGCTCTGCGTCGCGGCCATCTGCGTGCCGACCCAGCCCGAGGTTACCGCGAGGCCAACCACCACCCCCCAGAAGATGTGCCGGCCGGCGCGCGCCATGCCGCCGCCCGACAGCGAGATCACGATCAGTGCACCGCCCACCACCAGCCCGGTCAGCAGCGGTGCCCCGGTGATCTGCGACAACGCTTGCGGCGACGTGGCCGGCGTGTCGGGAAAGACGGTGATCCGCAGCAGCGCCAGCGGGCCAGAGAGGGTGACATAGGCGGTCAGCCCCATGACGACGACGATCACCAGCGAGCGCAGGTCTCCGCCGCCAAGACGCGCCAAAGCGCCGTAGCCGCAGTTGCCCGAGAGCGCCATGCCGTAGCCGAAGAGCAGCCCGCCGAGCGCGGTGCCGGGCAGCGACCATTGCCGCGAGAGATAGAAAGTCTCGCCGGCGTCGAGCCATCCCGCGGAAATCGCGGTCTGCGTGGCGATCACCGCCGTGCCGATCGCAAGCCCCCACGTCCTCAGACGCCGGGTGTCCGAGGAATAGAGCGCGTCCTCGATCGCGCCGAGCGTGCAGAAACGCCCGAGCCGGGCGGCAAGGCCAAGTGCGATGCCTCCAAGCAATCCCACGAGCGCCGCCAGCGCGGCGCCGTCACCAAAATCGAACATTCCGACTGTCGCTCCCTTCCGACCGCCAGCATGCGCCGCCGGTCACTCCTCCCGACAGAACAGGTCGTAGATGACTTCCATGATCTTCTTCGGACGGTCATCCGTCAACGAGTAGTAGATCGTCTTGCCGTCCCGCCGCGGCGTGACCAGCCCCTCGAGCCGCAGCCGAGAGAGCTGCTGCGAGACCGCCGACTGCCGCGCCGAGAGCAGATCCTCGAGTTCGGTGACCGATTTTTCGCCCGAGGCAAGGTGGCACAGGATCATCATCCGCCCGCCGTGGCTCATCGCCTTGAGCAGGTTCGACGCCTCTTCGGCCTTTTCCATGAACCGGTCCATTTCCGGCTCGCTCATACCCTCGTCAAAGACGGGGAGGTGGGCTGCGTTCGACATCGGCGTCATCCGTTAATCTGCGCGGGAGGTGGCGCGGGCGAGGCGGAAACCTCTTCGATCAAGCGGGCAAGCAGTGCCCAGAAAAAGTCTTCTCCAGGATAGCCTTCGATTCGCCCAGTTTCCATCCCGTCCGTCACCAGAATGAACGTTGGCGTAAAGGCAACGGGCCGCGCGAGGTCAATATCTTGCGGCAGGTCACGAATGTCGGCCCGGCGCAGCGGCGCGGCCTGCCCCTCTGCGGTCTTGGGATAGATCGGCGCGATTTCTTTGTCCCAGGCCTCGCAATAGCGGCAACCAGCCTGCTCGGCCATGAGCAGCAGGGTCTCGGCCCGCAGAGGCAGGGGCAGGATCAGAAGGAGCAGGAGAAGAAGTCGCATCTGGGGTGTTCCACAGTGGATTGACCAAGAGCCTATCACATACGTAACGTTATATGCGAATATGTATTGAGGTAGGAGCGTCGCAAAGATGTTTGATGTCACTTTTCTGGGCGCTTTCCTTGCCGGACTGCTGTCTTTCCTCTCACCCTGCATTCTGCCGATCGTGCCCTTCTACCTGTCCTATCTTGCCGGACAGGGGGTGCATGTGGTCGCCGAGACCGGCGTCGTGCCGCCCGGGCTGCGCCGCCGCGCGGTGACCGGAGCGGTGCTTTTCGCGCTCGGGGTGATCACCGTCTTCATCGGACTGGGCGCCACGGCCACCGTTTTCGGCCAGATGGTGCGCGAATGGTTCGGTGTGCTGCGTTGGGTCGCCGCTGCGATCATCATCCTGATGGGGCTGCATTTTCTCGGCGTGCTGCGCATTCCCCTGCTCTACCGGCAAGTCCGATCCGAGGCCCGGGGCGCAACCGGCTTCGTAGGCGCCTACGTCATCGGGCTGGCCTTTGCCTTCGGCTGGACCCCCTGCGTAGGTCCGGTGCTTGCGGCAATTCTCTTCACCGCCGCCGGGCAGGACACCGCGCAGCACGGCGCGCTGCTGCTGCTCACCTATGGCAGCGGGATGACCCTGCCCTTCGTGCTGGCTGCCGTCTTCATCGGCCCCTTCCTGCGCTTCATGGCCCGTTTCCGCCGCCAGCTCGGGCGGGTGGAAAAGGCCATGGGAGTGCTGCTCATCCTGTTCGGCGTGCTCATCGCGACCAACAGCGTCAACCTGATCGCCGCCTGGCTCATCGACACCATCCCCTGGTTCAGCCGCATCGGCTGACCTTGCCCACTCCAAAGGAGGAGAGTGATGACACGACTGTTCCCCGCGCTGGCCTCGGCGGCGCTGATCGCGCTGGCCACCGCCCTGCCCGCGCCCGCTGCCCAACTCGGCGACGACGGGCTGCACAAGGCGCCCTGGATGCACGACACCTTCAAGGATCTTCGCGAGGATCTGGCCGAGGCCAATGCTGCCGGTCAGCGCCTCCTGATTCTCATCGAGCAGCGCGGCTGCATCTACTGCACCAAGATGCACGAGGAGGTGTACCCGCAGCCGGACATCGAGAGGATGCTCTCCGAAGATTTCTTCGTCATCCAGATCAACATGTTCGGCGATGTAGAGGTCACCGACCTCGATGGCACGGTTCTGCCCGAGAAGGACATGGTGCGGCGCTGGGGAATGCTTTTCACGCCCACGATGATCTTCCTGCCGGAGGAGCTGAAGGAGGTGCCCGCGCCGCAGGCTGCGGTGGCCGTCATGCCCGGCGCCTTCGAGAAGAGCACCACCCGCCACATGCTGCGATGGGTGCTGGAGAAGGGCTACGATGGCGACGAGCCGTTCCAGAAGTACCACGCTCGGAAACTTGAAGAGGGCCGCGCAAGGAACTGACAAGGCTCGACAGTTACAGGCCAAAGCACAGGCGGCGCCTTGGTTGAGAGGTCCCGAAGGACGGCGCTGTCGGATGGTGTACATATCTTTAAATTCATGGCTATGAATTTGTTGTTGCAAAAACCTTGATGTGTGCCGTAGCATTCAAGTCATGGAAGGGGAGGAGACATGAAAACAACGGTCGCACTTGCGTCCGTCATCGGGATCGTTGCGTCTGCCGTGCTGGCAGACACGACAGATCCAGATGACGTCAGCTTCACCGAATACGGCGAGGTAAAGGTCTCGCTGTCCGGCACCGCGGGCGATCCCGCGAAGGGTGCCGAAATCATGACCACCAGGTCGAAGGGCAACTGCGTGGCCTGCCATGCGGTCACCGCGCTGGCCGACGCGCCGTTCCACGGCGAAGTCGGCCCAACGCTCGACGGCGTCGGCGGATATCGCTCCGAGGCCGAGCTGCGCGGCATCGTCGCCAACGCCAAGAAGATGTTCGACGGCACGGTGATGCCCGCCTTCTACAAGACCAGCGGCTTCATCCGGCCCGGCGACGGCTACACCGGAAAAGCCGCGCCCGATGACCTGCCGCCGATCCTTTCCGCCCAAGAGGTGGAGGACGTGGTGGCCTTCCTGATGACCCTTCAGGACAGCTGAGAGAGGAGACGGCATGAGCCTGACCAGACGAGACACCTTTGGGCTTGCCCTTGGCGCCATGGCGCTGACGGTCCTGCCCTTCCGCGCCAATGCCTCGGTCGACGACCTGATCGCCGAGTTCACCGGCGGTGCCGACATCGGCGACAGCGGCGTCGAGCTGACCGCGCCGGAGATCGCCGAGAATGGCAACACCGTGCCGATCAGCGTGGATGCGCCCGGCGCGTCCGAGATCCTGGTGCTTGCCGCCGGCAACCCAACCCCCGCCGTCGCCACTTTTTCCTTCGGCCCGCTGGCCGGCTCGCGCATGGCCTCGACCCGCATCAGGCTTGCCGGCACGCAGGACGTGATCGCGGTGGCGAAGCTCGAGGACGGCAGTTTCGCGCGCACCGCCAAGACCGTGAAGGTCACCATCGGCGGCTGCGGCGGCTAAGAGGAGACAAGACAGATGGCATCCGGAGTGAAACCCCGCGTCAAGGTTCCCAAGTCCGCGTCCGCGGGCGAGGTGATCACCCTCAAAACACTGATCAGCCACCCGATGGAAAGCGGCCAGCGCAAGGACAAGGAGGGAAACCTGATCCCGCGCTCGATCATCAACCGCTTCACCTGCGACTTCAACGGCCAGAACGTCATCGACGTGAAGATGGAGCCAGCGATTTCGACCAACCCCTACTTCGAGTTCGAGGCGCTGGTGCCCGAGGCCGGGGAATTCACCTTCACTTGGTACGACGATGACGGCTCGACCTACACGGACACCAAGCCGATCGAGATCGCCTGATACACGGCGGGACGCCCGGAGAGGAGCCGGGCGCCCGATACCGTCTTGCCCGTTCCCATGCCGGCCGGGCCAACTTGAGGGAGGAGACACATGACACGCAAGGCGATTGCGCTCACCGCGCTCGCCCTGCTGGCCGCACCGCTGGTGGTGCTGGCTGGCGGGCCGGATGACGACGAGCTCGTCATCAACGGCGAGATCGAGATCACCACCAAGGCCCCGGCCCCGGCGTTCCTGTCAGACGTAATGGACGAGGTCATCTCGGGCTGGCACTTCCGCTCGGACGAGACCCAGGCGCTGGAGCTCGACGACTTCGACAACCCCGGAATGATCTTCGTCGATCAGGCCCGCGAGCAATGGGATATGGTCGACGGTACCGAGGGCGAGAGCTGCGCCTCCTGCCACGGCGCACCCGAGGAGATGGCCGGTGTCAAGGCCAGCTATCCCAAGTGGAACGACGCGGCCGAGGAAGTCCGAACCCTGCAGATGCAGGTCAACGGCTGCCGCACCGAGCGCATGGGGGCCGAGCCCTGGAAATACGACAGCGCCGATGCGATCAACATGGAGGCGCTCTTGGCCTCGGTGTCGCGCGGGATGCCGGTCGACGTGGCCATCGACGGCCCGGTCGAGGCGGTCTGGGAGCAGGGCAAGGACCTCTACTACACCCGCACCGGCCAGCTCGAGCTTTCCTGCGCCAACTGCCACGAGCAGAACTACGGAAACTACATCCGCGCAGACCATCTCAGCCAAGGCCAGATCAATGGGTTCCCGACCTACCGGCTGAAGAACGCGGCCCTCAACGGGGTGCAGTCGCGCTTCAAGGGCTGCGTGCGCGACACCCGCGCCGAGACCTATTCGCCGGGCAGCCCCGAGTTCATCGCGCTCGAGCTCTACGTCGCCTCTCGCGGCAACGGCCTGTCGGTCGAAGGCCCCTCCGTCCGCAACTGATCCCAGCCCCGCGCGAGATGCTCGCGCGGGGTTTCTCTCCCCACACGAATTCACGAATTTGAATGCGTACAAGGATACCCCGATGATCTCCCGACGTGATTTCCTCCAGGTCTCCATGGCTGCCGCAGCGGCCTATGGCGGCTCCGGCTTCGGCAACTGGGCACGGCTCGCGGCGCAACAGCGCCTGACGCAGGACGACCTGCTGGCCATGCCAGCCTTCGGGAATGTCTCGCTGATCCACATCACCGACATCCACGCGCAGCTGAAGCCGATCTATTTCCGCGAGCCTTCCGTCAACATCGGCGTCGGCGGCAACCATGGCGAGGTCCCCCACCTCACCGGTGCCGAGTTCCGCAAGATGTACGGCATCGAGGACGGATCCCCCTCCCACTACGCACTCTCCTCGGGCGATTTCACCGCCCTCGCCCGCGGCTATGGCCGTGTCGGCGGCATGGACCGGGTGGCGACCGTGGTGAAACAGATCCGCTCCGAGCGCCCGGACGCGCTGCTGCTCGATGGCGGCGACACCTGGCACGGCAGCTATACCTGCTACCAGACCGCCGGGCAGGACTGCGTCAACGTGATGAACCTGCTGAAGCCCGACGCGATGACCTTCCACTGGGAGTTCACCCTCGGCTCGGAGCGGGTGCGCGAGATCGTCGAGAGGCTGCCCTTCGCCGCGCTCGGCCAGAACATCTTTGATGCCGAGTGGGACGAGCCGGCCGAGCTGTTCCAACCTTACAAGTTCTTCGAACGTGGCGGCGTGAAGATCGCCGTCATCGGCCAGGCGTTCCCCTACTTGCCGATCGCCAACCCATCTTGGATGTTCCCCGAGTATTCCTTCGGCATCCGCGACGCGCGCATGCAGGAGATGGTCGACGAGGTCCGCGCGGCCGGCGCCGAGCTGGTCGTGGTGCTCAGCCACAACGGCTTCGACGTCGACAAGAAGATGGCCGAGAAGGTCACCGGCATAGACGTGCTGCTCTCGGGCCATACGCACGACGCGTTGCCCGAGCCGGTGCTCGTGGGCGAGACGATCCTGATCGCCTCGGGCTCCAACGGCAAGTTCGTCTCCCGCGTCGATCTCGACGTGCGCGATGGCCGGATGATGGGGTTCCGCCACAAGCTGATCCCGATTTTCTCGGATGTGATTGCCGCCGACCCCGAGATGACCGCGCTCATCGACGCGCAGCGCGCGCCCTATGCCGAGCAGCTGTCCGAGGTCATCGGCCATACCGACACCACGCTCTACCGCCGGGGCAATTTCAACGGCACCTGGGACGACCTGATCTGTGACGCATTGCTGACCCAGCGCGACGCGCAGATCGCCCTTTCTCCCGGCGTGCGCTGGGGACCATCGCTGCTCGAGGGCGATCCGATCACCCGCGAGGATCTGTGGAACGTCACCTCGATGAGCTACCCCGAGGCCTATCGCTCGGAGATGACCGGCGCGTTCCTGAAGACCGTCCTGGAAGACGTCGCCGACAACATTTTCAACCCCGATCCCTACTACCAGCAGGGCGGCGACATGGTTCGCGTCGGCGGGCTCGGCTACCGCATCGACGTGAGCGCCCCGGTGGGACAGCGCATCTCGAACATGACGTTGCTGGGGACCGGCGAGGCGATCGACCCCGCGAAGAGCTACACCGTCGCCGGCTGGGCCAGCGTCAACGAGGCCACCGAGGGCCCGCCGATCTGGGACGTCGTGGAAAGCCACATCCGCAGTTTGGGCCGCGTGCAGCTGGACGAGAACACCTCGGTCGAGGTGGTTGGCGCATGACGCAGGACCCCAAAAGAACAAAGGAGGACAAAATGAGCGAGCCGAAGACATCGCGCCGTGCCTTCCTGAAGGGGGCCGCCACCGTGGCCGTGACCGCAGGGGCCGCGCGGGCCGCAGAACCCGATCCGCTGATCACCGAGGTGCAGCCCTGGGCGCAGGGCCTCGGCGACGGCGTCGATGCCACCCCCTACGGGCTGCCGATCCGCTTCGAGGACGACGTGGTGCGCCGCAACGTGCCCTGGCTGACTGCCGACCCGATCAGCTCGATCAACTTCACCCCGATCCACGCGCTTGATGGCACGATCACACCGCAGGGCTGCGCCTTCGAGCGGCACCACTCGGGCGCGATCGAGCTCAGCAAGAGCGATTACCGCCTGATGATCAACGGGCTGGTCGATAGACCGCTAATCTTCACCTACGAAGACCTGGAGCGCTTCCCGCGCGAGAACCACGTCTACTTCTGCGAGTGCGCCGCGAACACCGGCATGGAATGGGCGGGCGCGCAGCTCAACGGCGCGCAGTTCACACACGGCATGATCCACAACATGGAATACACCGGTGTGCCGCTGCGCACCCTGCTGCGCGAGGCAGGCCTGCCCGCGACCACCGACAAATGGGTCTATGTCGAGGGCGCAGATGCCTCCTCCAACGGCCGCTCGATCCCGATGGACAAGGCGCTCGACGACGTGCTCGTCGCCTTCAAGGCCAACGGCGAGGCCCTGCGCAAGGAGCACGGCTACCCGGTGCGCCTCGTGGTGCCCGGCTGGGAAGGCAACATGTGGGTGAAATGGCTGCGCCGCATCGAGGTACTGGACGGCCCCGTCGAGAGCCGCGAGGAGACCTCCAAGTACACGGACACGCTGGCCGACGGCACCTCGCGCAAGTGGACCTGGGTGATGGACGCGAAATCCGTCGTCACCTCGCCCAGTCCGCAGGCGCCGATCAAGCACGGCCACGGCCCGCTGGTGATCACCGGCCTCGCCTGGTCCGGCCACGGCAGGATCACCCGCGTCGACGTCTCCACCGACGGCGGTCGTAACTGGCAAACCGCGCGGCTTGCCCGCGAGGGCGAGAACAAGGCGCTCACCCGCTTCTACCTCGACACCGAATGGAATGGCGAAGAGATGTTCGTGCAGTCCCGCGCCATGGACGAGACCGGCTACGTGCAGCCCACCAAGACGCAGCTGCGCAACGTGCGCGGAGAGAACTCGGTCTATCACAACAACTGCATACAGACCTGGTGGGTCAAACCAAACGGGGAGGCCGAAAATGTCGAAGTCTCTTAAACTCTACGGCAGCGTCTTCGGCGGCATCGCGGTCACCCTGACCTTCGCGGTCAACATGGCCGACCGTTTCGTGGCTCAGGCGCCCGCCGACCTGCGGAGCCTGACCCCGCTTCAGCTCGCCGCGCCGCCTTCCCCTGCGGGCGGCCTCGTCGCCGCCGCCGGGGCCGGCGAAGCGCCCAAGGACGACCCGCTCGGTATCGGCCGCGAAGCCCTGCCCGAGGAGATCGCCGCCTGGAACCTAGACGTCTCGCCCGACGGCACCGGCCTGCCGCCCGGCAGCGGCTCGGTCGAGGATGGCGAGATGCTCTTTTCCGAGAACTGCGCCTCCTGCCACGGTGAGTTCGCAGAAGGATCGGGCAACTGGCCGAAGCTGGCCGGCGGCGAGGACACGCTGGCCAACAAGGATCCGGTGAAGACCGTGGGCAGCTACTGGCCGCACCTGTCGACCGCCTGGGACTACGTGCACCGCTCGATGCCCTTCGGCAACGCGCAGTCGCTGGAGCCGGACGAGGTCTATGCCATTGTCGCCTACATCCTCTATTCGAACTTCATCGTCGACGAGGACTTCACCCTCTCGAACGAGACCTTCTCCGAGGTGGTCATGCCCAACGAGGGCGGCTTCATCGTCGATGACCGGCCCGAGACCGAATACCCGCAATGGACCGGCGAGCCCTGCATGACGGATTGCAAGGAGAGCGTCGAGATCACCATGCGCGCCACCGTGCTCGACGTGACCCCGGACCATGGCAGCGACGAGGCTGCGGCTGAGCCTTCTGCAGAGGCCCGCGGCGAAAAAGTAGAACTGGCCTCTGCCGTCACTAGTACCGAGGCCGCAGGGGTCGCAACGGATGCCGCAGCCGAGCCCGCGCCCCCCCTTGCTGCCGCCGACCCCGAGTTGATCGCCGCCGGAGAGAAGGTGTTCAAAAAGTGCATGTCCTGCCACGCGGTGGGCGACGGGGCGAGGAACAAGTCCGGCCCCGAGCTCAACGGCATCGTCGGACGCGGCATCGGCTCGATCGACGGCTTCCGCTACTCCAAGCCCTTTGAGGAGGCGCACGGCGCAGGCGAGACCTGGACCCTCGAGCGGCTGCACGCCTTCCTCGAGAAGCCCAAGGAGGCGATGAAGGGCACCAAGATGTCCTTCCCCGGACTGCGCAAGCCCGAGGCTATCGACGCGGTCATCGCCTATCTCTCGACCTTCGCCGAATGACGGACTGCCCGGCCGCGGAACTCCGCGGCTGGGCCTTGCACCACGGAGACCCGCCATGCTCAGAACGCTTGCCCTGCTGATCACCCTGCCGGCCGCCGCCACGGCGCAGGAGGTCATCACCCACGCCTATGACGGCAGCTTCGAGGAGGCGACTTTCGCGCTCGAGAATGCGATCATCGGCGAGGGGCTGGTGGTCGATCACGTCAGCCATGTCGGCGAGATGCTGGCCCGGACCGGCGCCGACATCGGCGCCGAGACCCATCTTTTCGATGCCGCCGACGTGTATCTCTTTTGCTCCGCCACCACCTCGCGCGAGGTGATGCAAGCGGATCCGGAAAACCTTGCGTTCTGCCCCTATGCGATGTTCGTCGAGAGCCGGGGCGCCGAGACCAAGATCGGCTACCGCAGCTTTGCACGTGAAAGCATGGCGCCGGTCAACGCGCTGCTCGCCCGCATTGCCGGCGCCGCCACGGAGTTCTGAGCATGTATGATGCCTTGTTCCGCGACCAGCTCGACAGGCTCAAGGCCGACGGCAACTACCGCCATTTTGCCGAACTGCAACGTCTACGGGGGGCGTTTCCCGCTGCCACCCACCACGGCGCGCACCGCGAGGTGACCATCTGGTGCTCGAACGACTATCTCGGCATGGGCCAGCACCCGGCGGTGCTTGAGGCGATGCACACCGCGCTTGAGTCTTGCGGCGCTGGCGCGGGCGGCACCCGAAACATCTCTGGCACCACCCACGAGCACGTGCTGCTCGAGGCGGACCTGGCCGAGCTGCACGGCAAGCAGGCGGCGCTGCTTTTCACTTCCGGCTATGTGTCGAACTGGGCCAGCCTCGGTACGCTCGGCGCGCGCATTCCGGGTCTGGTTATCCTGTCTGACGCGCTCAACCATGCCTCGATGATCGAGGGCATCCGGCAGTCCAAGGCAGAGCGGGTCATATGGAGGCACAACGATCTGGCCGATTTGGAACGCCACCTCGCCACCCTGCCTCTCGACCGGCCCAAGCTGATCGCCTTCGAAAGCGTGTACTCGATGGATGGCGACATCGCTCCGATCGCTGGGATCTGCGCGCTGGCCGAGCGCTACAACGCGATGACCTATCTCGACGAGGTCCATGCCGTCGGCCTTTACGGACCGCGCGGCGGCGGCATCGCCGAGCGCGAAGGCCTGATGGACCGCATCGACGTGATCCAGGGCACGCTGGGCAAGGCCTATGGTGTGGCCGGTGGTTATATCGCCGCGTCGGCGACGCTCTGCGACTTCATCCGCAGCTTCGCCTCGGGCTTCATCTTCACCACCGCGCTGCCGCCCGCCGTCGCCGCAGGAGCCCGCGCCGCCGTGGCGCACCTGAAGCGCTCGCAGCGCGAGCGCGCCGCGCAGCGCCGCGCGGTGGCCAGCGTGCGCGAGGGGCTCGACCGGATCGGCGTGCCGCATCTGCCGAACCCCAGCCACATCATCCCGGTGATGGTCGGCTGCCCGCAGAAATGTCGCTACATCTCGGACCGGCTGCTCGACGAGCACGGCATCTACATCCAGCCGATCAACCATCCCACGGTGCCGCGCGGCACCGAGCGGCTGCGCATCACCCCCGCGCCGGTCCATTCCGCCGAGGACATCCGGCGGCTTCTTCTGGCGCTCGAGTCGCTTTGGGCCGAATGCCAGCTGGCGCGGAGACCTATGGCGGCGCAGTAAGGCCGAACGGTTTCCGACAAGAGCGCCGCGTGCCGCGCAGCGCTCTCTTTCGGCATCAATGCTTCACTTTAAATGCACTTTAGAATTGCGGGAATTCGTTGACGAATCGCACATTGGGCCCGCAGCTTTCCTGAGGTCCTCCCGGAGGAACTCCGTCAGCAGGCGGAGTGTGGAGGGCTGATTTAGGGAGGAAACCATGAAAGCCAATCATTTCGTTTCAAATCTTCTATTTTCCACCATCCTGACGACGCCGGTCGTTGCGCAGGACAATATGGACAAGCTGTCCAACATGCAGCGGACCGATGCCGCCTTCACCTTCATCGACCAGGAGGGCGAACGCGCCGACGCGCTGAAGGAAATCCTGCCGCATATCAACGTCCCCGACGGCTTCGAGGTCAGCCTCTACGCCGTGGTGCCGGATGCCCGCTCGATGGCTGTCGCGCCGCAGGGCACCGTCGTTTTTGCGGGCACCCGCAAGGACAAGGTCTGGTCGATCGTCGACCGCGACCGCAACCGCGTGGCGGATGAGGTGAAGGACTTCGCGCCCTCGGTCACCTTCGACGTGCCGAACGGGCCGTGTTTCTCGCCCGACGGTTTCCTCTATATCGCCGAGCGCAACCGGGTGCTGACCTTCCCGGCGGCGGAGTTCTTCTTTGAGGGGCCGGACCCCGCGGTGGGCGAGGTGATCGCCAAGGGCGAGCTGATCCCCGCCGAGGAAGAGAGCTTCAACCACACCGCCCGCGTCTGCCGCGTCGGGCCGGACGGCAAGCTCTACATCTCGCTCGGCCAGCCGCACAACATCCAGCCCAAGGACAAGCTGGAGATGTACGACAAGATGGGCATCGGCGGCATCATCCGGGTCAACACGGACGGTACCGGGCGCGAGGTCTACACCCGCGGGATCCGCAACTCGGTCGGCCATGACTTCAACCCTGCCGACGGCTCGCTGTGGTTCACCGACAACCAGGTGGACGGCATGGGCGACGATATCCCGCCGGGCGAGCTGAACCGCCAGACCGAAGCCGGGCAGCACTTCGGCTTCCCCTGGACCAACGGCGGCACCGAGATCCCCGACTACAAGGACGTGGAGCGTCCCGAGGGCGTCGAATTCGTCGAGCCGCAGGTCAACATGCAAGCGCATGCGGCAGATCTGGGAATGCGCTTCTACACCGGTGGCTCGTTCCCAGACAAATACAAGGGCGGGATCTTCTCGGCACAGCACGGCTCGTGGAACCGCACCGAGCCGGTCGGCGCTCGGGTGATGTTCACCTCGCTCGACGAGGAGGGCAACGCCGCCAACACCGAGGTCTTCGCCGACGGCTGGCTCGACGAAGAGACCGGTGAATATCGCGGACGCCCGATGGACGTCGCCTTCCTGCGCGATGGCTCGATGCTGGTGTCGGACGATTTCGCCGGGGCCATCTGGCGCATCGCCTTCGCTCCCAAGGCGGCCGAATGAGGGCTGTCGCCTCGATGATCCTCGGCGGGCTGATGCTCGCCGGGGGCACCCCGCTCTCTGCCGGTGATCCGGCGGCGGGCCGGAAAGTCGCCAACATGTGCCGCACCTGCCACGGCATTGATGGCATGGCACAAATCCCCATCGCGCCGAACATCGGCGGCGAGCCCGAGACCTATCTCGAGAGCCAGCTCATGGCGTTCAAGAGCGGCGCGCGCGAGCACGAGATGATGTCGGTCGTCGCGGCGGGCCTCACGGCGCAGCAGATCGCCGATGTGGCCGCCTGGTACGGATCGCATAGCGCCAGCGCCAGCTTGCCCGAGGGGGTGAGCGAGGCAGATGCACCCGAGGCCTGCGTGTCGTGTCATGGGGCAGACGGCATCGCCCTGCTGCCCGAGGCGCCGAACCTCGCGGGTGAGGTCAACATCTACATCGACACCCAGCTCAAGGCGTTCAGGACCGGCAAGCGCAAGCATGACATCATGTCCTCGATCGCCGCCGAGATGACCGACGAGGACATCCGCGCAGTGGCCGACTGGTACGCGGCGGTGAAGCTGGAGATCGACGGGCCGGAGTGATCCGCTGCAAGACCCGGTCTCTCGGGAGGTCCCCGGCCGGTGCCTGCCCGGCACCGATGCGGCCCAAGAAAGCCCCTTGCCTCAAGGCGCCGCCAATACGCCTTGAGGCACCGCAATCGCATGCCCCTCGCTATCCCCTCTGGACATTCGGCGCCCGATCCGTTTCCTGAAGGGCGCAGATCGGCGCCGCGCGCCCTGACCCAAGCGCAGGACGTGCCCCGCCTCCGCGCCCCGAGCCTCCGGGCTCTCCCCGGCCTCGACCGCTCCGGCGGGCGCGCCCATCCTTGTTCCGAGCGGAGGCCGCATGGCCCGTCCCACCCACTCCCGCCTGCTGGCGTGGCTCGCAGTCTTCCTGCTCTCGGTGGTCCTGGGCGCCGGGCTCGAGCTGCTGCACGTTCCCGCGGCGCTGCTCTTGGGACCAATGATCGCCGCCATCGCGCTGGCCTCGAGCGGGCTGGCGTCGGGCCCGCGCGCCATCGCAACGCCGCGCCCGCTCTTCGAACTGGCTCAGGCAGCAGTGGGCACGATGATCGCCGGGCAAATCCCCGCCTCGGTGCTGCCGGAGATTGCGCAGGACTGGCCGATCTTCGCGCTCGGGGTGGTTTTCGTGATCGCGGCCGCGGCGCTTCTTGGCTACGTGCTGGCGCTCAGGCAGGTGCTGCCGGGCAACACCGCGGTCTGGGGCGCGTCGCCCGGCGCGGCACAGGCGATGGTCTTCCTCGCCGAGGCGCATGGCGCCGACATCCGGCTTGTCGCCGTGATGCAATACCTGCGGGTGGTCATGGTCGCGGCGGGCGCATCGCTGGTGGCGCGTGTCTTCGTCGGCGCGCCGGAGATGGCCAGCGACCCGGCCCCCTTGTTCGCAGTCCCGGACCGCGGCCTGCGCGACGCACTGATCGTCATGGCGCTTGGCATCGTGCTGACCCGGATCACCCGCATGCCGGCAGGCACCTTCCTGATCCCGCTGCTTCTGGGCGCGGTGGCGAACGGGCTCGGGTGGCTCGCGCCGGTGACGCCGGGCTGGATGATGGCGCTGGCCTACGCGGTTATCGGCTGGACGATCGGGCTGCGCTTCAGCCGTGACATCCTCCGCCATACCGCGCGCGCCCTGCCGAGGCTGGTGATCTCGGTGCTGTTGCTGATGGCACTCTGCGGGCTGATGGCGGCGGCACTGGTGGTCTTCGCCGGGGTCGACCCGTTGACCGCCTACCTCGCGACCAGCCCCGGCGGCGCCGATTCCGTTGCCGTGATCGCCGCCGCCAGCAACGTCGACATGGCCTTTGTCATGGCCATGCAGACGCTGCGCTTCATCATCGTGCTCGCCACCGGGCCGATGATCGCGCGTTTCGTCGCCGCACGGGTCGAAGCCAGGCTCCCTGCCCTGAGGCGAGACGCCTAGGCGCTCAGTGCGAAAGTCGCCTCCGCGACGTCGCGGCCGTTGACCTGCACGATCACCGCATGGGGACCGGGATGCAGCCGAAAGGTCGTGGCATCGCCCTTCATCCGGTGGTGCTTGTCCAGCCGCAGCGGTGTGCCGGGCAGGAGCCGGGCCGACTTCAGCTTGAACACTTTCTCTGCGCTGCCGCCCGGACGGTGGAAGCGCAGGCGGTAGTCCACCAGCACTGGCCCGCCCTCGGGCGAAACCAGCTCGACCGCAAAGCCCAGCCTGTCGCCAATCTTCACATCCGCGGAGGAAAGCGTCACCCGCGCCGCCACCGGCAGATCCGGGCGATAGCCGAGCAGAGCCAGGGCCTCGGGCTCGCCGCGCTTCACCGCAGTGCGCAGGGCGTGGCGGGTGATCCAGTCCATCTCCCTGGGTGCCTGCCGCGCCTCCTCCTGCCATCGCCCGAGGCGGGTGAGCACCTCGCCCGGTGCAATCTTCGACAGATCGTTGAGGTGGTTGGCCACCGAGCGCGTGACAAAGCGCGTCTTGTCCGCATGCAGCGCGTCGAGGTAGCGCAGCGGCACCAGCGGATCGAGGCTGATCCCCATGCCCCAGGGCAGCTTGGGCCGGGTGCCCTCGGAGACCAGCCTCCGCACATGGTAGTTCGGATCCGCGACCCAGTTGTCGAGCCGCGCCAGCACGTCGGCCTGCCAGCGGTTGAGGAAGGGTCGCAGCGCAAATTCCATCGAAAAGCGCTGCGTGGCCGCATGGATCAGGTCCAGCGCCCGCTCGGGATACGCCATGCCATGCTTGACCGCCAGAACGCCCGGCACCGCATGGATGAACCGCCCGAAGTCGTCGTCGCCGAGCGTGGGATCGAGCGGCTCCGGCAGGGCTGCTTCGACCTGTTCCGCCATTTCGGGAAATCCCGAAGGAAGCTGCTCGGCCAGCGCCTCGGCCAGCACCTCGAGCCGTGCGTGCACCCCGAGGCCGGCGAGCCGGGACAGGGAGGTCTCGACGAAACGTTCCGCGTCGAAGCCGGGCAGCACCGAGAAATCGCGCCCCAGATCGGTCAGAGACTGGCGGTGGAACAACTGGTCGGCGAGCGAGAATCCCGCTCCGCCGCCCTGCCCGTCGGGTCCTCGTGCCATGGCTCTTCGCTCAGATCGTCGCCAGCGTCTCGCCGCCGTCGAGCACGATGTTCTGCCCGACGATGAACCGCGCATGGACCGAGCAGAGATAGGCGCACATGCGCCCGAAATCCGCGGCCTGCCCGTATTCCCGCGTCGGGATCCCCGCCGCCCGCTCGGCGCTGATCTCGGCGATGGGGCGGCCGGTTTTCTCGGCGTCGTGCTTGTCCATCTGCACGATGCGCGCGGTCTCATGCACGCCCGGCAGCAGGTTGTTGATCGTCACGCCCTTTTCGGCCACCTGGCGCGAAGTGCCGGCCACAAAGCCCGTGAGCCCCGCCCGCGCCGAGTTCGAAAGGCCGAGCTGCAGGATCGGCGCCTTGACCGAGCGCGAGGTGATGTTGACGACCCGGCCCCAGCCGCGCTCCATCATCCCCGGCAGCAGCGACTGCATCAGGGCGATCGGGGTGAGCATGTTGCCGTCAAGCGCCTTGAGAAAATCGGTGCGGTCCCAGTCGCTCCATATCCCCGGAGGCGGACCGCCCGCGTTGGTCACCAGAATGTCGGCCCCGCGCGCCACCTCGAGCACCTGCGCCCGGCCGTCCTCCGAGACGATGTCGGCCGCTACGGTGGCCACCTCGACCCCATAGGTGGCGCGGATCTCGGCGGCGGTCGCCTCGAGCGCCTCGGCGCCACGCGCGTTCATGACAAGGTTGCAGCCCGCTTCGGCCAGCGCCTCGGCACAGCCACGCCCCAGCCCCTTCGACGAGGCGCAGACCAGCGCCGTTTTCCCCGCGATCCCGAGATCCATCTTCTTCTCCCTGTGCACTCTGCCGGCAAAACGCCGGGTCCGGGGCCATATGATGACACATTCCCCTGAGAGACAATGGCGTGTAGGCTGAGACCGCCTCGGGGGACCGCGTCGCCCGGGGCAATGTAGGAGCGGGCGGAGGCATTTCGGGAAACCCCGAAAGACCCGTGCGAATGTAGAGACGAGTGATGGCAGAGGCCCTTTCCAGTGCGATGCCCGGCGCCGCCCGCCCGGCGCACAGCGTGACCGTATACCGCGGCAGAGATCTGCGCGTGGTCAGCGGCGCCAACCTCGGCGATGCGCTGACCTTTGCCGAAGAGCTGCAACCCGACGATGTCTACGCGCTCTCGCCCCTTGCCCGCCCGGCGCGGCTGAACCTCTTGCCCGCCGCCGCCTCACCCTTCGAGATCGCCCTCGGCAGCGAACTGGGTCGGCGCGGCGCCGATCTGCACCTCGACGCCTGCCTGACCTTCATGAGCCGCGACGGCGCCATCACCGAGGCGCTGGCACTGGTCGAAACCTGCGCCGACGGGCTGGTGACCGAAGTCTACTTGATGCCCCTCGCGGCGATGCAGCCGCGCAAGGACTACGCGCTGATCGGGGTCAACCGCGACACGGCGCTGGCCCGCTTCGCCCAGCTTGCCTGCGTGTCTTTCACCGCCGGCACGTTGATCACCCTCGCGTCCGGCGCGCAGTGCGCCGTGGAGGACCTCCGGGTCGGCGACCGGGTGCTGACCCGCGACGACGGCGCGCAGGAGATCCGCTGGATCGGCCACCAGACGCTGCGTGCGGTCGGTGCTTTCGCGCCAATCCTGATCCGCGCCGGCACGCTCAACGCCGCCCGAGACCTGCTGGTCAGCCCCGACCACCGGCTTTTTGTCTACCAGCGCCGCGACCGGCTCGGCGCCGGCCGGTCCGAGCTGCTGCTGCGCGCCCGCCACCTGATCAACGGCGAGACAATCCTGCGCCGGGAAGGCGGCTTCGTGGACTACTACCAGATGCTCTTCGACCATCACCAGATCATCTACGCCGAGGGTATCGCGGCGGAATCCATGCTGGTGGACACCCGCACGCGCGCCGTGCTGCCAGCCGAGCTGTCGGAACAGGTGAGCGCGCTGCTGCCGCGGCACAGCGCCTCGGATCAGCCGGAGCTGGAGGTGCAGGAAACGCTCCTGCAGCGGCCCGACGCGGCGGAGATCCTGCGGCAATCGTCGGCGGGGTGAGCTGACCCATCTGCCCCGTCGCGCGGCGAGCGTCTCCTCTGAGTTATCTTTGCCCCGAAGGCTGCGCGCCGGGCCGCCTTCGGACTTTTTCTCTTTGCGAATGCCCGCCCGAGCGGACCACACACCCAGATCCTAGTGGGAACGCAGGGCGTCGATCAGTTCAGCCTTTGTCATCTTCGAGCGCCCGTCTATGCCGATCTCCTGAGCGCGCTCGTAAAGCTCCGCCTTGGTCCAGTCCTCGTAGGGGGGCGCCTTGCCGCCCTTTTCGGACGGGTGCATGTCGGGATTGGCCTTGGCGTTGGAAATGCGCGCCGCTTTCTCCTCCGAGTAGCCCTTGTCGCGCAGCGTCTCGTAGAGGTCGGGGTCCTTGATCGACGGGGCGTGGTCCTTGCTCATCCGGGGTCTCCTTTCAAAGCCTCAACCGCCGCCGGCGCGGCGCGGTTCCCCATAGACAAAACCCCCGCCCGCACCTATACGCGCGCTCATGCTGGACACCGCTTCGAACCGCCCCACCCTGCCGCCCGAGATCGCGCGGCGCCGCACCTTCGCGATCATCTCGCACCCGGATGCGGGCAAGACCACGCTGACCGAAAAGTTCCTGCTTTTCGGCGGGGCGATCCAGATGGCCGGACAGGTCCGCGCCAAGGGCGAAGCGCGGCGCACACGCTCGGACTTCATGAAGATGGAGCAGGAGCGCGGCATCTCGGTTTCCGCCTCGGCGATGTCCTTCGAGTATGGCAACTTCCGCTACAACCTCGTCGACACGCCCGGCCACTCGGACTTCTCGGAAGACACCTATCGCACGCTGACGGCGGTGGATGCGGCGATCATGGTCATCGACGGCGCCAAGGGCGTGGAAAGTCAGACCCGCAAGCTCTTCGAGGTCTGCCGCCTGCGGGACCTGCCGATCCTGACCTTCTGCAACAAGATGGACCGCGAGGCGCGGGATACCTTCGAGATCATCGACGAGATCCAGGAAAACCTTGCTATCGACGTGACACCCGCCAGCTGGCCGATCGGCATGGGCCGCGATTTCGTCGGCTGCTACGACATGATCCACGACCGTCTGGAACTGATGGACCGCGCCGACCGCAACCGGGTGGCGGAATCGATCAAGATCAGCGGCCTCGACGACCCCAAGCTCGCCGAACATGTGCCTGCCGACCTGCTCGAGCAGCTGCGCGAAGAGGTCGAGATGGCGCGCGAACTGCTGCCCGCGCTCGACCCGCAATCCGTGCTCGAGGGGCATATGACCCCGATCTGGTTCGGCTCGGCGATCAACTCCTTTGGCGTCAAGGAACTGATGGACGGCATCGGCGAACTCGCCCCCGAGCCGCAGCCGACCTCGGCCGATCCGCGGCAGATTGCCCCCGACGAGAAGAAGGTCGCCGGTTTCGTCTTCAAGGTGCAGGCCAATATGGATCCCAAGCACCGCGACCGCGTCGCCTTCGTGCGTCTGTCGTCGGGCCATTTCGAGCGCGGCATGAAGCTGACCCATGTGCGCACCAAGAAGCCGATGGCGATCTCCAACCCGGTGCTCTTCCTCGCCGCCGACCGCGAGCTGGCGGACGAAGCCTGGGCGGGCGACATCATCGGCATTCCCAACCATGGACAGCTGCGCATCGGTGACACGTTGACCGAGGGCGAGACGCTGAAGGTCACCGGCATTCCGTCGTTTGCTCCGGAACTGCTGCAAAGCGTGCGCGCGGGCGATCCGATGAAGGCCAAGCATCTGGAAAAGGCGCTCTACCAGTTCGCCGAGGAAGGTGCCGCCAAGGTCTTCAAGCCGTCGATCGGTTCGGGCTACATCGTCGGCGTCGTCGGCGCGCTGCAATTCGAAGTGCTGGGCGCGCGGATCGAGCAGGAATACTCGCTTCCGGTGCGCTTCGAGCCCTCGCAGTTCACTTCGGCGCGCTGGGTGCACGGCGAGAAGGCGTCGGTCGAGAAGTTCGTCAACGCCAACAAGCAGCACATCGCCCACGACAATGACGGCGACATCGTCTACCTCACGCGCATGCAGTGGGACATCGACCGGGTCGAGCGCGACTATCCGGGCGTGACCCTTTCGGCCACCAAGGAGATGATGGTCTGAGCCGGCTGTTGCAGCGCTGCACAGGTTAAGCTGCTGACCCAAGGTCACTTTCCATTTTCGGACGCCGCGAAATCACAATTTCGCGGCGTCTTTCTCTTTCGCGGGACAAACCCGGGGCCGCTCCGGCTATACTGGCGCAGCAGAGGGTGCGAAGCCCCGGGCAGTTCACGATAGATAAACCAAAAGAAACGCATAGAGGCAGCATGTCCCAAGACTCCCTGACCATCCGGCCGCTCGAGGCCGGGGACGAGGCCGCGTGGCGCGCGCTCTGGACCGGCTATCTCACCTTCTACGAGTCCTCCGTGCCCGAGGAAGTCTATGCCAGCACCTTCGCGCGTCTCTTGGGCGACGATCCGCAGGATTTCCACGGGCTGCTCGCGCTGGTGGATGGCGTGCCTGTTGGGTTGGTGCATTACGTCTTTCATCGCCATTGCTGGCGGATCGAGAATGTCTGCTACCTGCAGGACCTCTACGCCGCGCCCGAGGCGCGCGGGATGGGCGTCGGAAGGGCGCTGATCGAGGCGGTCTATGCCGCCGCCGATGCGGAAGGCGCACCTTCCGTCTACTGGATGACTCAGGAATTCAACGCCACCGCACGGCAGCTCTACGACCGGATCGGCACCGTAACCCCCTTCGTCAAATACCAGCGGCGCTGAGCGATGCGGCGGCTGGTCTTCTTCCTCGGCCTGCTGATCGGTGCCTGCGCGCCGATGGCGCCCGAGAGCGTCAGCCGTGCCGCTGGCCCTGCCACCGTGGCACCCGAGGTGAGCCCGCCGCTCGCCAGCCGCTTCGGCGCGCCCAGCCCGTTGCCCCCGCAGGCCGGCAACGCGCAGATCGCGCGGGACATCCTCGATCTCGCCTTCTCGCTGGAGTCGGGGCGCGCGCTGCCAGTCTTCAGCCGCTTTGAGGGACCGGTGACCCTGCGGGTGGCAGGCACGGCCCCGACAAGCCTTGCGCCCGATCTCGACCGGCTGCTGCGCCGACTGCGCGAGGAGGCCGGGATCCACATCACCGAGGTGAAGCGCGGAGAGGCGAACATCACGCTGGTCCCGGTGCCGCGCGAGAAGATCCGCAAGCAGCTGCCGCAGGCAGCCTGTTTCGTCATTCCCGGTGTCAGTTCTTGGAGCGAGTATCGCCGCGCGCAGAACGCCGGTGAGGCGAGCTGGACCGAGGTGCGCGAACGCGAGACCGCCGCCGTCTTCCTGCCCTCCGACGCCGCGCCGCAGGAAATCCGTGACTGCCTGCACGAGGAGATCGCGCAGGCGCTCGGCCCGCTCAATGACCTCTACCGGCTCGGCGAGAGCGTCTTCAACGACGACAACGTGCATACCGTGCTCTCGGGCTACGACATGCTGGTGCTGCGCGCCTTCTACGACCCGGCGCTGCGCTCGGGGATGGCGCGCGCCGAGGTGGCCGCCGCCCTGCCCGCGATCCTCGCAAGGCTCAACCCGGCGGGGCAGGACGTGCCCGACCGTCGCCTCGCGCCCACGCCGCGCGCCTGGGTGGAGGCGATCCAGACCACGCTCGGCACCTCCGAGCCGCTGCCGCGGCGCCGCGCCGCCGCAGAGCAGGCACTGCGCCTCGCCCGCGCCGAGGGCTGGACGGATCACCGTCTCGGCTTCACGCATTTCGCCCTCGGCCGGCTGCTGGTCAGCGACGAGCCGGCGCAGGCCGAAACGCAGTTCCGCGCCGCGCTGCGCATCTTCTCGACCCTGCCTGACGCCCGGCTTCACGAGGCCTATGCCGTCGCCCAATTGGCCGCGCTGGCGCTCAGGACCGGCCGCCCCGAGGAGGCACTGGCGCTGACCGCCCCGCAGGAAGCCGTGGCCCGCCGGCACGAGAACGCCGCGCTTCTGGCCAGCCTTATGACCCTGCGCGCCGAGGCGCTTGATGGGCTTGGGCGCAGCGCCGAGGCCGCCGCGCTGCGGCTGGACTCTCTGGGGTGGGCGCGCTACGGCTTCGGCCCGGACTGGGACGGCGGTGCGCAGGTGCGCAGGCGGGCCGCCCTCGACCCGGTGCAAGGGAGCTGAGGAACCACATGATCGTCATCGCGGGAGCCATTCTTGGCGCCATCATCGGCGGGATGACCGCCGCGCGCCGCAAGGGCAACAAGGCGGACATCGCGCAATTCGTCGCGGTCTATGGCATCGCCTTCTCGCTGGTTGCGCTGATCCTGACGATCTTCGTGGAAAAGCTGGCGTTCTGAGTCCGGCGACTGGGCTTTCGGGCGCACCCCTCGGCGTGTTTTGCAAGAGAAGAAGACCCGGGTTGAGGCTCCCTGCAACGCGCGGCATCATCCCGCGCGGAGGTGGCCGATGTTCCTACGATTTTTCGAAACCTTGAGAACGGCGCAGGTGCCGGTCTCCCTGCGCGAGTTCCTGAGCTTCCTCGAGGCGCTGAAGGCCGGACTCGCGCTGTACGACGTGACCGGTTTCTACTACCTCGCGCGCAGCGTGCTGGTGAAGGACGAGCGCCATCTCGACCGTTTCGACCGCGCCTTTGCCGAGGCCTTCCGGGGGCTCGAGGCGGTGTCGCTTGATGACATGCTCGAGGCGCTCGACCTGCCCGACGATTGGCTGCGCAAGATGGCCGAGAAACACCTCACGCCCGAGGAGCGCGCCGAGATAGAGGCCCTGGGCGGCTTCGACAAGCTTATGGAAACCCTCAAGGAGCGGCTGCGCGACCAGCAGGGTCGACATCAGGGCGGCAACAAGTGGATCGGCACCGCCGGCACCTCGCCCTTTGGGGCCCATGGCTACAATCCCGAAGGGGTGCGCATCGGCCAGGAAGAAAGCCGCCACCAGCGGGCCGTGAAGGTCTGGGACAAGCGGGAGTTCCGCAATCTCGACGACCAGGTCGAGCTGGGCACGCGCAACATCAAGGTGGCGCTAAAGCGGCTGCGGGCCTGGGCGCGGGACGGGGCGGCCGAGGAGCTCGACCTCGACGGCACCATCCGCGCCACCGCCGAGCACGGCTATCTCGACGTGAAGACCCGCCCCGAGCGGCGCAACGCGGTGAAGGTGCTGCTGTTTCTCGACGTGGGCGGCTCGATGGACCCGCACGTGAAGGTGGTCGAGGAGCTCTTCTCGGCGGCGCGGGCCGAGTTCAAGCACCTCGAGCAGTACTACTTCCACAACTGCCTCTATGAGGGCCTCTGGCGCGACAACAGGCGGCGCTGGGATGCCCAGATACCAACCTGGGAGGTGCTGAACACCTACGGCCCGGATTACAAGTGCATCTTCGTCGGCGACGCCTCGATGAGCCCCTACGAGATCGCTGTGCCGGGCGGGGCCAACGAGCATTGGAACAAGGAGGCGGGCGAGGTCTGGCTGCGCCGGGCGCGAGCGCAATGGCCCGATCACCTGTGGATAAACCCGGTGCCCGAGAAACACTGGGGCTACACTCGCTCCATCGACATGATCCGCGAGATCTTCGAAGAGCGCATGGTGCCGATGACGCTGGAGGGGATCGCGCGCGGCATCCGCGACCTCGCGCGCTAGAATTCGACCTCGAGTTCGACGATCTCGTCAGGCTCGGCCAGCGCGCCTTCTGTCCATTCCTTCATCGGCGCCCAGTCGAGAATGGTCTCCATGTAGGGCTGGAGCCGATCCTCAAGCTGCACCGCGTAGGTCCGGAAGCGGGTGCAGACGGGCGCGTACATGGCATCGGCCACCGAGGGTTTCGCGCCGAAGAGGAACGGGCCGCCATAGGCATCAAGGCATTCGTGCCAGATCACCTTGATCCGCTCGACGTCGGGCCGCGCGCCGGAGAAGATCTTGAAGCTCTGGTGCCGTGCCTTGAGGTTCATCGGCAGCGCCGAGCACAGGTTGTAAAATCCCGAGTGCATCTCGCCCGAAATCGAGCGGCAATGCGAGCGCGCAGCGATATCCTCGGGGTAGAGACCGGCATCGGGAAAAATCTCGTTCAGGTACTCAGCAATGGCCAGCGTGTCCCAGACTTGCACCCGCCCGTGGATCAGCCGCGGCACCCGCACCGTCGGCGAGAGCAGCAGCAATTCCTGCCGGGCGGTGGCGTCGGAGGTATCGACCATCTCCTCGCTGAAATCGAGCCTCGCCATGCGGCAGAGCAGCCAGCCGCGCAGCGACCAGGACGAGTAGTTCTTCGATGAAATGGTGAGCGTTGCTTCCGCCATGACTGCCCCTCGGTGCTGCCTCTCGACGCGAGACCTCATTTTCTTGTCGCATCGGGCGCATCGAACTGGCTAGCCTTTTCGCGAGGCAGGGAAGGGAAAACGACGTGCTCTACGCCGGATACCAGGGACTTGATGATTTTATCGCCCCTTTCCGCATGGCGGCGATGCAGGGCCTCTATTTCATGCCGCGCCTCAACGGCCCTTTTGCCCAGCTGACCCGCCACAACGCCGCGGCGCTGGAGATGCTCTCGCGATTCCGGCTGAGCCACGACCGCCCGGCCTTCGGCCTCTCATCAGTGAGGGTCGACAATCGCGATGTGCCGGTGGTCGAGGAGGTCGCGCTCGACCTGCCCTTTGGCACGCTGCTGCATTTCCGCAAGGACATGGACACGCCGCAGCCCAAGGTGCTGGTGACCGCGCCGCTCTCGGGCCATTTCGCCACGCTGCTGGCAGGCACGGTGAAGATGTTGCTGCGTGACCATGACGTCTTTATCACCGATTGGAAGAACGCCCGAGATGTGCCTCTTTCCGAAGGGGATTTCGGTGTCGAGGACTATATCTCCTACGTCATCCGCTTTCTCGAGGAGATCGGCCCCGGGGCGCATATCCTCGCGGTCTGCCAACCTTGCGTGCAGGCGCTGGCGGCGGTCGCCGTCATGTCCGAGGACCGCAACCCGGCAACGCCGCTCTCGATGACGCTGATGGCCGGGCCGGTGGACGTGCGCGAGAGCCCCACGATGGTCAACGATCTGGCCAACCAGAGACCCATCGAATGGTTCCAGCGCAATGTGATCGCCCGGGTCCCCTGGCGCTATGGCGGCGCCGGGCGCAAGGTCTACCCGGGCTTCGTGCAGCTCACGGCCTTCATGTCTATGAACATGGACCGGCACCGCGCGACGCATCGGAAGCTTTACGATCACATCCTTGCCGGGGAGACCGAGAAAGCACACAAGATCAAGGAGTTCTACGACGAGTATTTCGCCGTGCTCGACCTGACAGAGGCGTTCTACATCGAGACGATCGAGCGCATCTTCCAGAGGGCCGAACTGGCCACGGGCGCGCTGAGCTACCGCGGCCGCAAGGTCGACCCTGGCAAGATCCGCCACACCGCGCTGCTCACCGTCGAGGGCGGCCGCGACGACATCTGCGGGCTCGGACAGACCTCGGCCGCGCATGACCTCTGCGCGTCGCTACGCCCGCATCTCAAGCGCCATCACCTGCAGGCCAACGTCGGGCACTACGGCGTGTTCAACGGCCGCAGGTGGGAGACCGAGATCTACCCGGTGGTGCGCAACATGATCCTCGCCATGGAGTGACCCCGCCGGGCCGTGGCGGAAAGGCGACGCTGGCCATCCATGCGCCGCCGCGCGGCTGCGGGAGATTGCCTGTACCGTGCGATGGCGCCAGTCTCCGCGCCATGAGCGGAGAGAAGACACCCCCCTATCCCGGCGGAATCGCGGCCATTCTCACCCAGATGGAGGGGCGCCGGGACGCGCTCGATTTCGCGCCGGGCGAAGCGCTGCCACCGATGGACACGCCGCTCGCCGGGCTGGCTGCGCAGATCGTCTCCGAGCCAGATGCAGATCCTGCCGAGGCGCCGCCCTTCCGTTCGAACCATCACCGGAAGCGCCACGCGCTGCGGCGCGAGCTGACTGGGCGGTCGGAGCTGGTATTTCTCAACGCGCTGCTCATCGCGCACCTGCGCAAGCGCGTGTTCCCCGCCCACGCCCCGGGGCTGTTCCAGCGGCTCTGGGCCGAAGAGGCCCCGGCGCTTTTACAGCAGCTCGACCCGCGCTGGCTGGTGTCCTCGGTGACCACCTTCGGCGATCACGGGCTGAGCGCCGTGCAACGCTCCGTGGGGCTGGCGCTGAGCACGCTTTTCGGCACGATGAAGCTTTACGAGAGCGAACGGCTTTATTCGGGGCATATGGCCGACCGCCCCTTTGCGCTCGACGGCAAGGCACCGGGCCCGCTGCCGCTTGAGATGGACGGCTACGCGCTGCCGAGCGGAGGGCTCGACGTGAACATGATCGGGCGGCTCTGGCGTGAGGCCGAGGGCGACCCGGTGATCCAGCCGCTCGCCCATCGCTTGCTCGAGATGCTAATCGCCGACGACCGGACGGTGTTCTCCCGGCTGATGACCATGCGCCAACGGCAGGCCCGGCGCGATGGGGCAAAGACAGACGGCGCGCCCGTTCCAGTGCCTGCCAGCCATCGGGCGCTCACGTCCGAGACGCTGCGCTGGGGTCTGACCTCGACCATCCGCGCGCCGCTGCCCGAGATCGCCCGCTTTGCCGCGCATCACCTCGAACTGGGCGCCGCGGCGCTGCACATCCACCTCGATGCGCCCGATCCCGAGGCCGCGGCCTTCCTCACGCGCCACCCCGCGATCCGCGTCACCCAGTGCGATGCGATCTACTGGCAGGCCAGCGGCCGCGCCCGACCCGAAGCGCATCAGGTCCGGCAGGCCTATAATGCGACGCAAAGCCTGCGGGACGGGTTGGGGGTGCACTGGCTTGGTCACATCGACGTCGATGAGGTCCTGCTGCCGCAGCGGCCGCTGGCGGAGCTGCTCTGCGAAGTCCCGCTTTCCGCCGCCGTCGCGCGCGTCGCTCCCGCCGAGGCGCTGGCAAGCGAGGATGGCCTGCCGCATCGCTTCAAGCTCACCCACAAGCACGCCGGCCAGCCCAAGGCGGTGCTGCAAGCGATCTATCCGACCTTCGGAGCGCATCTCTACGGCGGCTTCCTCAGCCACACCTCGGGCAAGGTCTTTGCCCGCACCGGCATAGAGGACACGAGGCTCGGCATCCACACGCTGAAATACCGCGGCACGGAGGCCAGCAACCGCCACCGGCTGGACGAGGTCTGGCTGGGCCACCTGCACGCGCGCAGCTGGGCGCAATTCCGCGCCGACCTGGGCTTTCGCCGCACCCTCGGCTCCTACAGGAAAAGCTCGGAGCGTCCGGAGATGGGACAGGCCGAGCTGATCGGCTATCTCATGGAGGAAGAGGGCGAAGCCGGGCTGCGGGCACTCTTCGACGAAGTCTGCGCCGACACGCCCGCGCTGCGCGACCGGCTTGCTGCGCATGGCATGCTGCTGGAGCACCCCTTCGACCCCGATGCCGCCGTGAACCGCATCTTCGGAGCCCTGCCGTGATCCGCTGGGGCACCGTCACCACCACGAATGCGCCCCTGGCCCGAATCCTCGATTTCGCCGCTTGGCACCTCGAGCAAGGCGCGCAGCGGCTCTATATCTACCTCGATGACGCCGACCCCGCGGCGGCGGCGGCGCTGTCGGCCCACCCCAAGGTGCGCGTCGTCACCACCGATGCTGCCTGGTGGGCCAAGCGCGGCAAGCGCCCCGAGACGCACCAGGTCCGGCAGACCCGCAACGCGCGGCACGCGAACAACCGCAAGCCCGAGCTGGACTGGCTGGCGCATGTCGACGTCGACGAATTCCTTTTGCCCGCCCGCCCCCTGGCCGAGCAACTGGCGGATTTGCCCCGCGACTGCCTCTGCGCCCGCGTCCGCCCGGTCGAAGCCCTTGCCGCTGCGCCGGTCCAGGCCGAGACCCAGTTCAAGGCCTTCCCCCTTGACCAGGCGGCCCGCCAGCGCGCTGCCGAAGCGTGCTTTCCCACCTGGGGTCGACATCTCTCGGGCGGATTCCTGAGCCATGTGGCCGGCAAGCTCTTCTTCCGGCCCGGTACCGAGGGGCTCGACATCCGCATCCACAACGTGAGGCTCGGCGATCAGCTGAATCCCGGCGAGCACCCGCTGCCAGACACCGAACTCGGGCACTTCCACGCGGCCGACTGGGCGCATTTCCTCTCGGCCTACCGTTTCCGGATGGCCAGGGGCTCCTACCGCGCCGAGCTGAAGCCGCAGGCACGCGGCGAGGGTGCGGTCAGCCTCAACACGCTCTTCGCAATGATCGAGAAGGAAGGCGGCGAAGCGGCCCTGCGCAGCTTCTACAACGAGGTCTGCACCGCCACGCCCGAGCTCATCAAGAGGCTCTCGGACCACGGCCTCCTCCGCCGCCGCCACATGAACCTGCCCGCCTTGCGCGCCAGCCATTTTCCTGGCGTCCCCCAGATCTGATGCCCGCCCGACCCACGGCGCCGCAGCCCCCCAACGCGGGCGCCCCGAACGAGACCTCCCATGCTCACCATCCTCACCCATGATATCCTGCCGGTTTTCGCGCTGCTGGCGCTCGGCTTCCTCCTCGGACGCCGCGGGGTCTTCGGTCGGCAGGATGCAGCCTCGGCCAACCGCGTGGCGCTGATGGTGATGCAGCCAGGGCTGATCTTCTTGGTGATCGCGACGGTGCCCTTCGACGACTTCGAGTTGCGCACGCTGCTGACTTACGGCGCCTGCGAGGCGCTGGCCTTCGGCGCCTCCTACGCGCTCGCCCGTCGCGCCTTTGGCTGCGAGACGCTCGAGGCCTGGCTGCTGGCGATGAGCGTGGTCTTCGTCAACTCGCTGCTCTACATCCGGCCGATCGCGCTGCTGCTTTACGGCGAGGACGGAGCGCTGCCAGTGACCGCCGTGGTCGCCTGGGACACCGCCGTCGCCTTTGCCTTCTTCATCATCAGCGCGGACCTCATCGCCCGCCCCTCGGCCGGGCCGCTGCCGGCGCTGAGGCGGCTCGCGGTGAACCCCACGCTGAGCGCCATCCTGCTCGGCGTCGCGGTCAACCTCGCAGGCCTGACGCTGCCCGAGCCGATCCTCACCGCCTGCCGCTTCGCCGGGGCGGCGACCGCGCCGCTGGTGCTCTTCGCGCTCGGCGTGCTTCTCTCGGGGCAGAGCCTGCGGCCCTCGGCGGTGGTGACGACCTACGCGGCCCTGAAGCTGGTCGGCTTCCCGCTGCTGGTTGCGCTGGCGGTCTGGCTCGCCGGAGCGAGCGATCTGTGGCAGGCGCAGGTCTCGCTGCTGGCAGCCGGGCCGTCGGGTGCCATGGCCTTTGCGCTGGCGCTGCTGCATGGCATCCGCACCGACCGGATCGCGGCGGTCACGATCTGGACAAGCGCGCTGTCGCTGCTCTCGCTGGCGGCGCTGGCCTGAGAGTCAGTCCCGGGCCGGGAAGACAAAGCAGCGGTCGCGGCGCACGGTCAGCCAGAGTGGCGTGCCGGGTTTCGGCAGGAAGACATTGGGCACCGTCGCGCGGATCGTGCCGCCGTCGAAATCCATACGGAATTCGACGAGGCTCTCCGAGCCCATGAAGCGCGCCCGCTCCACCACGCCGCGCGCCGGGGTGCCGGCCATCTGCGTCGGATTGGGGCCGCGCCCGCCGCGATCGAAGTCGATGCCGACGTGCTGCGGGCGGAAAACGATGTCGACCTCGCCCCCGTCGGGCACGCCTGGAGCGAGGAAGGGACCAAAGGGCGTATCCGCCAGCGCTCCCTGAACCTTTCCACGCAGAGAGTTGATATCACTGAAGAATGCAACAGAGGCCTTGTCCGCCGGGGCGTTGTATATATTGTAGGGCGCGCCGCGCTGGACGATCTTGCCGTCGCGCATCAGGGCAATCTCGTCGGCCATGCGCATGGCCTCTTCGGGCTCGTGGGTGACAAGCAGGACCGAGGTGCCCTCTTCCTTCAGCACCGCCAGCGTCTCGTCGCGGATACCGTCACGCAGGCGGTTGTCGAGACCGGAGAAGGGCTCGTCCATCAGCATGATGCGTGGCTTGGGCGCCAGCGCGCGGGCCAACGCCACGCGCTGCTGCTCGCCGCCCGAGAGTTGATGCGGGTATTCGTCGACGAAATGCGCCAGCCCCACCCGATCGAGCAGTTCCACCGCGCGGCCCTTCTTGGCGCTGGCGGCGCCCTTGAGACCGAAGGCGACATTCTCGCCCACCGAAAGGTGCGGAAAGAGCGCGAAATCCTGGAACATCAGGCCGATGGCGCGGCGCTCGGGGGGGACGCGGAAGACCGTGTCGCAGATCAGCTTGCCGTCGACAAAGATCGCGCCGCTGTCCTGCATGTCGACCCCGGCGATCATCCGCAACGTCGTCGACTTGCCGCAGCCCGAGGGTCCCAGAAGGCAGGTCACATGTCCCGGCTCGATGGTCAGCGAGACGTCATCGACGACGGCGCGCCCCTCGAACCGCCGCACGAGGTTCCGGATCTCCAAACGGGGGTGCGCCACTGCTGCCTGCCTCGCGTTGTTCCCGAAGTAAAAGCGTCGGGGATTGAGCTTACACGTCCGACTAGCAGCCCGAAAAGCGCCAGACAAGGAGAAGGGCCCAGAGGACCGGGCCGGGTGACGGTCTCAGCCGATGCCGCGCAGGGCACATGCGGCTCGGCGGCAGGGTCCAAAGCAGAAAACCGGCCCGGAAACCACCGGAGTCGGCGCGCGCCCGGCTGCGTCAAATACGCACATAGTCCAATATACCTTAGGTTGCTCGTGTATCCGCCACTCTACCTTAAGAACTTCACGCCTATAGTAACCCCAAGTAACAATCGCAATACTTGGCTCGAATATTTCGACCTGACATTACCGTTAGAATTCGGCTAACTTTCCTGAAATTAACGTCAGTATGGCCGTTTTCGGGTTGTGATATGGTGTGAAATCGGCTGCCTTCTCTCGACGCCGCCAACGACGATCAGGGAGTTCCATGTCACTTTTCATCATTGCGCTCCTACCGTTCCTCGGAGCCCTGCTGCCCGGCCTGATGATTCAGGCCGGTCGACGCGCCTGCGGGATGACGACTCTCTTCGTCACCTTCGCCGCGCTGCTGGGGCTGGTCACCCACCTGCCCGCGATCTGGGCCGGCGAGACGGTCACCGCCTCGGTGGAATGGCTGCCCGCGATCGGGCTGAACGTGACGCTCTTCCTCGACGGGTTGGGGATGATGTTCGCAGCGCTGATCCTCGGGATCGGGGCGCTGGTGATCATCTACGCGCGCTATTACCTGACGCGCGATGACAACATGGGCGAGTTCTACACCTACCTGCTGCTCTTCCAGGGCGCGATGGTTGGGATCGTCCTGTCGAACAACATCCTCCTGCTGCTGATCTTCTGGGAGCTCACCTCGTTGTCGTCCTTCCTGCTGATCGGCTTCTGGAAGCACCTGCCCGAGGGCCGCCAGGGCGCGCGCATGGCGCTCACCGTGACCGGCATGGGCGGTCTGGCGCTGATCGGGGGCATGCTGCTGCTGGGCTCGGCGGCGGGCACCTACGAGATCACCGAGATCCTCGCGCGGCGCGACGTGATCCAGGCCTCGCCCTATTATGTCCCGGCGTTGCTGCTGATCCTGCTCGGCTGCTTCACCAAGTCGGCGCAGTTCCCCTTCCACTTCTGGTTGCCGCACGCCATGGCGGCCCCCACGCCGGTCTCGTCCTACCTGCACTCGGCGACCATGGTGAAGGCGGGCATCTTCCTGATGGCGCGGCTCTGGCCGGCACTCTCGGGCACGCAGGAGTGGTTCTGGATTGTCACCTCGGCGGGTCTGATCACCATGGTCCTTGGCGCCGTGATCGGTCTTTTCAAGCATGACCTCAAGGCTTTGCTGGCCTTCTCGACGGTCTCGCACCTTGGCCTCATCACCATGCTTCTCGGCACAGGCACGGCCTACGGTGCAATGGCAGCGGTGTTCCACATCCTCAACCATGCGGCCTTCAAGTGCTCGCTCTTCATGAGCGCGGGCATTGTCGACCACGAGGCGCACACCCGAGACATCCGCCGCCTCGGCGGGCTGCGCCACCTGATGCCGGTGACCGCGACCATCGCCATCGTCGGCGCATTGGCCATGGCGGGCATCCCTCTGTTCAATGGCTTCCTGTCCAAAGAAATGTTCCTCGAGGAAGCCTCGCACACCGTTCTTTTCGGCTCGCACTGGCTGGTGCCTGTGCTGGCGACCCTTGGGGCGATCTTCTCGGCCGCCTACAGCTTCCGCTTCATCGCGCATGCTTTCCTCGGCAAGACCCGTGACGACTATCCGCACACGCCGCACGACCCGAACTTCGGCATGTGGGGGCCGCCTGCCTTCCTCGGGCTGATCGTGGTCGTCGTGGGCTGTCTGCCCTTCCTCGCGGAACCGGTGGTCAAACTGGTGACCGCCGCGGTGATCGGAGACGTCGCCGAGGTTCCCGGCGCGCATCTCGCGCTCTGGCACGGAGTCACCCCGGCGCTGATCATGTCAATCATCGCCACCGTCGGCGGCCTGATCCTGCTCGCGCTCTTCACCCCGCTGCTCAGGGGCTGGGACGCCGCGCCGCGCCCCGAGGCCAAGCAGATCTTCGACGCCCTCATTGGTCTCTGTGCCCGCGGCGCGGAGCGCCTCACGGGCGGGCTGAACAACGGCAGCTTCTCGCGCTACGCATCGGTCTTCACCGTGACCGTGCTGGTGGTGGCCGCCCACGCCTGGTTCACCGGCACGCTGGGGCCGGTGACGCGCGAGATGCTGCCGATCCAGCCGCTGCCGCTGGCGGGCTGGATCCTCATCGTCAGCGCCACCGGGCTCATCGTGGTCTTCCATCGCAACCGCCTGACGGCGCTGATCCTGATGGGGGTCATCGGCACCATGGTGTCGATCGCCTTCAACTACCTTTCGGCGCCGGATCTTGCGCTGACGCAGATCTCGGTCGAGGTGGTGACGATCATCCTGCTGTTGCTGGCGCTGAACTTCCTGCCCAACACCACGCCCATCGAGTCTCCGATCTCGCGCCGGATGCGCGATGGGATGCTCGCGGTCGTGGCCGGCCTCGGCACCGCGGGGCTCACCTACGCCATCCTGCGCCGCGATTTCGCGATGGGGACGATCTCGGACTACATGCTCGACAACTCCTACGACGGCGGCGGCGGGACCAACGTGGTCAACGTGATCCTCGTGGACTTCCGGGGCTATGATACCTTTGGCGAAATCATCGTGCTCGGCATCGCCGCGCTGGTGATCTACGCGGTGACCGAAGCACTGCTGACCGGGCCGGTGCGCGCGCGCCTGCTCAACCGCGTGCCGGACCGGGAGCAGGCCGGAGACGCCCACCCGCTGATGATGGTGGTGGTCACCCGGCTGATCCTGCCGGTGGTGCTGATGGTCGGCGCCTATATCTTCCTGCGCGGTCACAACGAACCGGGCGGCGGCTTCGTCGCGGGTCTCGTGGTGTCGATCGCCGTGGTCATGCAGTACATGGCCTCGGGCTTCGCATGGGCCAACGAGCGCCAGCGCTACCCCTACCACGGGGTGATCGGCGCGGGCGTGCTGATCGCCGGGCTCACCGGCATCGGCGCCTGGCTCTTCGGGAAACCCTTCCTGACCTCGACCTTCGGCTACGTGACGCTGCCGGGGCTGGAGAAGTTCGAGCTTGCCTCGGCCATGGCCTTCGATCTCGGGGTCTTCCTCGCGGTGGTCGGCGCCGTACTGCTGTCGCTCGAGAGCTTCTCGCGGATGGCACGTCGCTCCGGCGACGAGCCCAGCGAGCATGCGATGGACATCGACCCCTCGCGCGATATCGAAAACGAGGGGGCCTGATCCATGGAATTTCTCATAGCGACCACCATCGGCGTGCTGACCGCCGCGGGCATCTACATGGTGATGCGGCTGCGCACCTTCCCCGTGATCATCGGCACCTCGCTGCTGACCTACGCCGTGAACCTCTTCCTCTTCGCCTCTGGACGGTTGGTGATCAACCAGCCGCCGATCCTGCGCGACGACGTGACGAGCTACACCGACCCGCTGCCGCAGGCGCTGGTGCTGACGGCCATCGTGATCTCCTTCGGCATGACCGCCGTGGTGGTGATGATCGCGCTGGCCTCCTACCTCAACGCCAATGATGACCACGTGGACGAGGCGCGGGACCTGGCCCGCGAGCGCCGCGCCGGAGAAGACCCTGACGCAAGACAGGGCGACGAGAAGGAGTCCCGCGCATGATGCACTGGATTATCGCCCCCGTGCTGCTGCCGGCCATGATGGCCGCCATCATCGTGCTTGCCGCGCGCTTCCACGAAACCCTGCAGCGGATCTTCTCGGTCGCCTCGCTGGTGGCCACGCTTGCCATCGCCATCGGTCTTTACATACAGGCCAGCGATGGCACGGTGACGATCTACCAGCTCGGCAACTGGCAGGCGCCCTTTGGCATCGTGCTGGTGGCGGACCGGCTGGCGACGACCATGGTGCTGCTGACGGCGGTGCTCGCGCTGCCGGTGCTGATCTATGCGATCGGCTCGGGGTGGGACCGCCGCGGACAGCATTTTCACGCGCTCTTCCAGTTCCAGATCATGGGCATCATGGGCGCCTTCCTCACCGGCGATGCCTTCAACCTCTTCGTCTTCTTCGAGGTCCTGCTGATTGCCTCCTACGGGCTCATGGTCCATTCGGGCGGCGCGACGCGGACCCGGGCGGGCGTGCAGTACATGCTCTACAACCTGCTGGGCTCGACGCTCTTCCTCTTCGCGCTCGGCACGCTCTACGCGCAGGCCGGCACGCTCAACATGGCGGACCTGGCGCAGCGCGTGGCCGCGGCAAACGTGGAGAACTCCGCCGGGCTGCGCGTCGCGGCCGTGCTGCTGCTGCTGGTCTTCGCGATCAAGGCGGCGCTTCTGCCGCTGCACTTCTGGCTGCCCTCGAGCTATGCCGAGGCCCCGGCCCCCGTCGCCGCGCTCTTTGCCATCATGACCAAGGTCGGTGCCTATGGCATCATCCGCGTCTATACGATGATCTTCCCGCCCTCGTTGCCTCTTATGTCGGGCGCACACGAGGAATGGCTGCTGCCGCTGGCGCTGATCACCCTCGCGATTGGCATGATCGGGGTGCTCGGCACGCGCGAGATCGGGCGGCTGGTCGCCTTTTCGGTGATCGGCTCGATGGGAATGCTGCTGGCCTCGGTGGCGCAGTTCACCCCGGCGGGTATTTCGGCGGCACTTTACTACGCGCTGCATTCGACGCTGGCGACGGCGGCGCTCTTTCTCGTCGTCGACGTGATCCGCGAGCGCCGCGGCAGCGTCGCAGGAGAGCTCACGGCAGCGCTGCCCATGGCCGGGGGCGCATTGGTCGCGGGGCTCTTCTTCATCGCCTCCATCGCCATGACGGGCCTGCCGCCGCTCTCGGGCTTCCTCGGCAAGCTGCTGATCCTCGAGGCGGCCGAGGGCGGCGCGCTGATGGGCTGGGTCTGGGCGGTGGTGCTGGGCTCGTCGCTGGTGGCCGTGGTGGGCTTTTCCCGCGCGGGCTCGACGATCTTCTGGAAGCCGCACCAGCTCGCGGTCGAGCAATGCGGCTCGGTGGACGATCCCGAGGACGCACAGGGCGCGCGTGAGATCCACGATCCCACGGGCGGCAACCAGCCGCTGCCGATGCTGGCCATCGGAGTGCTGGTAAGCCTGCTGGTGGCGCTGACCGTCTTCGCCGGCCCGGTGACCCGGCAACTCGACGCCACCGCCGCGCAACTCTTTGCGCCGCAGCCCTATATCTCCACCGTGCTCGAGACGCCGGGCAAGGAGATCGAGAAGCACGGCGACGACCACGCCGACCCCCATGAGACCAACGCCGGCGGCCACGAACTGCCCGCCGACGAGTCCCATGAGCCCGGCACCGAGGCAACCACCGACGACGCATTGGGAGGACAGTGATGGCCGCACGTTTCATGCAAAGGCTCTTTCCGCACCCGCTGCTGTCGGTTGCGCTGGTGATCATCTGGCAGTTGCTGGCGAACGAGCCCTCGATCAACAGCCTTGTTTTCGGGATCATCCTCGGCGTGCTTCTGCCCTTCGCCACAGCCGCGTACTGGCCGAACCGGCCGCAGGTGACACGGCCGTGGAGGCTCATCCCCTATGGGCTGATCGTCGCCTGGGACATCATCACGGCCAATGTCACCGTGGCGCTGATCGTGCTCTTCAAGCCCAACCGCAACATCCGCTCGGCCTGGGTGAACATCCCGCTCGACATCCGCACCCCCGAGGCGATCACCGCGCTCGCGGGGACCATCACCCTGACGCCGGGCACGGTCTCGGTCGACCTCTCGGACGAGGGCCACGCGCTGCTGGTGCACGCCCTGCATGCCGAGGACCCAGAGAAGGTCGCTCGCAAGATCAAATCCCGCTACGAACGCCGCCTGAAGGAGATTTTCGAATGATTGTCACCTATGCGCTCATCTTCGCCTTTGCCGCCGTGAGCCTGTCGTTGCTGCTGACGATGATCCGGCTGGTGAAGGGCCCGCGGAGCGGCGACCGCATCCTCGCGCTCGACACGCTGTCGATCAACGCCGTAGCGCTGATCATCCTCGTGGGCATCGCCGGGGCAACGCAGATCTACTTCGAGGCCGCTATGATCATCGCCATGCTCGGCTTCATTTCGACCGTCGCCGTGGCGCGCTTCGTGCTGAGAGGAGACATCATCGAATGAGCCACGACATCCTCGATATCGTCATTGCCGCGGCGCTGGTCATCGGCGGGCTGTTCACTTTGGTGGGCTCGATCGGCCTGCTGAAACTGCAGGCGCCCATGGCCCGGCTGCATGCGCCGACCAAGGCTTCGACGCTGGGGGTGGGTTCGATCCTGCTGGCCTCGGTGCTCTTTGCCTTTGCCTCCGGCGCGCCATCCTACCACGAGCTGTTGATCATTGCCTTCCTGTTCATGACGGCACCGGTCTCGGCCTATTTCATCGGGAAAGTGCACATCCACCTCGGCCAGAACCGCAAGCCGTTGCCGACGCCGGCGCGCGATCGGATCTGGTCCACAAAGGCCAAGCGCGAAGAAGATACGCCGAACGTGCCGGAGATGAAGGCCGACGCGTAAGCGCTCAGCCGGCGGCCTCGAGCGCCTTGCCGAGCCGCGGCAGCCGCGCCTTTTTCAGAAGCCCGCGCAGGGTCCAGTCCTCGCCCGAGAGCCGCCGCGCCTCGGCGAGGACCGCCTCGCAGGCATCTTTGACCTTGCCCGGGTTCGCCTCGCAGAGACCGCGCAGGAAGCCGTCGGCATCCACACGCGAGAGGCCCTCCTCGGCGAGGATGTTGCGCGGGAAATCCTTGGCGTTCTCGGTGACGATGAGGTCGGCGCTTGCCGAGATGGCCGCCGCCAGCACATGCAGGTCCGCCGGGTCGGGCAGCCAGAGCCGGTCTTCAAGGGCGGGCTGGTAGCGCACCTCCGCCCCCGGCCAGGCGGCGCGCACCTGGGCGATCTCACCGCGCGCCTGCATCTCGCCCATCGGGCCGAGCTTGCGCGCCGCGAGCGCCCATTCTTCCAGGATGCGCGCGGACCACAGCGGCTGGAAGAGCCCCTGCGCCGCGACGCCAAGGAGCACCTCGCGCATCACCGTGGGGTAGATGACGCAGGTGTCCAGAAGCACCTTCACAGGCGGAACACCAACGCCTTCAGGTAGCCCGATTCCGCCAGCTGCGGCAGCAGCGGGTGATCCGGCCCGGCAAAGCCGGTGTGCAAGAGCTGCGCCCGGCGCCCGGCCCGGCCGATGCCGCGCAGGCAGGCGCCGGTGAAGCTCGAGAGATCCGCCGCGTGCGAGCACGAGCAGAGCACCAGGTAGCCGCCCTCTTCGACCAGCGGTGCCGAGAGCCGCGCGACCTTCTCATACGCGCGCAGACCTGCTTCCAGCGCGGGTTTGGCCGGGGCGAAGGCGGGAGGGTCGCAGACCACGAGGCCGAAGCGCTCGCCCTCGGTCCCCAATGCCTCGAGCGTGTCGAACGCGTCGCCCTGGCGTGTGGCGAAGCGCTCTGCCGCGCCCATGCGCCTCGCGCCTTCCTCGGCCAATGCCAGCGCCGAAGCCGAGCCGTCGACCGAAAGCGCACTCGCCGCGCCGCCCGCCAGCGCCGCCAGGGCGAAGCCCCCGACGTGGGAGAAGACGTCGAGCATCCTTTGCCCGCTCGCCAGCCGCGCGGCGAAGCCGTGGTTCGGGCGCTGGTCGTAGAAAAGGCCGGTCTTCTGGCCGCCGGTGAGATCGGCCATGTAGGTCGCGCCGTTCATCTCGACCGGCAGCGGCGCCTCGGGCGCCTGGCCCAGCAGCACCGCATCCTGATCGTCGAGCCCCTCCAGCTGGCGGCCCCGGCCGCCGGCGTTCTTGAGGATGTTCGTGACGCCCGAGACCTCGGCGAGCGCCTCGGCCAACTCGGGCAGCAAGAGCTCGGCCCAGGCGGCATTCGGCTGGATCACCGCGGTGTCGCCGAAACGGTCGATGATCACGCCGGGCAGCCCGTCAGCCTCGGCGTGGACCAGCCGGTAGTAGGGCGCCGGGAACAGCCGCTCGCGCAGTTCCAGCGCACGGGTCAGCTTGGCGGCGAGCCAGGCTTTGTCGATCATGGCTTCGGGGTCGCGGTCGAGCATCCGGCAGATGATCTTCGAGCTGGGTGTCACGCCCACCAGCCCGAGCAGCTTGCGGTCGTTGTCCTCGAGCCGCGCAACGGTGCCGGCGGCAAGGTTCCGGGTCCGGCGGTCAACCACCAACTCGTTTGCATAGACCCACGGGTAACCACGGCGCAGCGCCTGCGGTTTGGCCTTGGGAAGGAGACGGACGGTGGGGAGATCGGGCTGTGTCATCTTGCCCCTTTAGCGCCGCGCGGGTGCCTTGGAAAGCATCTTCGCAGCCGCGCTTTGCAGCCCCGCCATGCAAGAGGGGTCAAGAAGACTTGCCACACACGCCGCAAGGCCCGAGAATCGTCCAACCGATCCGAGAAGAGGGCCGCCATGAGACTGACGCTCTATTCCCATCCGCTTGCCTCTTATTGCCACAAGGTCCTGATCGCGCTCTACGAAACAGGGACCGACTTGGAGACCGTCACGGTGGATCTCGGCGATCCGGCCCAGCACGCCCGACTCCACGGTCTCTGGCCGGTCGGCAAGCTGCCGGTACTGCATGACGCCGAGCGGAACCTGATCCTGCCCGAGGCGACGATCATCATCGACTACCTGGAGCGGGTCTGCCCCGGTCCGCAACGGTTGCTCCCCGCCGATCCCGACTCCTGCCTGCAGGCGCGGCTGTGGGACCGGTTCTTCGACCTCTACGTGCAGGGGCCGATGCAGAAGATCGTCTTCGACAGTTTCCGCCCCGAGGATCAGAAGGATCACCTGGGAGTCGCAGAGGCCAAAGAGCAGCTGCGTCAGGCCTACGTGATAATCGAGCAGCACATGACGGGGCGGCTCTGGGCCGCCGGGGACGACTTCTCGCTCGCCGATTGTTCCGCCGCGCCCGCGCTCTTCTTTGCGCGCATCCTGCAGCCCTTCGAGCCCGGGCAGACCGCGCTCGACGGCTACTTCGAGCGGCTCCTCATGCGCCCTTCTTTCTGCCGGGTGCTGATCGAGGCGCAGCCCTGGTTCGAGAGCTTCCCGTTCCACGACCGCATGGACGCGCGCTTCCAATCCCCCGTCCCGAACTGAGACTGGCGCAGGCGCCGCACCGACCGCCCGATAACGTCGCGCGAGGGGAACGCGGCCCGTTCTTGTCCACTGCCGCGACGCGCTGCCCCAATTTCACGCGTTCCCCTCTGCGCGGCCGTCCGCCCAACCCTAGCATCTTTACTGATAGCGCTAACTGAGCTACATGCTGCGCAAGGACGCCAGACCGGGCCGACCCCGGACAGCGAAAGGAGCCCCTCTCATGTCGCTCAACGCCACCATCGCCAAGGTCACCGCCGAGATCGAGGCGCGCTCGGAAAACCTCCGAGGCACCTATCTCGACAGGATGCGCCGCGCCGCCGAGGAAGGTCCGCGCCGCGCCCATCTCACCTGCGGCAACCAGGCGCACGCCTATGCTGCCACCGGGCAGGACCAGCAGGCCCTGGCGACGGGCCGCGCGCCGAACCTCGGCATCGTCACCGCCTACAACGACATGCTCTCGGCCCACCAACCCTATGAGCGCTACCCCGAGCTGCTGCGCACCGCGGCGCGCTCGGTCGGCGGCACGGCGCAGGTGGCGGGCGGCGTTCCGGCCATGTGCGACGGGGTCACGCAGGGCCAGGTCGGCATGGAGCTCTCGCTCTTCTCGCGCGACGTGATCGCGCTGGCCGCCGGGGTTTCGCTCTCGCACAACACCTATGACGCCGCCGTCTACCTCGGCGTCTGCGACAAGATCGTGCCCGGCCTCGTCATCGCCGCGGCCACCTTCGGCTACATCCCCGGCCTCTTCCTGCCCGCCGGCCCGATGACCAGCGGCCTGCCCAACGACGAGAAGGCCAAGGTCCGCCAGCAATACGCCACCGGCGAGGTCGGCCGCGACAAGCTGATGGAAGCCGAGATGAAGAGCTATCACGGCCCCGGCACCTGCACCTTCTACGGCACCGCAAATTCCAACCAGATGCTGATGGAGTTCATGGGTCTGCACCTGCCGGGCAGCTCCTTCATCAACCCCAACACCCCGCTGCGCGACGCGCTGACCGAGGCCGGGGCGAAACGCGCGCTGGCGATCACCGCGCTCGGCAATGAGTACCGTCCGGTCTGCGACGTTCTCGACGCCAAGGCCTTCGTCAACGGCATCGTCGGCCTCATGGCCACCGGCGGGTCGACCAACCTCGTGCTGCACCTGCCGGCCATGGCGCGCGCCGCGGGCGTGGCGCTCGAGCTGTCAGACTTCGACCAGATCTCGCAAGCGGTGCCGCTGATGGCCAAGGTCTATCCCAACGGGCTTGCGGACGTGAACCACTTCCACGCCGCGGGCGGGCTGCAGTACATGATCGGCGAGCTGCTCGACGCGGGCCTCATGCACGAGGACGTCAAGACGGTCGCGGGCGACGGCATGCACCTCTACACGCAGGAACCGAAGCTCAGGGATGGCGCCATCGTCTACGAGGACACCCCGCGCGAGAGCCAGAACGACAAGATCCTCCGCCCCGCCTCGGACCCGTTCCAGAAATCCGGCGGGCTCAAGCAGATGATCGGCAATCTCGGCCACGGCATCATGAAGATCTCGGCGGTGAAGCCCGAGCACCACGTAGTCGAGGCGCCGGTGCGCATCTTCCACGATCAGTCGCAGGTGAAAGACGCCTTCAAGGCCGGCGAGTTCACCTCGGACACCATCGTCGTCGTGCGCTTCCAGGGGCCGAAGTCGAACGGCATGCCCGAGCTGCACAGCCTGACGCCGACCCTCGCCGTGCTGCAGGATCGCGGCCTGAAGGTGGCGCTGGTCACCGACGGGCGGATGTCGGGCGCGTCAGGCAAGGTGCCCTCAGCCATCCACGTGTGCCCCGAGGCCGCAGACGGCGGCCCGCTCGCCAAGCTGCGCGATGGCGACATCGTCCGGCTCGATGCCACCACCGGCACGCTGCAATGCCTGACCGAGGGCTTCGAGGACCGCGAGGCGGTCACCGCCGACCTCACGGGCAACGGCCATGGCGTCGGCCGCGAGCTCTTCGAGGCCTTCCGCCGGAACGTCGGGCTGGCCTCGAATGGCGCGGCGGTTGTCGTCTGACCGCCTGCCGCGCTTGCCCTTCCGGCATTTCGAAAATAACCCTGACGCGACCGCTCCGGTCCCAATGACACCCAGACAAAGGCCCCGCCCATGACCCCCCAGGATGCCAGCCGCGCCAACGAAGCCCTCTGCAAGCTCGCCCCGGTGATCCCGGTTCTGGTGATCGACGATCTCGCCCATGCCCGCCCGCTGGCCGAGGCGCTGGTCGCAGGCGGACTGCCAGTCTTGGAGGTAACCCTGCGCACCCCTGTGGCGCTGGACGCGATCCGCGAGATGGCGCAGGTCGAGGGCGGCGTCGTCGGAGCGGGCACGCTGCTCACCCCTGCGGATGTCGAGGCCGCGGTCGCGGCGGGCGCCAAGTTCGGCGTCTCGCCGGGCGCCACGGACCGGCTGCTCGACGCCTGCGAGGCCGCCGAGCTGCCGCTGCTGCCCGGCGCCGCCACCGCCTCCGAGGCGATGGCCCTGCTCGAGCGCGGCTATACCGTGCAGAAATTCTTCCCCGCCGAGGCCAATGGCGGCGCCCCGGCTCTGAAGGCGATCGGCGCGCCAATTCCCCAGGTGCGCTTCTGCCCCACCGGCGGCGTCAGCATGAAGAACATCGGCGACTACCTCACTCTCAAGAACGTGCTCTGCTGCGGCGGGTCGTGGGTGGCCCCGAAAGAGCTGATGCAGGCCGGGGACTGGGACGGCATCGTCGCGCTGGCGCGCGAAGCGGCGGCGCTGCCGCGCTGAGCGCGGCGCTGCCGGGGGGCGCGCTGCCCCCGGCCTGCGGCTGCTTCTCTTTCCAGATACGCGCGCCTCAGGCGCTCCCGGGACCCCTGCGCTCACAACCGCCGTGCCGCGCGGCCTCCGCGGCGGCGCGGCAAAGCAACTGCGCGGCCCTCGGTCATGACCTGCGTCATCGGGTGCCCCGGCGTGCCATGGCGCGCGAGCAGCCTGTCGAGCGCGGCCCGCGGATCCGCTCCCTCGGGCAGCGACAGCGCCCAGTCCAGAAAGATCGTGCGGCACTCCTCGAGGCTGATGCCCTCGATCCGGTAGGCCTCGGCGATCAGCGCCTTGGGATCGAGCGCGTCGCCCTTCATTCCGCCGGCACCGGTAGGGCGGCACTGATGATCTCGGCGGCGCGGCTGGCCATCTCGTCCAGTTTCGCGCGCAGGGCCTCCGGTCCGTCGACCCCGGCGAGGCTGGTGAGGAAGCTGCAGCCGCCCGCGCCCAGTTGGCCGGGGTCGAGCCGACCCTCGGTGATCAACCGCGCGCCGATCTGCAGCGCCCAGCAGAGGCGATAGGTGGCGGCGAGGTGGTCGGCCTCGGCGCGGCTCAGCCAGCCCTCCTGCGCTGCCGCCGCAAGGCCGCGCGCCGTGCGCCGCGGTGCCTGCCCCGAGAGCAGCGCACCGGCCTGACCGACCAGCTCGATATCCTGCATCCGCCCCTGCCCGAGCTTCGGATCCCAAGGATCGCCGCTGCCCTTTGCGGCGGCAATACGGGCGCGCATCTTCGACAGCTCTCCCAGCACCTTGCCCCGGTCGTGCGGTCCGGCCAGCAGCTCGTGCCGCCACGCCTCGACCTCGGCCGCGAGATCCGCCGGGCCTGCCACCACCCGTGCGCGGGTCAGCGCCAGGTGCTCCCAGACCCAGGCGCCCGTGCGCTGGTACTCGGTGAAGGCGGCGAGCGAGGTCGCCACCGGCCCCTGGTTGCCCGAAGGGCGCAGGCGCATGTCGATCTCGTAGAGCTTGCCCTCGGCCATGGGCGCCGTCATCGCGGTGATCAGCGCCTGGGTCAGCCGGGCGTAATAGGTGCGCGAGGGCAGCGGCCGCTTGCCTTCGGAGGCATCGATGCCATCCGCGTCATAGATCACGATAAGGTCGAGGTCGGAATGCGCGTGCAGCCGCCCCGCCCCCAGACTGCCCATGCCCACCACCACCGCACCACGGCCCGGGGCGTCGCCATGCTTGCGAGCGAATTCGGCCTGCACGACCGGAGCCAGCGCGGCGAGCGTCGCCTCGGCCAGCTCGGCGTAGTGCTTGCCCGCTTCCTGCGGCTCCGAGATTCCGCGCAGCAAGTGCACGCCGATGCGGAAGTGCCACTCGTGCTGCCAGCGCCGCGCCAAATCAAGCTGGCGCTCGTAGTCCTCTTCGCGCGAGAGCACCTCTGCGAGATCGACCGTCAGCGCCGTCACCCCCGGCCAGGGGGCAAAGAAATCGCCGCCGATTACCGCGTCGAAGACCTGGGCGTTGCGCGACAGGTGCAGCGCCAGCTCGGGCGAGACCGAGACGATGTCGACCAGCAGATCGACAAGCTGCGGGTTGGCCTCGAAAAGCGAGAAGAGCTGCACCCCCGCCGGCAGCCCGGCCAGAAAGCCGTCGAAGGCGGTCAGCGCCTCCTCGGGGCGGGCGGCGCGGGCGAGGCGATTGAGGATCTCGGGGCGCAGGCGGTTGAAGATCTCCACCGCGCGGTTCGAACGCAGCGCCGGGTAGCTTGGCCAGCGCGCCACCAGCGGGCTGTCCTCCAGCGGCGAGGCGGCGACGGGCTCGCCACGGCTTTCGGGGGCAAAGAAGCCCTCGGTCAGCTCGTGCACCTCCTCGAGCCGAGCCTCCAGGTCGGACTTCAGCTCGGTCAGATCGCGCCCGCAGAGGGCGGCGAGCCGGGCAAACCCTTCCTCGCTGCCGGGCAGCGCGTGGGTCTGGGCGTCCTGCACCATCTGGATGCGGTGCTCGATCTCGCGGTGCGCGCGGTAGTGCTCCGTCAGCGTCTCGGTGACCGGCTGCGGCACCCAGCCGGTCTCGGCCAGCACCTGCAGCCCCGGCACCGTTCCGCGCACCCTGAGGCGCGGATCCCGGCCCCCGGCGATGATCTGGCGGGTCTGGGTGAAGAACTCGATCTCGCGGATGCCGCCGCGGCCCAGCTTCATGTTGTGCCCCGGCAGGGTGATCGGCCCCGAGAGCCCCTTGGTCTCGCGATAGCGCAAGCGCATGTCGTGGGCATCCTTGATCGCGGCGAAGTCGAGGTGCTTGCGCCACACGAATGGCCGCAGAGACTCAAGAAAACGCGCGCCAGCCTCCGGGTCCCCGGCGCAGGGCCGGGCCTTGATCCAGGCGGCGCGCTCCCAGGCGCGGCCAAGGCTCTCGTAATAGCGCTCGGCGGCCTCCATTGCCATGCAGACCGGGGTGACCGCGGGATCGGGGCGCAGCCGTAGGTCGGTGCGGAAGACGTAGCCCTCGCCGGTCAGGTCGTTGAGCGTGGCACTCATGCGTTTCGTGGCGCGGATGAAGGACGCGCGGGCCTCGTGGAAATCGTCACGCTCGAAGCGGGTTTCGTCGAAGAGACATATGAGATCGATGTCGGAGCTGTAGTTCAGTTCCCCCGCGCCCATCTTGCCCATGGCAAAGACCACCATGCCGCCGGCGGTGGCGACGTCGTCCTCGGTGGCGCCGGGCAGCTTGCCGCGTTTCACCTCGCGGGCGATCGCGTCACGCAGGGCAATCTGCGTTGCGAGGTCGGCGAAATCGGTCAGAGTGCCGGTAACCTGCTCCAGCGGCCAGGCGCCGCCAAGGTCCGCCAGCCCGACCAACAGCGCAACCCGGCGCTTGGCCTCGCGCAGCGGCACGCCGGGGTCGCCCTCGGTGCCGCGCAGCGCCGCGAAGAGCGCCACGAGCGCGTCCTGCGGGGCATCTACTGCGCCCTCGAGCCAGGTGCTTTCCTTGCGGATCAGGCCCGCGAGATAGGGACTGGAGCCGCCCGCCCCCTCGATCAGCTCGGCGATGGGGTTCGAGGCCCAGGGCACGGCGGCGCGGGCCTCTTCTCCGAGGGCGGGCTCGAAAGGGCGGGGCAGTCGGGTGATTGCATCGGCAAGGTTCATGGCGGCAGATGGCCACGCTTGCGCGCTTTGTGCAATGCCAACTGGCATGCGGTGGCTTGCCGCGCCGCCGCGCGGGCGGCTATGCCTCGCGGCGACAGAGACGGGAGACGATCATGAGCAAGAGCCTGAAACGGGTGCGCGCGGCGCTGGAAGAGGCCGGGCTGCCGGTGGAGATCCTCGAGGTGGAAAACGCCCGCACCGCGCGGGAGGCGGCCGACTCGGTGGGCTGCGCGCTCGACCAGATCGCCAAGTCGATCATCTTCCGCGCCGAGCAGAGCGGCGCGGCGGTGCTGTTCCTGACCGCGGGCGGCAACCGGGTCTGCGCCGAGAAAGCCTCGGCCTTGGCGGGCGAGCCGCTGGGCAAGGCGGATGCGGCGCTGATCCGCGGGCAGACCGGGTTTGCCATCGGGGGCGTTTCGCCGGTCGGGCACCTCACGCCGATCCGGGCCTGGATCGATCCGCGGCTGCTGGAGTTTGCGCAGGTCTGGGCGGCGGCGGGCACACCGCGGCACCTTTTTGCGCTCGACGCCCACGTGCTGCCGGGACTCACCGGTGCGGTGGCGGCGGAGTTCACCGAGTGACCGGCATGGCGTTCCTGATCGACGGCGATGGGCCTGACCGCCCGACCCTGCTGCTCGCCCATGGTGCTGGCGCGGCGATGGACAGCGATTTCATGGCGCGGATGGCCGCGCTTCTGGCTCGCGAGGGGCTGCGGGTCGCGCGCTTCGAGTTCGGCTACATGGCGCAGCGCCGCACGGGCGGCTCCAAGCGCCCGCCGCCCAAGATCGAGCTGCTTCAGCAGGAATACCGCGCGGCGATCGAGGCCCTAGCCTGCGATGGTCCGCTCTTCATTGGCGGCAAGTCCATGGGCGGGCGGGTCGCGAGCCTCATTGCCGACGACCTCTTCAAGGCGGGCAAGATTGCCGGGCTGGTTTGCCTCGGTTACCCGTTCCATCCCACCGGCAAGCCCGAAAGGCTGCGCACGGAACACCTTGCGGCGCTGCGCACGCCCGCGCTGATCTGCCAGGGCACCCGCGATCCCTTCGGCACGCGCGAAGAGGTGACGGGCTATGCGCTGTCGGAGAGCATCGCCCTGGACTGGCTCGACGACGGCAATCATGACCTCAAGCCGCGCAAGAGCGTGAGCGGGCAGAGCCACGAGGACAATCTCGCGCGCGCCGCGGCGGCCGTTTCGGACTGGGTGGCACGGACCGTCTAGGCTCCAAGGCCCCTCGTGGCGGACAGCGCATCAAACCGCCCCGCGCGAAAAATGTAAAAACCTTTCACATCACCCCTTGAAGGGGGCCGGGCGAATACCGATCTTCGGTAATGTGAAGACCATTCACATCACACCGAACCGAAAGGACACGACCCATGACCGCCGCCTCGCAGCACTACACCCAGCCCGCCAACCCCGGCTGGCTGCGCCGTGCCGAGTTCTGGCTCGACCAGCGGGGCAAACCCGCGTGGATCGTCGCCATGATCCTCGGTTTCATGATTTTCTGGCCCATCGGCCTCGCCCTTCTTGCCTATATGATCTGGAGCAAACGCATGTTCGGAAAGTCTTGCCGCAATCGTCACAGCAACCGTCACGCCGCGTTCCAGCAGGGCTTCAACGCCATGCGCCCGAGCGGCAACGCCGCCTTCGATGCCTACAAGGCTGACACGCTGCGCCGCCTCGAAGACGAGCAGAAGAGCTTCGAGGACTTCCTGCAGCGCCTGCGCGAAGCACGTGACAAGGCCGAGTTCGACCAGTTCATGGACGACCGCGACCGCAAGGCCCGCGAAGAGCGCGAAACGGGCGAAATCGAAAACGCCTGATCACCAGGATCACACATCGCCATGGCCCAGCACGGGCCATGGCACCGACACCCCACCGGGCTCTGCCCTCTGGATTTCTTCCGGCATCATCCCCACCTGCCCTGTAACCCCGAAACTGCACCCGCCCGAGACGGACAGCCCGAGCGAGAGAGACATGTACCCCAACGCGACTTATTCCCATCTACCCGACCCGGTGCACCAGCGTGCCTTCTACGAGAGTGTCGCGCTCAAGCGCGGCATGGCATGGGTCATCGACACGATGATCGTTGCGGTGCTGGTGTTCATCGCCCTTCTGTTCACTGCTTTCCTTGGCGTGTTCATTTTCTTCGCCATCTGGCTGGTGGTCAGCTTCGGCTACCGGGTGGCGACCCTGACGACCGGCTCGGCAACCTGGGGCATGCGCCTCATGGCGATCGAGTTCCGCGATTGGCAGGGGCAGCGCTTTGGCCTGCCTCAGGCGCTGCTGCACACGCTGGGATACACGGTTTCCGTGTCCTTCGCGCCGCTGCAGATTGTCTCGATCGTCTGCATGCTGGCGACAGAGCGCGGCCAGGGTCTGACCGACCTCGCCCTCGGCACCGTGGCGCTGAACCGACGCGCCGCCTGACACCGGGACAGCTCAAGACGCAAGGGGGCCTCGGCCCCCTTTTCTTTGTCGAAGACATGGGGGGACGGTGCCCTGCGTGCCCCTTTAAGAGCGCCCGGCATCCACGCGACGGCGTGCCCGTTGGCGATCTTTCGCGCGCACCCTTTCCCAAGATCGTGATAGCTGCATATGTAAGATGAGGTGGGGTTGGCGACCGGCCCTTTCGTTGTTACGTTTTTCTTTCAAACAGCCCGGACGGTTCCGAAATGCGCCACTCGCTGCCCCTTGCGCCGCAATTCTACGTCACGGCGCCGCAACCCTGCCCCTATCTGCCGGGCCGGATGGAGCGCAAACTGTTCACCGCGCTGCAGGGGGACAGTGCCGAGAAGCTCAATGACAGCCTCTCGAAGCAGGGATTCCGCCGCTCGCAGAACGTGCTATACCGCCCGTCCTGTTCCGAGTGTTCCGCCTGTCTTTCGGCGCGGATCGACGTGCGCAGCTTCGCCCCGTCCAAGAGCCAGCGCCGGTCGCTGAAGCGCAACGCCCACCTGCACCGCCGGGCGTCGAGCCCCTGGGCCACCGAGGACCAGTTCGAGCTCTTCCGCCGCTACCTCGACGCGCGCCATGCCGATGGCGGCATGGCCGACATGGATATCTTCGAGTTTGCCGCGATGGTCGAGGAGACGCCGATCCGCAGCCGCATCGTCGAATACACCGACGGCGCGCGCGGCGACCTCGCCGCAGTCTGTCTGACCGACGTGCTCGATGACGGGCTGTCGATGGTTTATTCCTTCTACGACCCAGATCTGCCCAAGTCCGGGCTCGGCACCTGGATGATCCTCGATCACATCGACATCGCCCGCGAGGCGGGGCTGCCTTACGTCTATTTGGGCTACTGGGTACCCGGCTCGCCGAAGATGGGCTACAAGGCGCAGTTTTCGGCGCTCGAGATCTACCGCCGCGGTCGCTGGGAGCCGATGCGCGGAGATGACGATTACGCCTCCGAGACCCATCCGCTGAGCACCGACCCGATCGCCGAGCAGGTCGCGAACATCTCGCTGCCCGACAGCCGGGGCTGAAGGCAAGAGCCTCGAGGTCCGGAGGATCGCGGCGCGATCCTGCCTCCGGCACGGATATTTTCCCCCTAGACACAACGCCGGGCGTGGCGCCCGGTCTCCCTGCCGGGTCGCGATCGCCCTTGGCGGGCGTGGGGTGCTTCCCTCGGGCCGAATGTTCTGGCAATGTTCTCACTCTGCCACCCCATATCGACTCTGCTGCACCTGACCCCATGCGTTCCCTGCCCGCCAGCGCGCCTCTTGCCGAGGCCGATCCCCTCGCCCTCTGCCCCGCCCGGGTGCATGAGGCCGAAGGGCGTGCGCGGCGCGGCTTCGCGCTTTTCCAGGCGGCGCGCCACGACGGGCCGCTGATCTGGATCCTGCCACGCCACGCGCCGCAGACCCCGCTGCTGCGCGGCCTGCCCGAGGGCCTGAACGCGCGGCTGCTCTTGGTGCGCACGCAAAGCGAGACCGATCTGCTGTGGACCGCCGAAGAGGCGCTGCGCTGCTCCGCCGTGGGGCTGGTGGTGGCCGAGCCGGGGGAGCTGCTGTCGCTCACCGCCGGGCGGCGGCTGCAGCTGGCGGCGGAGGCCGGGCGGACCACCGGGCTGATGCTCATCCAGAGCGGCCAGGGCAGCAATGCCGCCGAGACACGCTGGGCCTGCGAACAGCGTCCTTCCCCCGCGCCGGACTCGACTCTGCAGCAGTGGGACCTTATAAAGAACAAAAAGGGAACATTGAAACTTTGGACCGTGGATTGGCGTGGCGAGACGTCTGCTTTCCATCTGGTTTCCGCGGCTGGCGAGCGACACGAGCCTGCGGAAACGCCCCGTTGAGGGGCCCTTTGCCCTGACCCTGCGGTCGGGCAATTCCGATCATCTGCACTGCGTCTCGCCGCTGGCGCAGGCGCATGGGCTGGCGCGCGGCATGGCGCTGGCCGACGCCCGCGCCATCTGTCCCGATCTCGCCACCCGCCCCGCCGACCTGGCGCGCGAGGCGGCGGCGCTGGCGGGGCTGCGTCGCTGGGCCGGGCGCTACGCGCCCCTGGTGGCGCGCGACGGCGCCGACGGGCTGATCGCCGACATCACCGGAGTGCCGCATCTCTTCGGCGGCGAGCCGGCCTTGCGCGCCGATCTGCACGACCGGCTGGAGCGCACGGGGCTGGCGGCGCAGAGCGCCATCGCCGGCACCCGGGGCGCGGCGCACGCGCTGGCCCGCCACGGCGGCGGGGTGCTGCCCGAGGGCGCGCTGGCCGAGGGGCTGGGACCGCTGCCGGTCTCGGCCCTGCGCATCGACCACGAGACCGCCGCCACGCTTTGCCGCGCCGGGCTGACCCGCATCGCCGATCTCGTTCACCTGCCCCGCGCGCCGCTGGCCAAGCGCTTCGGCCCGGCGCTGATCACCCGGCTCGATCAGGCGCTCGGCACCCAGCCCGAGCCGGTGGACGCCGAGCGCGAGGCGCCGCATTTCGGCGTGCGCATGACCCTGCCCGAGCCCATCGGCCTGCAGGAGGACGTGATGGCCGGCCTCGCGCGATTGCTCGAGCGGCTCTGCGCCCAGCTCACCCACCACCAGCACGGCGCGCGGCGGGTGCTGCTAGAGCTGCGCCGCGTCGACCGCGAGACCGCCCATGTCCGGGTCGGCCTCGCCCGCCCCATGCGCGACCCCGCCCGCATCGCCGCGCTCTTCGAGAAAGGAGTGGCAGAGGTCGAGGCGGGCTTCGGCATCGACGCGCTGCGGCTCTGCGCCGAGGTGACCGAAAAGCTGCCGCCCGAGCAGCTGGGCCATGGCAGCACTCCGGGCGGCCCGAAGCTGCGCAGCGAGGATGCGCTGGCGGATCTCGTCTCGCGGCTCGGCAACCGGCTCGGCTTCGACGCCGTGCAGCGCCTGCTGCCCGCCGACAGCACCATCCCCGAGCGCAGCTTCCTCATCGCCCCCGCTGCCTACAGCCAAGCCGAAGAGGCGCCGCCCCGGCGCGGCCCGCCGCGACCGCAGGTCCTCTTTCCGCCCGAGATGGTCAGCGGCGCGCGCGGCGCGCAGCCGGGCCATCCCCCCGCGCAGTTCCGCTGGCGCAACATGCGTTTTTCCACCCTGCGCGCCACCGGGCCGGAACGCATCGCCCCTGAGTGGTGGTTCGACGATCCCGCATGGCGCGCAGGGATCCGCGACTACTGGCGGATCGAAACCCGCGAAGGGCCACGGCTCTGGCTGTTCCACACCCCGCAGGTGGCGGGCTGGAACGCCGGCGGCGCGCAGGACTGGTTCGTGCAGGGGGAGTTTGCATGACCCCCTATGCCGAGCTTTGCGTGACCAGCAACTTCACCTTCCTCACCGGGGCCTCGCACCCCGAGGAGCTGGTCACCCGTGCCGCCGAGCTGGGACTCGAGGCGATCGCCATCACCGACCGTAACTCGGTGGCGGGAGTGGTGCGCGCCTTTTCGGCGCTGAAGGAACTGGAGCGGCTGCAAGGCGAGGCCCGCGAGGCCGCCGAGGCGGCGGCGCGTGAGGCCCCGGCGATCCGCTCGCAATCGCTGACCGATCCGTCGAGCCGCCAGCGCGTGGCGCAGGTGCCGCCGGGGGCCGCGCCTCTCCTGCCACCCGAGCGCCCACTGCCCCGGCTCATCGCGGGCGCGCGGCTGGTGCTGACCGACAGCGCGCTGCACTGGATCGCCCTGCCCTGCGACATCGCCGCCTGGGCGCGGCTGACGCGGCTCTTGTCCTTGGGCAAGCGGCGGGCGGAGAAAGGCGCGTGCCACCTCACCCGCGCCGACCTGCACGCCGCCTGCGAGGGGATGATCCTCATCGCGCTGCCGCCAGACCCGCTGGAGCCCGGCGCTCCCCGTGCAAACCCAGACGCCGAGCTGCGCGAGATGCTGCGCCGCTGCCCCGGGCGTAGCTTCCTCGGGGCCGCGCCGGTTTACGACGGGCGCGATCAGATCCGGCTCGACCGGCTGGCGCACCTCTCGCAGCAGACCGGCCTGCCGCTGGTGGCGGTGGGCGATGCGCTCATGCACCGCTCGGCCCGCCGCCCGCTGGCCGACGTGCTGACCTGCCTGCGCGAGGGCTGCACCATCGACAATATCGGCACCCGGCGGCTGACCAACGGCGAGCGGCGGCTGAAGTCCGGCGACGAGATGGCCCGGCTCTTCCACCGCTACCCCGCCGCGCTGCGCCGCACGGTCGAAATCGCCGATCGCTGCGCCTTCCGCCTCGACGAACTGCGCTACCAGTACCCGGACGAGGCGCAAAACGGCGAGCCGGCGCAGGACCGGCTCGCCCGGCTCTCGCGCGAAGGGTTGCACTGGCGTTACCCTTCGGGTCCGCCGCCGAAGATCGTCCACCGGGTGGAAAAGGAACTGCGGCTGATCGGCGAGATGGGCTACGCCTCGTATTTCCTGACGGTGCACGACATCGTCGCCTTCGCCCGCTCGCGCGGCATCCTGTGCCAGGGGCGCGGCTCGGCGGCCAACTCTGTCGTGTGCTACCTGCTCGGCGTCACAGAAGTGCCCCCCGAGAGCATCACGCTGATCTTCGAGCGCTTCATCTCCAAGGAACGCGGCGAGCCGCCCGATATCGACGTCGATTTCGAGCATGAGCGGCGCGAGGAGGTGATCCAGTGGATCTACGAGCGCTACGGGCGCGAGCGCGCCGGGCTGACCGCCACGGTGATCCACTTCCGCTCGCGCGCGGCGATCCGCGAGGTCGGCAAGGTGATGGGGCTGAGCCAGGACGTGATCGCCCGGCTCTCGGGGCAGATCTGGGGCTGGTCGTCGAGCGCCCCGGACGAGGACCGCATGCGCGACGCCGGGATCGATCCCACCGATGACCGGGTGCTGATGACCGCCAAGCTGATCGAGGAGATCATCGGTTTCCCCCGGCATCTGTCGCAGCACGTCGGCGGCTTCGTCATCACCCACGGGCGGCTCGACGAGCTCTGCCCGATCGAGAACGCGGCGATGGACGACCGCACGGTGATCGAATGGGACAAGGACGACATCGACGCGCTGGGGCTTTTGAAGGTCGACATCCTCGCGCTGGGGATGCTGACCTGCATCCGCAAGGCCTTTGGCCTTCTGGTGGAGCACCGCGGCCAGCGCTGGACGCTGGCCAATGTCCCTGCCGAGGACGGCACGGTTTACGACATGCTCTGCCGCGCCGATGCTATCGGGGTATTCCAGGTGGAAAGCCGGGCGCAGCTCAACTTCCTGCCCCGGATGCTGCCCCGGTGCTTCTACGATCTGGTGTGCGAAGTGGCCATCGTGCGCCCCGGCCCCATTCAGGGCGGCATGGTGCATCCCTTCATCAACCGCCGTCAGGGCAAAGAACCGGTCGAGGATCTGGGCCCCGCGATGATGGAGGTGCTGGGCCGCACCTACGGCGTGCCGCTCTTTCAGGAACAGGCGATGCAGATCGCCGTGGTCGCCGCCGGCTTCACCCCCGCCGAGGCCGACCGGCTGCGCCGCAGCCTCGCCACCTTCAAGCGCATGGGCACCATCGGCGCCTTTCGCGACAGGTTCGTGTCTGGAATGCTGGCGCGCGGCTACGACGGGGCCTTCGCCGAGCGCTGCTTTGCCCAGATCGAGGGCTTCGGCAGCTACGGCTTTCCCGAAAGCCACGCCGCCAGCTTCGCGCGGCTGGTCTATATCTCGGCCTGGCTGAAGAAGCACCATCAGGCGATTTTCACCTGTGCGCTGCTCAACTCGCAGCCCATGGGGTTCTACGCCCCCGCCCAGCTGGTGCGCGACGCGCGTGAACATGGCGTCGAGGTGCGGCCGGTCTCGGTGAACCATTCCGAGTGGGACAACACGCTCGAACGCCGCCCCGATGGCAGCCTCGCGCTGCGGCTCGGGCTGCGCCAGATCAAGGGGCTGCGCGAGGAGGACGCGGCGTGGATCGTCGCGGCACGGGCCAACGGCTATCCGGATGTCGAAAGCCTCTGGCGCCGCGCCGGGGTGAAACCCGCCACGCTCGAGCGGCTGGCCGAGGGCGACGGCTTTGCCGCGCTCGGCCTCACCCGGCGCGACGCGCTCTGGGCCGCCAAGGCGCTGCAGGCGCCGAAACCGCTGCCGCTCTTCGGCACCGATGGCGAGGGCGGCATTGAACCCGACGTGATCCTTCCCGCGATGACGCTCGGGCAGGAGGTGGTCGAGGATTACCTCTCGCTGCGCCTGTCGCTGCGGGCACATCCGATGGAGCTGCTGCGCCCGCGCCTGCCGGAAAGCCTGCCGCACAGCGCCTTCGACAAGGTGCCCCACCGCCACCGCATCACCGTCACCGGGCTGGTGATCACCCGCCAGCGCCCCGGCACCGCCTCGGGGGTGATCTTCCTGACGCTGGAGGATGAGACCGGCACCTCGAACGTGGTGGTCTGGACGAAGATCTACGAGACCTTCCGCAAGGCGGTGATCGCCGGACGGCTGCTGCGCGTCACCGGGCGGCTCGAGCGCGAGGGCGTGGTGACCCATCTCATCGCCGAGACGGTCGAGGACCTGTCGGAGCTGCTCTTCGATCTCGGCGGGGCGGTGCCCGTGCTCGGCCCGATCCAGAGCAACGACGGCCGCGCCGATGAGACCCGTCGACCGGCAGGCGGCAGCCGCCGCGGCAGCGCCGCACATCATCCCCGCGAGCAGGCCAAGAAGCTCTTCCCCAGCCGCGACTTCCATTAACGCGCGCCAGGGGCACGCCGGAACCGGGCAGACGGCCACATCAACGACCGGAATTAACCACTGCCACAAATTCAGAATTGCACATGTGGTGCAGGATGCCATAAATTGGCGATCCAAAAATGTTAACAAACCGTAAATCTGCCCACCCAAGCCCGGATCGCGCAATGATTCTAGCCGGAACCAACCTTGAAGCCACGGCCCTCTCCACCGTGATGGACTATCTCGCCCAACGCGCGACGATCTGCGCCAAGGTCCTCGACCGCGGCGGCAAGGTGCTCGCCGTCAACAAGCGTGGACTGGAACTCCTTAACACCGACGCGACCACCATCTGCGGGCAGATCTGGACCGAGTTCTGGCACGGGGCGGAGCGCAAAAAGGCCGAGGCCACTCTAGTCAGCGCCTTCGAGGGCAAGCCCGCAAGCTTCCTCGGGACCTTCGTGCACGAGCACACGGGTGAGAGCACCTGGGACGTGGAGATCGTGCCGCTCGACTGGGAGGACGGCAAAGTCGCCCGCGTGCTCGCCCTGTCCTCCTTCATGTCGGGCACCGCGCCCGACGGGGAGCGCGCCGCCAGAGCCTTCGAGGACCGCAAGATGCTCGGATCGCTGAGCGAACTTTTCCACACGCTCAGCAATCTCACCGCCGTCTCGACCAGCGCCGCCAACATCCTGCGCCGCGGCGTGGATCAGGAGCGCGCGGAGGCGCTCGCCGAGGCGCTGACCGAGGCCGGGCTTCAGGCTGCGCAGGCGGTGGAGAGCCTGCGGCGACAGATCAACGACAGCGCAAGCGACGGTGCGGCGGCCTGAGCCGCCCCGCTCGCCAGACTGCTCGCCAGACTGCTATCCCTCTGCCCGACCCATGAGCCGACCGACTGCCTTGGACAGCGTCTCGATGGTGAAGGGCTTGCTGGTCATCGGCGCGCTGGGAAAGCGCGACAGCCAATCGGACTGCCCCGCATAGCCGCTTGCCAGAACGAAGGGCACGTCTCGCCGCGCCAGCATCTCGGCGACGGGCAGACTGGTTTCGGACCCGAGGTTCACGTCAAGCACCGCCACCGAGATCGGATGCGCGTCGATGATCCGCAGCGCCTCGGCCACAGAGGAGGCGGTGAGCACCGTCCCGGCGCCGAGGTCCGACAGGATGTCGGCCGCGTCCATGGCGATGATCATGTTGTCCTCGACCACCAGCGCGACGCCCGTCAGGCCTTCGGCTTCCCACGCCGCAACCTTCGGCTCCGGCACGCTGGCCGGCGCCTGTTCGGGGGAGTCGCTCACGTAGCGCTCGGGCAGCAGGAACTCGGCGCGTAGACCGGTCACTTCGAAATGCACCTCGGCACTTCCCTTGAGCTCGAAGGGGATGGATTTCTCGATGATCGTGGTGCCGAAGCCGCGCCGCTCGGGCGCGCGCACCACCGGGCCACCACTTTCCGCCCAGCCGATCCGCACCAGCCCGTCGGGCAGCCGCTCGACGGCCACGTCGACGCGACCCACGGGCACCGACAGCGCGCCGTATTTGACCGAGTTGGTGACCAGCTCGTGCAGCACCAGCGCCATCGTCGAGAAGGCGTCGGGCGCCAGCAGCACCGGCGTGCCAGTGACCGACACCCGGTGTTCTTCGCCCGAGATATAGGCACCAAGCTCGACCGCCAACAGCTCGCGCAGTGCCACCGGCTGCCACTGTGTCGAGGTCAGTTGGTCATGCGCCTGCGCCAGCGCGTGGATGCGCCCGTCGACCGCGGCGGTGAATTCCTCGATCGTATGCGCCGACTGCCGCGACTGGCCGACCAGCGAGCGGATCAACCCCAGCACGTTGCGCACCCGGTGATTGAGCTCGGCGATCAGCAATTCCTGTTGATCCTGCGCCCGCTTGCGCTCGGCGTTGACTTCGTCCGAGAGTTTCAGCACCACCTCGAGCAATGTCACCCGGATCGCCTCGGCCGCCTTCAGCACGGTCGGCGACCAGCTCTCGGAGCGGCCCGCCACGTCTTCCTTCCAGAGCTCGAAGCTCTTGCGCGGGGTGAGCCGCGCGCCAAGCGGTCCGACCTCGACCGGCTTGTTGGGATTGCCTGCCCAGTTCACCTGGCGCACCACCTCGGAGCGGAAGAGCACGAGGTAGTCACGCGGCGTGCGCGAGACCGGGATGGCGAGGACCCCCGCGCACTCTTCTTTCAGCGCCTCCATGGAGGGCAGCCGCGCGACGAGGCTGTCGGTGGCATAGACCCGGCTGGCGGCGGCGGTGTTGAGGAACCGCGCGATGGTTTGGAACTCTTCTTTTGAGGGCGCACTGCCCTGCATGACATAGGCCCCGTCGGAATAGAGCGCGATGCCGTCATGCGGGATCACTTTGCCGATTTCATGAGCGATGCTGGGAAAGCTCGCCACCAGCCCCTCACCCGAGCTGATCTGCATCATCAGCCGGTCGTGCAGCCGCTGTGCCCGGCCGACGGTTTCGCTCGCGGCCTTGGCCTCCTGACGTTCCAGCTCGTAGGCAAAGAACTGCGCTAAGAGTTCCACGGCGGTGCGGCGCTCGTAGTCCACGTGCCGCGGCGCGCGGTGATGGCAGGCAAAGAGGCCCCAGAGCTCTCCGCGGATGACGATGGACACCGACATCGACGCGCGCACGCTCATGTTCCGCAGGTATTCTAGATGGATCGGCGAAACCGCCCGCGACATGGCCAGCGACAGATCCAGCGGCTGCCCCTCGGGGCTCTGCGGCGGCACGATGGGAGAAACCTCATCGTCGACGTCGGCGATCAGCCGAAGCAGGCTGCGCTTGTAGAGCGCCCGCGCCTGCCGGGGGATGTCCGATGCCGGGAAATGCAGGCCGAGGTAGGATTCGGAGTCGTTGCCGTCCTTGGCCTCGGCGATCACCGTGCCGTCGCCCTCGGGGCCGAACTGGTAGACCATCACGCGGTCGAAACCGGTGAGCGCACGGAGCTGCCGCGCGGCCTCCTCCGAGGCGCCTGCAAGGTCGCCCTGCGCCGACAGCCGCCGCAGCATGGGGGTCACCTGCGCCAGCTCGTCATGCGCGCCCTCGCGGAGCTTGGGTTCGAACTCGAAGATGAAGCTCGACCCGGACTGATGCGCGCTGACATCGAAGAGCCGCCCGTCGCCGAAGACGTCGAATCCAAAGAGCCGGGCCACGGAGTTCTCGTGGCTGGTGCCACCGAGCTTCTCGCGCAGCTTCGCGACGGTCTCGCGCGGCAGCAGGTCCGAGAAGACCCGGCCGGTGATTTCCTCGGCGTCGAGCCCGAGCAGCGCCCCGGCGTTGCGCGAGACGTGCTGCACGATCCAATCCGCCGAGATCGCGACCAGCGCCGCAAAGCTCTGCACGTTGCCCAGAAGATGGATCGGCTCGCGGTCGCAGTTGGTCAGGTCAACGGGTGTATCGGTCGAGATGAAGGAATCGTTCATAGTGCTCCGTCGGCAAGCGCCGAAAGGAGCGCGCGTGCTTCGTGTTCGAATATGGAAAAGGCGCGGATGGCGTCGCGCAGCACGCGCTGCGCCTCGGGGCCATCGACCGGTTGCGTGGCAAGCCGCTGGCAGAAGGCCCGCCAGGCGCCGCGATCGCCGGTCAACGCGAAAAAGCCGCGAAGGGGCGGTTCAGGCAAGCGGCGGCGCAGCACCGCCGTGCCGAGCTGCGAGCCAAGCATCAGATAGGCCACCGCGTCGCGGTGAAGCGGCAGGTCTAGGCCCGGTCCCGACGCGGGCGCCGAGCCGAGATCGTCGTCGAGCGCCTCGAGCGTGTCGCGCAATGCGGTGGTCGCCTCGGCGGCATCCCAGCCGCAGGCCTCGGCCAGACGCGAAAAACCGCGCCTCTGCACCATGCAGAAGGCCCGGCGGTCCTGGTCGTCTGCCAGGTCCAGACGGGAAAGCTCCACGTCCAGACGCTGGTGCGGGCCGGAGGTGGCGTTGCGCAGCGCATCCCTCAGGTTGCTGTCCCGGAGCACCTCCCGGTCGTCTACAATATCCTTCACCCGGCCTGACCTACTGTCTCTGTTTTGTCCCGATCCCGTACAACGCCCGGCGAGCGGGTTGGTTCCGCGGCCCGGAGAATTTTCCGGTTGCGCCCCGCAGCGTCCTGCTGTCGCCTGCGCCAGACACAGTGCTGCCGGAGAACACCATACTAAAGACCATAGACCCGCTGATGACCGGCGAGCTTCTCGCCATCCTGAGCGACATGGGCCACGGCGACGAGATCGTCCTGGTCGACGCCAATTTCCCCGCCGCGCGGGCCGCGCAGCGGCTGGTGCGCCTGCCCGGGATCGGCATCGACTGCGCCGCAGAGGCGATCCTGTCGCTCTTCCCGCTCGACGATTTCGTCGCGGCCCCCGCCGCGGTCATGGCCTGCCCCAACGGGCGACCCGAGATCTTCGACGACTTCGACCGCCTCCTTGCCGCGGCCGAGGGCAAGCCGGTGACGGTTGCGCAGATCGACCGCTTCGACTTCTACGATCGCGCAGAGCAGGCCTATGCGGTCGTCGCCACAGGAGAAAGGCGGCACTACGCCAACCTCATCCTCAAGAAAGGCGTGCTGCGGGCCTAGCGGCCCGCGAGCCCCTCGATCCGCGTGACGATGAGGTCGTGGTCCGAAAGCGGTGTGCCGTCCGGCCCGAGCGAAGAACGGATCTCCACCGGGCCAAGGCGCAGGCCCCGCGCAAGGAACCAGTCGAGCTTCATCGCCCTTTCCGGCCAGCGGGTGATCAGGCTCGGGCGGGTGGTCGTCTGGTCCTCCCGCCCGCCGTGCACGCTGTAGCCCGCGGCGCGGGCGACGTCGAAGAGCCCCTCCGCGCGCCAATCGCCGCCGGCGTGGTTGCCGGTGTTGAGATCGCCGCCGATCAGCACCGGAAGACCGGGGAACGCGGCATTCAGCGCCGTGATCAGCCCCGCCACCTGCGCTTCGCGGTGCGCAGGGCCGCAGGCACTTTCGAGATGGGTCGAGACGGCGAGGAACGGCCCCTCGGCGGTCTCGATCCGGGCGCCCACCGCGATGCGCTCGCCGAGCCGCGGCTGTTCGTCATCGAAGAACCATTGGCGCCTGCCCCAGAGCCGCAGCGCGAAGGGCGCGTGCAGCACGCCGCGCGCCAAGAGCCCGTTGCCGTGGTAGCCAAGCGCGTTGTGCGCGTCGTCGCAGAACTGGCGCTCGATGGGCGAGCCGAGCCCCAGCTCTAGGAACTCCACCGCGTAGGCATAGGCCATGCCCCGCTCCGCCGCCATGACCGCAGTCGTGTTGCGCTGCTTGGTGCGCGCCATGCCATGGTCCATCTCGGACAGCAGCAGAAGGTCACAGTCGCCGGCATGGGCCGCCGAGGCCTCGGGGAAGAGGCAGCGCTCGAGGTTCCAGGCGCCAACGGTGAGCGGCAGCGCGAGGGGGGCGTTCGGCGCCGCCCCCCCGACCTCGATCAGACCCATACCGGGCACCGTGGCCATATGCGCATCGTGCACCGCGACCTCGCGCGGCAATGCACCGATGGCCAAGTCGTCGGGACCGGGCACCGGCAGTGCGACAGTGGTTTCGGGGATCATTGCGCAGGCTCGGCGATGAGCTCCAGCCGCTTGTCCATCCGGCGCCCGGTGCGCGCGTCGAAGAGATGCAGCTTCGAGGGATCGACCGCGATCCGCACCTCCGGGCCGAGCGGCGCGTCATGCGCGTCGGTGACCGCCAGCGCCTGATCACCGACCATGCCGTGGATGACGCGCTGCGCGCCGAGTTCCTCGACGTAGTCCACCCGCATCGGCAGGCCGGCCGCGGCGATGCGCAGATCCTCTGCGCGCAGGCCAAGCGTGACCGGTCCCGGCGCGTTGCCGAGCGTCGCCAGCGCCTGCCCCTCGAGCAGCAGTCGACCGCCCTCGATGCAGGCGTCGAGAAGGCTCATGGCGGGCGCCCCGATGAAGGAGGCGACAAAGGTCGAGGCGGGCTTGCGGTAGACCTCGAGCGGCGCGCCGATCTGCTCGACGCGGCCCCCGTTCAGCACCACCAAACGATCGGCCAGCGTCATCGCTTCGAGTTGGTCGTGGGTCACGTAGAGCGAGGTCGTCCCGAGCCGTTGCTGCAGCTTGCGAATCTCCATGCGCATCGACACCCGCAGCTTGGCGTCGAGGTTCGACAGCGGCTCGTCGAAGAGAAAGGCCGCGGGCTGGCGCACGATGGCGCGGCCCATGGCCACTCGCTGCCGCTGCCCGCCCGAGAGCGCGCGCGGCTTGCGGTCGAGGTACTGGCCAAGCTCGAGCATCCGCGCCGCCTCGGCCACGCGCTCCTCGATGACCGCCTTGCTCTCGCCGCGGTTCTTGAGCCCATAGGCCATGTTGTCGCGCACCGACATGTGCGGGTAGAGGGCATAGTTCTGGAACACCATGGCGATGTCGCGCTCGGCCGGGTCGAGGTCATTGACCCGCCGACCCCCGATATGCACGTCGCCGCAGGTCACCGTCTCGAGCCCTGCGACCATGCGCAGCAGCGTGGACTTGCCGCAGCCCGACGGGCCGACCAGAACGATGAATTCGCCGTCCGCGATGTCGATGGTCACGTCCGAGACCGCATCGACGCCGCCGGTGTAGGTCTTGCCGACCGACCTGAGAGTAAGTTCAGCCATTATTTATCGCTTTCCGTCAGGCCCTTGATGAACATGCGCTGGAAGATCACCACCACGGCAACCGGGGGGATCATGGCCAGCACCGCGAGGGCAAAGGCTTCGTTGTAATCGGGGATCTGGCTGCCGACCCAGACCTGCAGGATCGACTTGATGCCGCGCATGAGCGTGTAGAAGCTCTCGTCCGTGGTCATCAGCAGCGGCCAGAGGTACTGGTTCCAGCCGTAGATGAACATGATGATGAAGATCGCCGCCATCATGGTTTTCGACAGCGGCACAAGCACGTCGATGAAGAACTTCAACGGCCCTGCCCCGTCGATCCGCGCCGCCTCCAAGAGCTCATCCGGCACCGAGCGGAAGAACTGCCGGAAAAAGAAGGTGCCCGTGGCCGAGGCCAGCAGCGGCACGATGAGTCCGGTGTAGGTGTTGAGCAGGTGCAGTTCGGACATCACCTGATAGGAGGGCATGATCCGCACTTCCAGCGGCAGCAGCAGCGTCGCGAAGATGGCCCAGAAGAGCAGCGTCGCGAAGCGGAAGCGGAAGTAGACCAGCGCGTAGGCGGCCATCATCGACAGCGCGATCTTTCCCACCGCGAAGCCGAGCCCCATGATCAGCGAGTTGCGCAGCATCAAAAGGCCGGTGACGTCGCCGGTGAAGCCGCCCTTGTGGGTCAGCACCTTGGTGTAGGTCTCTACGCCATTGCCGCCGGGCAGCAGCGACAGGCCGTTGGAGTGGATGTCGATCGCCGCATGGGTCGAGGACATCAGCGCCATCACCACCGGTGCGCAGAGAAACAGCACGCCAAGAATGAGGATCAGGTGATCGAAGGGTTTTATCTTCTGCATGGGATCATCCGTAGTGCACGCGGCGTTCGAGGAAGCGGAACTGCAGCACGGTCAGCAGCGCCACGACGCCCATCAAGATCACCGACTGCGCCGAGCTGCCGCCGATGTCATTGCCTTTGAACCCGTCGAGATAGACCTTGTAGACCAGCGTCATCGGGTTGTTGGCGGGCTTGTCCTTCACGATGACGTCGATGATCGGAAAGGTGTCGAACATCGTGTAGGTGATGTTGATCACCAGAAGGAAGAAGGCGGTGGGCGCCAGAAGCGGCAGGGTGATGTCCCAGAACCGCCGCCAGCCCGACTGCGCGTCGATCAGCGCCGCCTCGCGCACCGAGACAGGCACCGACTGCAGCCCCGACAGGAAGAAGATGAAGTTGTAGGGGATCTGTTTCCACACGGCGATCACGATGAGCGCGGTGGCGGTGTCCCAGTAGTTGATGCCGACCTTCAGGTCGTAGCCGAACCAGGCCGCGAGATCCTTCAGCGGCCCCATGTGCATGTCGAAGAACATCATGCCGATGAGCCCGGCGACCGGCGGCGCGATGGCATAGACCGAGATCAGCAGCGTCTTGTAGCTCTCGGCGCCGCGGATCACCTTGTCGGCCTTGACCGCGAGCAAGAGGCCGATGCTCAGCGCCAGCGCGGTGACCACCACGCAGAAAAAGGCCGTGAAGGCGGCTGTGCCAAGGTATTCCGAGCTGTTCAGCGCGTCGGTGTAATTCTCCATCCCAACGAAGGTCGAGCCGAAGCCGAAAGGGTCTTCGAGGTAGAAGGAGGAGGTCACCGCCTGCACTGAAGGCCAGTAGAAGAAGATCACCACCACCGCGAGCTGCGGCAGCAGGAAGAGCCAGGGAGTGAGCGGGCGGTCGAACTGCACGCGCTTGGCGGGATTGGCGGTCTCGCCGGACCACCAGGCGCGGAGGCGCATGACCAGCGTCTGGTCGGCCTCCACCATGTTGAGCGGGGTATCGGTCACGGGCTGTGTCCTGATCGGGAAAGGCGCCGCCGCGCGGCGCGGCAATGGCATCGGGGCCCCGGGCGAATGCCCGGGACCCCGGAACTCGGCGGAGCCGGTCCTTAGTTGGCGGTCTTGGCGAAGCGCGCGAGCAGCGCGTTGCCCTCTTGCTGGATGGTGTCGAAGGCCGCCTTCACCTCGGTCTCGCCCGAGAAGATGCGGTTGAACTCGCGTTCCATCACGGTGCGGATCTGCGGGTAGAAGCCCAGGCGGTAGCCCTTCGACCACTCACCGCCCTCCAGCATCAGCTGCTGGATGCCGACCTCGGCCACCGGCTGCTCGTCGTAATAGCCCTCGCCCTTGGCCATCTCGTAGGCGGCCTCGGTGATCGGCACGTAGCCGGTGTTCTTGTGCCAGTAGACCTGCGTTTCCGGCGAGGTCAGGAAGGAGAAGAACTCAGCCGTGCAGGTGTTCTGCTCTTCCGGCTTGCCGGCCATGGCAAAGAGCGCCGCGCCGCCGATGAAGCTCTGGGTGCCGGCGCCCTCGATGCTGTCCCAATAGGGCATGAAGACCGCGCCGAAGTCGAAATCCGCCGACTTCTGCAGGCCGCCGAAGCTGCCCGAGGAGCCGATCCACATCGCCGCCTCACCCTCTTCGAAGGGCTTGAGGTTGTCGGCCCAGCCGGCGCCGTAGAAGCCGTAGAGCCCCTCGTCGGCCCATGCCTTGAGCTTTTCGAACATCATCACCTGGTTCTCGTCGTTGACGATGATCTCGGTGCCTTGCGCGGAGTCGTAGCCGTTGTTGTTCGTGGCGAACTGCTGGTTGTTCCGCGACTTGAAGTTCTCGACCATCATCCAGGTCAGCTGCGAGGCGGTCATCGGCAGGTAGCCAGCTTCCTTCAGCTTGGGTGCGACCTGCTCGAACTCTTCCCAGGTCTTCGGCGGCTGCACGCCGGCTTTTTCGAAAGCGGCCTTGTTGAAATACATGATCGGCGCCGAGGAGTTGAACGGCATGCCGATAAACTTGCCCTCGCTGTCGGCGTAGAAGTTGCGGACGCCGGCGATGAAGTGCTCGCGGTTGAACTCCTGTCCCGCGCCCTTGATCAGGTCTTCGGCGGGGATCGTCGCGCCCTTGGCGGCGATGATCGTCGCGGCGCCGGCATCGAACACCTGAAGGATGTTCGGCTGCTCGCCAGAGCGGAACGCGGCGATGCCCGAAGAAAGCGCCTCTTCGTAGGTGCCCTTCGAGATCGGGGTGAGGTGGCACTGGTCCTGCGCAGCGTTGAACTGCTGCGAGATCTCGTTGATGACCTCGCCGTTGCGGCCGCCCATGCCGTGCCACCAGGTGATGTCGGTGGCGGCGAAGGCGGTCGAGGCGAGAAGCATCGAGCCGATCGCGACTCCGGTTGTCTTGAACATGTGGTGTCCCCCGTTCTTGTTCGGCGTCGGGGTAAGCGCAATCTGTGACGGTCGTGATACCGCCCGATGACGTTTGCATGACGTTCCGCCCGGTGCGAGTGCGAGTTGCCAACGCACCGAGCCGCAGCGCCTATGCCCCGATCACCAGCGCGTCCGCGGGATTGAGCGCCAGCGAGACGGTCTCGCCCACCTTGGGCGGCGCCTGCCGCGTGGTGTTGAAGAGATCCACCGCCAGCGGCTGCCCGCCCAGATCGATGCGCAGTCGGATGACCGAGCCGAGGAAGTCGAGCTCGGTGATCCTTCCGGTGAGCGCCGCCTCGCCCGGATGCGCGCCAAGGCGCAGCATCTCGGGGCGCAGGCCCAGCAGCGCCTCGCCCGGCGGGATCGCGCGGCCCAGAGTCATCTCGTTCTCGCCCAGTTTCACCCGGCCGATGGCGGGGTCGAGCACCTTGGCATCGAGCGTGTTGAGCGTGCCGACAAAGCCGGCGACGAAGCGCGTGGCGGGCGTGTTGTAGACCTCGAAGGGGGATCCCACCTGCTCGGCCACGCCCTGGTGCATCACCACGATGCGGTCGGACATCGACAGCGCCTCTTCCTGGTCGTGGGTGACGAAGATGGTGGTGATACCAAGCTCGCGCTGGATCGTCCTGATCTCGTTGCGCAGGCTGACCCGCACCTTGGCGTCGAGCGCCGAGAGCGGCTCGTCGAGCAGCAGCACCTGCGGCTTGGGGGCGAGCGCGCGCGCCAGCGCCACGCGCTGCTGCTGCCCGCCCGAAAGCTGGAACGGGTAGCGACTGCCCAGCTCCGGCAGGCCGATCAGCGCCAGCATTTCCTCGACCCGTGCGGCGATCTCGCGCGCGGGCGCGCCCTTGACCCGCATGCCGAAGCCGACGTTCTGCGCCACGGTGAGGTTGGGAAATAGCGCATAGGCCTGGAACACCATGCCGATGTTGCGCTGGTTGGGCTTGAGGCTGGACACCTCGCGCCCCTCGATAGTGATATTCCCGGCGCTCGGGGTCTCGAAGCCCGCCACCATGCGCAGCACCGTGGTCTTGCCGCAGCCCGACGGCCCGAGCAGCGAGATGAACTCGCCCTTCTCGACCTCGAGGTTGAAGTCCTTCACGACGCGGGTGACGCCGAAGCTCTTTTCCAAGTGGGAAATCGTCAGGAAGCTCATCGGCCCGCCTTGTCGTGCTTGGTGAATCTGGTGACCAGCTGGATCAGCCCCATGCAGGCCCAGGTGATGATGAACGCGATGGTGGCGAGCGCAAACGGCTCATAAGCCTTGTTGGCCCCCATCAGCTGCAGGTAGGGCCCAAAGGCCGGTCGGTTGAGCAGCGCCGCCATGGTGAACTCGCCCATGACGATGGCGAAGGTCACGAAGGAGCCCGAGAGCACGGCGACCAGCACGTTCGGCAGGATCAGCTTGACGATGATGGTGACCCAGCCCGCCCCGAGGCTCTGCGCCGCCTCGGTCAGCGTGGCGACGTCGATGGTGCGCAGCCCGGTGTCCACGGCGCGGTACATGTAGGGCAGTGACAGCATGGCGTAGCCGAACATCAGCAGCAGGTTGGTGCCGAAGATCGAACCGGTGAGGGGCAGCCAGCTCGAGGTGTTGTAGAGCCGGATGTAACCGAAGACGGTGACGATGGCCGGGATGACCAGCGGCAACAGGGTGACGAACTCGACCAGCGGCCGCAGGCGCGGCAGTTTCAGCCGCACCCAAAAGGCGGTCGGAACCACCAACAGGATGCCGAAGACGATGGTCAGCAGCGCCATCACCACCGAATAGGAGAAGGTCTCGCGGAACTGCGGGTCGGCCAGCACGGCGGCATAGGCGTCGAAGCTGTATTCGCCCCGCCGCATCGACAGCGAGAATTCGACCATGCCGACGAGCGGCAGGATGAAATAGGTCAGGCCCAGAAGCAGGATGGCCCAGGACGCGGCTTTGGTCATTTCAGCCACCTCTCGGAGCGGATGCGCAGCATGATGTAGATGACGTTGGCGAGCCCTGTCACGAGGATCATCCCGAAGGCCATGGCATAGCCGAGGTGCGGGTTGCCCAGCACGTCGCCGCGGATCTGCGCGAACAGCATGATCGGCACGATGTTGAGCGAGCTGCCGGTGAGCGCGATGGCGGTCGCCACGGCGCCAAATGCATTGGCAAACAGCAGCGCGAAGGTGCCGAGGATGGTCGGGAAGAGGATCGGCAGCGCCACGATGCGCCAGTATTGCGGACCGCTGGCGCCGAGGCAGGACGCCGCCTCGCGCCATTCGCGCTTCAGCCCGTCGAGCGCCGGTGTGATGATCAGGATCATCAGCGGGATCTGGAAGAAGAGGTAAGTGATCGTCAGCCCCCAGAAGCTGAGGATGTTGAACCCCATGGCCCTCAGGTTGATGCCGAACTCGGTGCGCAGGAAAACGGTCACCAGCCCCAGCGGTCCAAGCGTCGCGAGGAAGGCAAAGGCCAGCGGCACCCCGGCAAAGTTGGACGCCACCCCCGAGAAGGTCATCAGCGGCGAACGGATGCCCCGCGGCAACCCGCCCAGAACCATGCCCGCCGCCATCAGGAAACCGATCAGGCAGCCGAAGGCCGAGGAGGCGACGGAGATCTTGATCGAGATCCAGTAGGACGAGAGGATCGACGGCGTGAAGAGCCCGGCGATGTTCTCGAAGGTGAAGCTGCCGTCGGCGCGCTGAAAGGCCCCGAGAACGATCTTCATCGTCGGCATCACGAGAAACAGCAGGATGAACAGCGCGAAGGGCAGCAGGCCCAGCCATGTCAGGCTCGGGCGCCAGCGGCGCTTCGGCGGGGGGGAAGTCACATCAGTCACATGGGGTCCGGACATGGGCAAAACTGGGAACGACGATCCCGTCCCGGCTCGCCCGCAGGCGCCGGGACGGGACAAGGGCCCGCGAAGGGCCCCTGACGCAGGGGTTTACTGGACGTTCGCGCCCACGACGGCATCCCAGCCGCCGACAACCGCTTCCTTGTTGCCCGCCTGCTCGTCGAGCGTCGGGAAGTAGGCGGCCTCGTAGCTCTCTGCCGGCGGCAGCGCCTCGAGCAGCTCGGCCGGGATCTTGTCGGCCGCGGCCATGGCGTTGAAGCGCGCCGGGTGGCAGTAGCCCTTGAGCCACAGGCTCTGGCCTTCGTCGGAGTAGAGATACTCCATCCACAGCTTGGCGGCGTTGGGGTGCGGCGCATGGGCCGAGATGCCCTGCACGTAGACGCCCGCGAGGACGCCCGACTTCGGCACCACCACGTCGACCGGCGGGTTGCCGTTCAGCGTGTCGCGGGCCGCGAGCGCGTTGTAGTCCCACATGATGGTGATCGGGGTCGCGCCCTGCGCCAGCGTGCCGGCCTTGCCGATCACCGGCACGAAGTTACCCGCCTCGTTCATCTGCTTGAAGAACTCGAGCCCCTTCGAGCCTGCGTCCTTGCCGGCGGCACCGCCTTCGGCCATGCCCGCGGCGAGCACCGCGAGAATCGCTTGGTTCGAGGCGCGCGGATCGCCCGCCAGCGCCACCGAGCCGGCGTATTCCGGCTTCAGCAGATCCGACCAGTCCTCGGGGGTGGTGTCGATCAGGTCCTTGTTCACCATGAAGGACATCACGCCGTAATAATCGCCGTACCAGTAGCCGTCGGCGTCCTTGACCGCGTCGGGGATCTCGTCCCAGGTAGAGACCTTGTAGGGCTGCAGCAGGCCTTCTTCCTTGGCTTGCGGGCCGAAGGAGAGGCCCACATCGAGGACGTCGGGCGCCTGCGGGCCGGTGTTGCCCTTGTTGGCGCGCACCGCTTCCAACTCGTCGGCAGACCCCGCGTCGGGGTTGAGCTCGTTGACCTCGATCTCGGGGTATTTCGCCTTGAAGCCGGCGATCACGTCGCCGTAGCCGCACCAGCTGTGCGGCAGGGCGATGGTGGTCAGCATGCCCTCTTCCTTTGCAGCGGCCTCGAGCGCGGCCAGGTCCTGCGCCTGTACCATCGACGTGGTGGCCATCAGCGCCGCGACACCCGCGAGCCAAATCTTTGTATTCGTTTTCACAATCGTATCTCCCCGTTTCCCGGTCCCGGCCGTAGCAGCCGTGACGCGCGTGTAGAATTTGTTTTTGACGGGTTCATGACAGCCAAAATTCAGGCTTACTCCGCGGCGCGAGGGTTGACCGAAAATTGACGTCGCGCAAGCCATGGTTCTCTCGATCCGCAAAGCTTCTCAGGAACGTCTCAGAGGTTTCCGCGCGGAGCGCTCATTTTTGTGCATATTTTCGCACACTTGTGGGCTGCGCAGCGAGGCGGCCCGCGTTGCCGCTGCCCCTCCCTGACATGGCTCCGCCGCACCGTTCCCCTTCCCGAGCGGAGATCGGGCCAGTGTCAAATCGCGGACGGCTCGGCGAAACTGGTCAGCGCTTTTCCTGCCTCGGGTCGCTCAAGCCCAGAGCCGGCGGGGCGGGAGTGGCCGGATACCTCCGACGTCGGGGCGACGCGAACCCGAGAGCGGCTCGACCAGCTGGGGCTGGCGATTGCCGCCGACGCCTGCGACCTCGTCCCGGGCCGGCTCGAGCGCGTCGAGGGCGCAGGTGCCTGCTCGCGCCTCAGGTCTGCCCGCAGAGCGGCCCCTGCCCGGCCCGCGCCGCGCGGCGGGCGGTGATCCACTCGTGCGATTGAACGATGATCATCCCCGCCAGCACGAGCGCCCCTCCCAGAAGGAATTCGGAGCTCAGCGCCTCGCCGAGCAGCAGCCCCCCGCTGGCCACACCGAAAACCGGGGTCATGAAGCTCAGCACCCCGAGCCGCGACGAGCGGTAGATCTGCAGCATGCGGAACCAGACGAGGAAGCTGAGGCTGCAGACGATCAGCGTCTGAAAAGACAGGCTGGCCAGCACCGGTGGCGTGGGCTCGAACGACAGCCGCCCGGTCAGCGCGCAAAAGCCGAGCGCCGCCGCGCCGGCGATGGCCAACTGGTAGAAGAGCGTCTGAGCTGGCGGCGCCTCGGAGATGCGGGTGGTGCGGATCACCACGGTGGTCATCCCCCAGCACAGGCCCGCCCCCAGACCCAGCAGGTCGCCGAGCAGCATCCCGGCGCTTGGTGCCGTGCCCGGCCTGCGCAACTCAGGCAGCACGAAGATCGCGGCGACACCGAAGAAGGTGATCGCCACACCGACCCATTGCACCGCCGCCATGCGCTCGTCCGGCTGCGCCACATGCAGACCGATCGCAGCAAAGATCGGCGCGGTATAGAGAAAGACTGCCATATGCGAGGCGGTGGTCCAGCGCAGCCCCTCGGCAACCAGCAGGAACTCGAGCGCAAAAAGCACCCCCACAAGCAGGCCCGGCCCGAGGAACAGCCCGCGATGCCAGCGGTCGCGCAGGAACACCCGGCTCAGCCCCAGGACGATCACCGCGGCCAAACCCGAGCGCAGGCCGATCTGCAGCATCGGATCGACCGAGCCGGCGACAATCTTCATGGCACTCTGCTGCAGGCCCCAGATCAGGCACAGCAGGACCATCACGGCGAAAGCGGTGGTATCAATGGAACGATTCATGGGGGCACCTGGGCAGGCAAATCATGACCCCTATCTACTCTGGCGGATGGCATATATATAGCTCGGATACGCCAAACGATCGTGACAGACCGCCAGCCATGACACCCGCCCAGAGCCCGCCTCACCTGCGCCATCCGCCATTTCACGATCAGCTGCCCGCTCCGATCTACTTCCGGCTCGAGAGCATGCCCGACAATGCCACCTATCCGGTGATGCAGCACCCGTGGGGGGAATTCGTCTATTCCTTCAGCGGGATTACCGAGCTTCGTCTCGCGGGCGAGCACCTGCTGGCACCGCCGCACATGGGCTTCTGGATCCCGCCCCGCGTGGAGCATGTCGGCTTCAATCGACGCGCCGCGGTGCATTTCTCGGCCTATATCAGCGAGGACCTCTGCGCGCCCATGCCGCAGCGCACCTGCTCGCTCCTGGTGACGCCGCTCTTGCGCGCCATCCTCGACAGCCTCACGGAAACGAGGTTCACCAATACCGAGGCGCAGTCGCGCCTGCTGCGCGTCATGGTCGACGAGATCGCGGCCTGTTCCATGGCCGACAGCTTTGTCCCGGAGACCACCGATGCGCGGCTCGCCCCCGTGCTGGAGGCATTGCGCGACGCGCCGGCCGATCCGCGCAGCACCGCCGAGCTGGCCCGGGCTTTCGGGATGAGCGAGCGGACGCTGGTGCGCCGCTGCACACAGGAACTCGGCATGTCTCTCAGCGAATGGCGCCAGCGCGTGCGCGTGGTCCGCGGCATCTCGCTTCTGCAGGACGGGGCCAGCGTCGAAAGTGTGGCGCTCGACCTTGGCTACGGCACGGCCTCGGCCTTCATCGCCATGTTTCGGCGCATCACCGGCAGCAGCCCGGCGCGGTTCATCGGACGCTAGCGCGGTCTTCTCTCCCGGAGAGCTGGCATCGCGCAAGATCGCGCCTCATTCGGAACTCCAGGTGTATGTGTCCCCCTGTCGAGCTTCGCCGCGGCTCGCTGCCCGAAGCGAAGCCTCGACGCGGGCAGTCCCATCCTTCCGCGCCGAGAGCGACGCGGTTTAGCTCGAATGGCACGGTCGCCTCGCCAGCGCGGGCTGCGACGTGACCGCGGTGATTGACCGGCAGCATGTCAAGGCGATCTATTTCAGCGAACCCGGCGGCGTGCTCTTCGCCTGCGCCACCGACCCGCCCGGTCTTGCCGCGGACGAACCGCCCGAGCGCGCGGTCACAACGGTGAAACGGTCGCGAACCTGCAGAAGGCGGAGCGCAGATCGCGCGGATCAAACTCCAGAGCCAGGAACCCGCCGGATCGGAGGCGGGTCATGACATCAACTTGGCAACGACATCCACCATTGCCTCCGGGCCCATCGCCGCACAGCCGCCATCACCAGCTTTGCACCCGCTGCCGCGAAGGCGCGCACGATGCCCTGCCCCAACAAGGTCGATGCGCCGGTGGCAATAGCCACCTTTCCACTGAACTCGGTCACTTGGAGCTCCTCCAGTCCGGTGTTTTCGCGAAGTCTTTGGGACGGCGTACGGACTTTGGGCAGGCGGAGGAGATCGCCCCGTCACGAATGGCCGCCGAACAAACCCTCGGGTAGCTCCAGAGCAACGAGGTGTAGAGCGCCTGCGCCGCGCACAGCGCGACGCTGTCCAGTCGGCAATAGCGAATGGTGATTGGACGGCTGGCCGCCCCTTCGATCCCGCGCTCGCAATGTGCGACAAAGATGTCGCTGACCAGCGCCCGCGCGCGCTCCGGGTCGCCGCCGTCGGCAAGCAATTGCCCGCTTGCGGCGCGCCCAGCGGCGCGGGATCTGTCGAATGCCGAGCGAAAGCGACCCGAAGCTACGGATTTATGAATCTTGCCAGTCGACCGTGCCAAGCACTCCTGACCTAGCCTCAAAGCAATTTCGACCCTGACTGGACCTTGGACGCCCGACAGGCGAGGGCCCACTATGCAGAACTTTGCTGCCGTGCGCTGCGGCTAGCACGCATGTCCGTGATGCGCAGTTGCCGTCGCGCAAAAAAAAACAGAAGGCAGCGCCTTGCGCTCCGAAAGGAACGCCAGGCGCGGCCCGATTGGTGGGGGGCATCGTTGCACCGCTGCAGCCTCGTCCGACAGTCCCCCGATCGACATGATCGGAGCTCCCGAGACAAGCGCTTGCGCGCGGTTTGGTCAGGAGTCCCGGAGCGCCCCACATGCGAGAAGTGCAATGCCGCGCAAAAGGGTAGGCTTGGCTGACCGGTGCGTCTTGGAAGGTCATGGACCAAGTGCCGGCGCGCGCACCGCCCGGCGCGCCCGCGCTTCGGCCCTGGGTCAGCGCAACATCTCGGTCACCGCGTAGCTGCCCCCGGCGCCCGGCAGATAGCAGGTCGCCGCCGACAGCGGGTAGAATTGCGACAGCACGGGCCGGGTCGCATAAGCTGCCGGGCATTTCGGGATCGTCGCCAACTTGTAGCCCCTGCCCGAGAGGCACTGCGCCTCCGCCCTGGCGCGCAGACTCTCGTTGGCGTCGTAGGAATAGGTTTCCCCGCCATAGATCTCGCCGCCGGTGGTCGTGCAGGTGACGGTGTTGCCCTTGGTCACGCATTGGGTCTCGGTCGGGCTCGAGCGGGTCGGCGTGGTGGTCGTCAGGATTTGTGGCGGCACCCTCTGAGCCGCTTCGATCTGGCAATCGGTCGTATCGTTCTGCAGCCGCGCCGCGGTCACGCCTGACGTGACGGGATAGACGATATCGATCGGCTTGCCCTGCGTGACCAATTGCGCTGTCGTAGGCTCGCATGCCGCGAGGACAGAAAGGGCGCATGCCCCCGCCAGGACTCTTGAAAACACCATGTCACCATTCCCAACAGTGGTTCGAACAAGCCGTAGCGGGAGGCAGGAAATCTGCCTAACGAAAAACACAACTCCCCGAAATGCAGCACGCCCTGTGACCACACTACACCGGCGTCAGGCGTTTCGGCCCCGGTGCCCTGCGGCGCAAAAACCGCGCTCCGGACCTTACGTCAGCCGCCCTGCTTGCGGAAATGGCCAAGCTCGGCGAGGCTGATCCTCCGAGCCCAAGATCCGAGGCCACAATGTTCCGGTTCCTTAGCGCCTTCTTCCTTTGCGTCTTTCTGGCGAGTTGCAGCAGCCAGCTCCCCGAGGGTCCGCGCACCACGAGCGCCGCGCTGACGGCACCGGCCTCTGCCCCGCTCTCGCAGATCACCCGCATGTGGCAGGGCCGCACCGACGGCACGTCCGGCGTGCATATCATCAGCAATGGCATCGACGCGCTGGCGCTGCGGCTGGGCCTTGCCGAGCAGGCGGTGACCAGCATCGACGCCCAATATTACCTGCTGCACAACGACGAGGCGGGCCGGCTCTTTACAGATGCGCTGCTGCGCGCTGCGGACCGCGGCGTGCGGGTGCGGCTGCTGCTCGACGACATGGACACCCGCGGCTACGACGAGGCCACCCATGCGCTCGAAACGCACCCAAACATCGAGATACGGCTGTTCAATCCCTTCGCCCGCTCGCATGGCAAGGCGCTTTCGGCGCTGCTCGAATTCCGCCGGATCAACCGTCGCATGCACAACAAGTCGATGACCTTCGACGGCCGGGTGACCATCGTCGGCGGGCGCAACATTGGCGACGAATATTTCTCGGCGCGCGAGGAATCGAACTACGACGATCTGGACCTGCTGGCCGCCGGCCCCGTGGTGGACGACGTTGGGCGCACCTTCGACAGCTACTGGAACAGCCGCTACGCCGTCCCGGCATCGCAGGTGATCACGCCAAAAGAAGACGGGGCCGACCTCGAAGCGGTGCGCACCGCGCTGGCGCAGCACAGGCAGCGGATCGCGCTGACCCCCTACGGCGGCGCGCTGCTCGATCACATCGCGTCGCTGAAGCGCCAGCCGCTGCAGCTCACCGCCGCGCGGGCGACGCTGCTCGCGGATCCGCCGGAGAAGGCTGCGGGCGAGCTGCCTGCCTCCGAGACCTTTGCCGCCTCGATGCTGCCCTACGTGACCGCGCTTGAAAGCGAGTTCCTCGTTGTCTCGGCCTATTTCGTGCCTCGCGACAGCGGCACGGCGCTGCTCCGCGCTCTCGAGGAGCGCGGAGTCGATGTGACCGTGATGACCAATTCGCTCGACGCCACCGATGTGCCGGCGGTCTACGCGCATTATGCCCACTCGCGCCGCGACCTGCTTGAGGCGGGCGTCGACCTTTGGGAGCTGCGGGCCGAGAAGGAGCGGCCGGACCGTACGTTGTCGGGGCTCGGCCTGTCACGCTCGGCGCTACACGCCAAGGCCTTCGTTCTGGACCGCAAGTTGCTCTTCATCGGCTCATTCAACTGGGACCCGCGCTCTGTGCGGATCAATTCCGAGATGGGGATCCTCGTGGACTCCCCTGCCCTCGCCACGCAGGCCGCGGTGAATTTCAAGAAGCTGCTGCCCGAGGCCGCATTCCACGTGCAAATGGGCGAGGACGGCCGGATGCAATGGCTCGAACATGACGCGGGCAACCGCTGGCGGCTCTACCGTTCCGAGCCGATCCTGTCGCAGATGCGCGCGACCACGGCCTGGCTGACGGGTCTGTTACCGATCGGCGGGCAGCTCTGAGCCTGTCCGCGTTGACTTCCCCGCCCGCATCGTCCCCACTCCGGCGACACCCGCCCGGAGGATGACATGGTGCCGATGAGGGATACGCCGTTCCAGACGCTCGTGCTGTCTACGATCTTCGTGCTGGCAGCCGGGACGCTTCTGGTGCTCGGCCGATCCATCCTGCTGCCGATCGTCACGGCGACGATCCTCGTCTATCTGCTGGAGTCGGTGGCCGGCGCCCTGCGCCGACTGCCGGTGCTTGGGTATCTGCCACTCGGCGCGCTGCGACTGCTTCTGCTGGCTTTCGCGGCGACCGTGGTCTTCGTTCTGGCGGCGGTCTTCTCGGCCACCGTGCGCGAGATCATGGCGGTCGCCCCGACCTACGAGGACAACCTTCGCGCCATGGTCGACGGGGTCGCGGGGTACTTCCATTTCGAGAATGACGAGCTCTGGGAGCGCGTCACCGCCGAGACCGTCGGGCGGATCGACCTGCGGCGCTTTTCGCTGGCGGTGCTGGGCGGTTTCACCAACCTTGGCTCGGTGGTGCTGATGGTGATCATCTACGCCGCTTTCATCACCGCCGAGCGCCGTTCCTTCCAGCGCCGCCTGACCGCCGGGCTGCGCTCGCCCGAGCAAAGCGCGCGCGTGCTCGCCGTGGTCGGCGCGATCAACGAGAAGATCAGCCGCTACCTTGCCTTCAAGACGCTGATCAACATCGTCCTGGGCACGATTTCCTATGCGATCCTCTGGGCTTTCAACGTGGACTTCGCGCTGTTCTGGGCGGTGGTCATCGGCGTGCTCAACTACATCCCCTACCTCGGCTCCCTGCTCGCCGTCGCCTTCCCGGTGGCGCTCTCGCTGGCACAATTCGGCTCGATCGGTCTCACCGTCGGGCTTGGCGCGGCGCTCACCGCGGTGCAGGTGACGCTGGGCAATATCATCGAGCCGCGGCTGATCGGCCGGCAGCTCAATCTCAGCCCGTTCGTCGTGCTGCTCGCTCTGGCGCTCTGGACGACGCTTTGGGGCATTCCCGGCGCGATCCTCGCGGTGCCGCTGACCTCGATCCTCGCCATCGTGCTGGCCAGCTTCGACAAGACCCGCTGGCTCGCCTTGCTTCTGGCCGAGCGCGTCGATGTGCCGCCTGCCGCCGAACCCACCCCCCGGCACGGCGAACTTCCCGAACGTTAACGCGAGATTGACAGAGCCCCGGGGAGGGGCGCACCTTCGAGGCACCGGCCGCGTGCCGGGTGTATTGAGGGAATTTGGAAATGCAGCATTGGCTTATGTGGATCATTCTCGGTATCGCAAGCATCCTCGGCGGGCTGTTCGCGCTTTTTAACCCCTTCGCCGCCTCGATCGCGGCGCAGACCATTGTCGCCTGGTTTTTCCTGATCATCGGCGTGGTGCAGGCCATCAGCATCTTCCGCGTGACCCGCATGAAGGAGCGCCTGCTCGCCATTCTGCTGACGATCATCTACCTCTGGCTGGGCATCAGCTTCCTGGCCAACCCGCTCGAAGGCCTGATCTCGCTGACGCTTGTCGCGGCGATCATGTTCCTCGTCGGCGGCGTCGCCAAGGTGATCTACGGCTTTTCGGTCGCAGAGGGGCGCTACAAGCTGGCGCTGCTGATCAGCGGCGCGATCTCGGTGATCCTGGCACTCATGATCTTCACCAATTTTCCGTCCTCGGCGGCGGTGGTGCTGGGCGTGCTTCTTTCGGTCGAACTGCTCTCGACGGGCGTGGCGCTGGTCGCCTTCGGGATGGTGCTGAAGCAGCACCCGGAACTGCGCAAGCGTGCGGCCTGAGCGACAACCCACTTCGAGACCGCATCCGGCCCCGCGGGGCCGGATCTACCCCTGCGGAGGAGTTTGGGCTGCGACCTCCGCCGGGAACCGCCGACGGCACTCGGCCTGCCCGGCCGCCGCATCGCGTCCGAGCTGTGGCAGCGCCGCCCCGATCTCGTCGAGCCGACGGTGCAACTCGTAGGGACGCACCGGAACGCGACGTGTCACCGGCTCAGACTCCGTCCGCCAGCAATAATGCGGGTGCTCGTAATAGATCCCACAGAGTTGCCAGCGCCGGCGGGTCTCCCATTCGGTCACATAGGTGAAGCCGCGCGCCAGATCTCGCGAGATGCGGCTCTGCTCCTGCAGCGCATCGGCATAGAACCGCGCCGCCTCGCGGTTGCAGCGCTCATAGGGCGTGCCGCAGGCCGCCAGGGCGAGACAGGATATGAGCAAAAACCGGTGCATGCGGAAAAGCCTAGCTGCGAACGCCGCGCCGGTCGAGAGCGACTTTTGCGGCCGATCGGTGCTGGACTGCACGTTGCCGTGACCTACCTGTCGGCGTAGGGAAAGCAAGGAGACAGACGATGTTGGGACGGATTGGGATCGCGCTCGGACTCTGCGCGGGCGTTGCCGGCTGCAGCGAAACCGAGAGCGCCGCCTCCAGTGGTGAAGACAGCTGCGGTGCCGCGGCCTATCAGAGCCAGATCGGCCACGCCGTCGGCGACCTCGAACTCACCCCCGGCGCCAAGCTGCGTATTGTCGGACCCGGTCAGGCGATGACCATGGACTACCGCGCAGACCGGATGAACATCGAGACTGACAGCGCCGGACAGATCCTTCGGGTGTTCTGCGGCTAATCGGAAAATCCGTCAAAACGCTCCGAACAACACATTGGTTCCGAAGAATATTTCTGGAACCATCAAGCCGCCCTCACGGTTCCTTTACCGAAACACCACGGCGCCCAAAGCGCCGGATCAAACCGGAAGGGAACTGAACATGCGTACCGGATCCATCGTTGCCCTCGTTGCCGCCGCCGCTGTCGTGATCGGCGTTGGCGCATACATGATCGATTTTGATGTCACGAAAGAGGGCAGCCTGCCCGACGTTGACGTCTCGGTTGACGGCGGCGAGATGCCCGAGGTCGATGCCGAGGTCGGCTCGGTCGAGGTTGGCACCAAGACCGAGAAAGTCACCGTCCCGGATGTCGATGTCGAGGTCGACACCAAGGAAGCCGAGGTCACCCTGCCCGACATCGATGTGACCCCGCCGGACGAGAAGAACGACGGCTGATCGCTCACGCGGTCACACGGTGAAAACGAAAGCCCCTCTCCACCCACCGTGGAGAGGGGCTTTTTCATGCCGGGGGATGGATGGCCTAGCGCTTCCGACGCTTGACGTTGCCGCCGCGCTGGCCTGGACGGCCGGCCGTCGAGCGCCCCTTCGATTTCACCGCAGCCTCCGACGCCGCCTCGACCGCCGATTGCCGCGCGAGCGGGTCGTCGTGGATCGCCAGATCGACAGCCTCGAGCCGCTTGACCTCGTCGCGCAGGCGCGCGGCCTCTTCGAACTCGAGGTTCTCCGCCGCCTTGCGCATGTCGGCGCGCAGCCCCTCCAGCACCGCCTCGAGGTTCGAGCCCTGCTGCTTGGCGTCGATCGACGCGGTCACGCGGTTCATGTCGACGTCGCCCTGATAGAGACCGGCAAGGATGTCGTCGACGTTCTTCTTGACCGTCGCCGGGGTGATGCCGTGTTCTTCGTTGTAGGCCATCTGCTTCTCGCGGCGGCGCTCGGTTTCGGCCAGCGCCCGCTCCATCGAGCCGGTGACGCGGTCGGCATACATGATCACCCGGCCGTCGGCATTCCGCGCGGCACGGCCGATGGTCTGGATCAGCGAGGTTTCGGAGCGCAGGAAGCCTTCCTTGTCGGCATCGAGAATTGCCACGAGCCCGCATTCGGGGATGTCGAGGCCCTCGCGCAGCAGGTTGATGCCGATCAGCACGTCGAAGGCGCCAAGCCGCAGGTCGCGCAAGATCTCGATCCGCTCGATGGTGTCGATATCCGAGTGCATGTAGCGCACCTTGATGCCCTGCTCATGCAGGTACTCGGTCAGATCCTCGGCCATGCGCTTGGTCAGCACGGTGCAGAGTGTCCGGTAGCCATCTGCCGTCACCTTGCGGATCTCGTCGAGCAGATCGTCCACCTGCATCTTCACCGGGCGGATCTCGACCTGCGGATCGAGAAGTCCCGTCGGGCGGATCACCTGCTCGGCAAAGACGCCGCCCGCCTGCTCAAGCTCCCAGTTCGCAGGGGTCGCCGAGACGAAGACCGACTGCGGCCGCATGGCGTCCCATTCCTCGAACTTGAGGGGTCGGTTGTCCATGCAGGACGGCAGCCGGAAGCCGTGCTCGGCAAGGGTGAACTTGCGCCGGTAGTCGCCCTTGTACATCGCGCCGATCTGCGGAACCGAGACGTGGCTCTCGTCGGCGAAGACGATGGCGTGGTCGGGGATGAACTCAAACAGCGTGGGCGGCGGCTCGCCCGGCGCGCGGCCCGTCAGGTAGCGCGAGTAGTTCTCGATGCCGTTGCAGACCCCTGTGGCCTCGAGCATCTCGATGTCGAAGTTGGTGCGCTGCTCGAGCCGCTGTGCCTCCAGGAGCTTGCCCTCTGCGACAAGCTGGTCGAGCCGCTGGCGCAGCTCCTTCTTGATCTGGATAACCGCCTGCTGCATCGTCGGCTTCGGCGTCACGTAGTGCGAATTTGCATAGACGCGTATGCGATCGAAGCTGCCGGTCTTCTCGCCGGTGAGCGGGTCGAACTCGGTAATACTCTCCAGCTCCTCGCCGAAGAACGAGAGCTTCCACGCCCGGTCTTCAAGGTGGGCGGGCCAGATCTCGAGGCTGTCCCCCCTCACCCGGAAGGCCCCGCGAGAGAAGCCCGCATCGTTGCGCCGATATTGCTGCGCCACCAGATCGGCGATGATCTTGCGCTGGTCGTACTCGCTGCCCGCGTGCAAGTCCTGGGTCATCGCGCCGTAGGTCTCGACCGAGCCGATGCCGTAGATGCAGGAGACCGAGGCGACGATGATCACGTCATCGCGCTCGAGCAGCGCCCGGGTGGCCGAGTGGCGCATCCGGTCGATCTGCTCGTTGATCTGGCTTTCCTTCTCGATGTAGGTGTCCGAGCGGGCCACGTAGGCCTCGGGCTGGTAGTAGTCGTAGTAAGACACGAAATACTCGACCGCGTTGTCCGGGAAGAACCCCTTGAACTCGCCATAGAGCTGCGCCGCCAGCGTCTTGTTGGGCGCGAGGATGATCGCCGGGCGCTGGGTCTCCTCGATGATCTTGGCCATGGTGAAGGTCTTGCCGGTGCCCGTCGCTCCAAGCAACACTTGGCTGCGTTCGCCATCGCGCACCCCCTGCGCAAGTTCGGCGATCGCCGTCGGCTGGTCGCCCGCCGGCGAGAACTCGGTCTGCATGCGGAAGCTGATGCCGCCCTCGAGCTTCTCCCGCGTCCGGACATCCGGCGCGGGGGCGTGCATCATGGGCATCGACTTGTCGGAATGGGCATAGGGCATGTGGTCATCTCCAGGCGCCTGCAAGACGTGTCGCGCCGAACGGCAATTTCAAGGGGTTTCGGGCTCGGTTGGCTGGGGGGACTCGCTCGCGGGCGCATGGCATTTTCACGGAATGTTCCTTTTCTGCGGGCAAGACGCAAGGGTTCGGGAAGATTTGCCGCACCGCCGCGCCGCGATCTCTTGCCCCGGCACTATAAATTCTCGATAACGCCAATGAATGTCAGGAGGGATTCCATGCGTGCACGGATTTACCAGCCGTCTCGGACGGCAATGTCGTCGGGACAAGCCAAGACCAGGGACTGGATTCTCGAATTCTTCCCCGCCTCCCCGCGCGAGGTCGACCCGCTGATGGGCTGGACCTCCTCGTCTGACACCCAGAGCCAGGTCCGTCTGAAGTTCGACAGCAAGGAGGCGGCCCTCGCCTATGCCGCCGAGCACGGCATCGAGGCGCAGGTGAACGAGCCCAACAAGCGCAAGCCCAACCTGCGCGCCCGCGGCTATGCCGAAAATTTCGCGGTGGATCGCCGGAGCGCCTGGACGCACTGAGTGTGTAAATCGGAGCAAAGTTGTCTCAAAATCGGGGCAAGGGTCCCGCGAAGCTAAGCATCGAACAAGATATAGGGCGCCCGCTGGGCGCCTTCTCCATATGTTGATATCGCCCCCGTCTCGGATCGATCGGGGTCAATATTCGGATGAAGAGGACACATGGGGCAGCCAAGGTCTATTTCGAAGGGCTGGGATGCATCCCACCTTCACTCGGCTTTTTAGTCATTCCTCCAGGCAGCCGGTCCAGTGAGGCGCTCGGACCGGCCATAAGATCTCGGATGGGTCCGCTTAGACGGCGCGCAACCTGCGCTTGTTGACGCCACTGGACTGAGAGGCCGATCGCTTTGGCGAGGCGAGAGTCAGAGAAAGCAGATGAATGCGCAAACGGAAGCATAAGTATGCGCAAGGGGGGCGTTGTTGCAGAACGGCGTCCTGAGGCGTGGGGGGCCCTTTCCCCGTCAGGTTCAGGTCACGCGGACGATCTCGGCTGTGCCGAGGGCGTTGAAGCGGTTCATGAGGGCGACGCGGATGTGGAATTCGGCAGTCTGGCGGTCGGGGTCTCTGGCGGCGATGCGCTCGCCGAAGGCCTTCAGGCATCGCATCCTGGCCTCGGCGCGGCTGCGGATATGGTATCCGGTCCACCGCTTCCAGAACGCCCTGCTATAGTGACGTGTGGCGCGCAGGGTTTCGTTGCGCGCCCGGGCAGCTGGGCAGTCGCCTTTCCATGGCCGACCGTTCTTGCGGATCGGGATGATCGCAGTGCCACCGCGTGCGATGATGGCGCTATGGCAGCGGCGGGTGTCGTAGGCGCCGTCTGCGGTCACGGTGCCGATGTCTTCGTCGTCCGGGATCTGGTCCAGCAGGTCTGGCAGGACGGGGCTGTCGCCTTCCCGGCTGGGGGTAAACTCGACCGCGCGGATGTCGGAAGTGGCGGTGTCCATGGCCAGATGGACCTTGCGCCATTGGCGACGGCCTTGCAAACCGTGCTTCCGGGCCTGCCATTCGCCATCGCCGAGGAACTTGATGCCGGTGCTGTCCACCAGCAGGTTCAGCGGCCCACCGGCACGGCGATAGGGGATCTGCACCTTAAGAGTCTTCTGTCGGCGGCACAGCGTGGAGAAGTCTGGAACGGGCCAGTCCAGCCCGGCGAGGCGCAGGAGGCTTGCGACCATCCCGGCAGTCTGCCTGAGCGGCAGCTTGAATAGCACCTTGATCGACAGGGGCGTTGTTGCAGAAATCTCATCGTGAAAGATTCACATCACGAATCCAAGCGGTTAGACGGGCGTCATGAGCAAGCCCGAGCCCAAGCCCGCCCGCTACCGCACGACGAACTGGTCCGCCTACAACGCTGCGCTGACGAAGCGCGGGTCTCTGCTGATCTGGCTGGACAAGGAGATGGCTTGGCACGCGCCGCATGAGGGCCGCCCCGGACGCCCGCCAGTCTTCTCGGATGCGGCGATCCAGTTCTGCCTGTCGATGGCGCTGTTGCACAAATCAGATGATTACCGCAGTTCCCCTTTCCCCGGACACACTTATCCCAGGGCCACGGTGACCGGGATGCCGAGGGCAGTGAAGCGGTTCATCACCGCCGCACGGAGCTGAACTTCGGCAACCTGGCGGTCGAAGTCGCGGGACATCAGCTTCTGTCCGAGTAGCTTTACGCAGTTCATTTTCGTCTCCACCCTGCTACGTCGGTGGTAGCCGCTCCAGTTCCGCCACAGCGCCCGGCCAAGATGCTTTGACGTCCGCAGTATCTCGTTGCGCGCTCGGGCTCCTGCCGTGTCCGGCGTCCAGGGTCTCGCGTTGCGGCGGGGCGGAATGATTGCTGCCGCACCGCGGTCAGCGATGGCGTCGTGGCAGGCGCGCGTGTCGTAGGCACCGTCTGCTGTAACGGTGGCGATCTCCTGATCCGGGGGCAGCTGGGCAAGCAGGTCCGGCAGCATCGGCGCGTCGCCGACATTGCTGGAGGTGACCTCGACCGCCCGGATCTCCAGCGTTTCCTCATCGATCCCGAGGTGGAGCTTGCGCCAGACCCTTCGTTTCGAGCCGCCATGCTTGCGCGTGTGCCACTCGCCTTCGCCTTCCACCTTGATGCCGGTGCTGTCCACGAGCAGATGCAGCGGCCCCTTGGAACCGCGATACGGGATCGTCACGCTCAAAGTCTTCTGGCGACGTGACAGAGTGCTGAAGTCCGGCACGGACCAGCCGAGCCCGGACAGTTCGAGCAGGCTCGCCACGAAACCGGTCGCTTGGCGGAGCGGCAGCCCGAGGAGTGTCTTGAGGGTGAGGCAGGCCTGGATCGCAGCGTCGCTATAGGCCTGCTGACGGCCGCGACGCCCCGACGGAATGGCTTCCCAATGCATCGAGGGATCGAACCAAACGGTCAGTGATCCGCGCTGCCTCAGCGCCTGATTGTAGCTTTGCCAGTTGGTGGTCTTGTAGGTCGTCTTCGGAGGTCTGCTCATACCTTCCGGCTACTACATTGGATTCACGAGGTGAATCCCTCGCCCCTTTGTGCAACAACGCCCCAAGCAACCCCACAGCCACTCACCGATTTAATGAAATATTTATTTTTCTAGAATTGACTCAAAACTCCGTGCGACGTCCCGTCTTTCGAATAACCGTGAAGGATATGTATACCCGATTAATAAATATTCATCCAAATACAATATATCACGCGCCGATACTAAATACCTATGGCATGGCATTGCCGAGTGTCGTCACTCCGAGCCTTGCGCCCTGCACCAGACCCTGAGCACAAGGCGCTGAAAACCATGCCCCAATGAAAGCTATGCCCGCCATGACGACATCCCTTGTCTTTATCATTCCAGTCCGTCATCCCAGATCCGTCACGGATTGGAGCGCGCTGCAGAGCTATCTTCGTCAGACGCTAGCATCTGTTTCGGCGCAGACGTCGACCAACTGGGAATGTGTCGTGGTTGCCAATGCCGGGGCTCCATTGCCGGACATGCCCCGGAACTGCCGCATCGTCAGAGTGGACCTGCCGCTGCCGGACCTGCCCGACAGGAAAGCGAACCGGCAATTGTATTACGACGCCGTTCGCCACGACAAGGGACTACGGATCTACGCCGGATTGAAGGGTATCTCAGACACGTCCTGTGTTATGGTTGTTGATCTTGACGACTTCGTACATTGCGGGTTGGCTGCGTTCGTGGATGCCCACCGCGATGCCCCAGGCTGGAACATCCACGAAGGCTATGTCTGGAGCGGGGGCGGCTGGTGTTTTGCGAAACCCGGATTTCACATGATGTGCGGCACGTCGCATATTATCCGGCGCGACCTGCTGGGTTCGTTTTCCAAGGCCAATGGAGATCCAGACATCGCGGCCATCAAACGCCGCTTGGGCAGTCATATTTTTATCCACGAAGATTTGGCAGCGCAGGGCCATCCGCTGCAGGACTTGCCCTTTGCGGGGGCAGTCTACCGCATTGGCAATCCGCAATCGACCAGCGGCAGCGGGCAATTGGCCGCGGTTATGACGCCGCTTGGCGATATGCTGGCCCATCCGGTCCGATTTTTCCGCAAAGTTCTGCGTTATCGACGTGTCACCCAAGATTTGCGTCGGAAATTCACTTTGCCGGATAATCCTTGGTCCGCCTGCCCTGAGAGATAGCTGAGATAAGCAGGCTTAAGTGTTCAGTCCCGGTGTCCTTTGGATCGGGTTGATAATGTACTCCTACGGCGTGAGGCTGTTGGGCGTTTTGAGGCGGCGGACAAAGGCGGGCCCTGCTGCACTTGTCCCTGCAGCAAAGGCAGATGGCGAGCGCCATGCCCCTAAGCGGGCTTAGGTACGCTCGTGGCGCGATCTCACTACAGACTAACGTGCCTGGCCCCTTGCACTCCACAAAAGAACATCCATATGCCATCCATGCAGATGGAGAAACGATGATGGCCGAGGTAAGACAGCTCAGGGGCAAGCAGCCCGACAACGAGAAGATCACCATCAATCTCGGCTTTGTCGACTTGGGTCGCATTGATCTGCTGGTGCAGGAGGGGTTCTACTCGAACCGCAGCGACTTCATCCGCACGGCGATCCGCAAGCAACTGGATACACATGGAGAGGCTGTCGACCGCTCCATCGAGCGCCACACCATGGAGCTCGGCCTTCGGGATTTCGGCCGGGCGGAGCTCGAACAGCTTCGTGCGGCGGGCGAGGTCCTGCATATCAAGGTCGTGGGCCTCGCCCGCATCGGCTCAGACGTCACGCCCGACCTCGCCCGGGCGACCATCGGCTCGATCACCGTTCTCGGCAGCCTCCAGGCGTCCGCGGACATCAAGAAGGCCCTCGCCGACCGCATCCTGTAGCGTCGGCTCTTACAAGGACGGACCAGATGATCAATCTCAACGCCGGCGCATGGCGCCCGGCGACCGGGCAAACGCGCGCTGCGCGGCTTGCCTCCGCCAACGACCTCGTGACCAGAACCCTCGCCCAGCACGGCCTGACGGCCGGACCGGTGGCCGGGCCGCCCGCCGGTGACGGCAATGAAACGCTGACCTCGGCGCTTTCCGGCCTGATGGCGCGCCTACACCCTGACGGCCGGCCCGCCACGCCGCCCGCCGATCTTCCGGACGGCGCACAATTCGCCGAGGACAGTTTCACCTGCGCCGCCGGAACGCGCCGCTACCGCACCTACGTGCCCGCCTCTGCGCAGGAGGGGATCACCGGCCTCGTGGTGATGCTTCACGGCTGCACCCAGACCCCGGAGAATTTTGCCGCCGGGACCGGCATGAACGCCCTCGCCGAGCAGCATGGGTTCGTTGTGGTCTACCCGCATCAATCGCGCGGCGACAACGCCCAGTCCTGCTGGAACTGGTTCAGCCGCGGTGACCAGACGCGGGATCGGGGCGAGCCAGCGATCCTTGCCGGCCTGACGCGCGAGGTCATCGCGCGCCATGCCATACCGGGGGACAAGGTCTTCGTGGCGGGTCTCTCGGCGGGCGCGGCAATGGCAGTCATCCTTGGCGGCGCCTACCCGGAGCTGTTCAAGGCAGTGGGCGCGCATTCGGGTCTGCCCGCGGGGGCCGCGAAAGATGTGCCCTCGGCCTTTTCGGCCATGGCCGGTCGTGAGGCCGGTAGCGCACCGCGCAAGGCACCCACGCGAACCATCGTCTTTCACGGGGATGCCGATGCCACCGTGCACCCGTCCAACGGCGCAGGTATCGTCCGGCAGGCTCTCGAGGGCGGCCCGGCGCAGAGCCTTCAAACCGAAGCTGCGGGCGCGGCGGGGGGTCGGTCCTATAAACTTGGCACGACCTACGACGGCGCAGGCACGGAAGCGGTCGAACACTGGGTCGTCGAGGGGCTGGGACATGCGTGGTCCGGCGGACAGCCCGCAGGCAGCTATACCGATCCGAAAGGCCCGGATGCGAGCGCCGAGATGGTCCGCTTCTTCTTCAACCTCTCCACGCGGCAGACTGGCTGAAGCGTAGGGTCGCCCCTGATATCGCGTGCAGCAATTGCCACCAGCGCAATTGCTGCAACATCGACCCAAGACATCGGCCCAACGAGCAAAAAAGCTGTCGGGAGGGGTGGGATCAGAGCACATCCTTAATAAATGAACCAATGAGCCCCGGGAACGTTGGTCCTTTATCCCGAGGAGCTCAGATGCCACTAACCGCGGAGACCCCCCGCCAGTTGCCCGCCGAAACCGCCGAGCGACCTGCTCTTATGCACGCTCTTGTTCTGCTGGCGATCTTCGGTTGCGTAGCGCTCGCCACCTCTATCTTGATCGCTGATTTCGTTGTTCCCGACCACGACTGGATTGCGGACACCATCAGTGATCTCGGCGCAGGGCGCTATGAGTTCATCGTCGATACAGGCCTCTACGCCTTTTCCGCGGCATTGATCGGTCTTGCGGTGCTGGCGGCGCATGTCCACCTCGGCGCCTGGGATTGGAGTGTCGGGATCATTGCACTCATCGTCTTTGGCCTTCTGGTTTTCCTCATTGGGGCCCGCAACGAATACGGCGACAATGACAGCGAGGGCTGGGTGATCCACACCTACCTAGTCTATGCGCTGGGTCTCGCCATGGCCACGGCCTGCTTTGCCTTGGCGCGCGGGGCAGCCCGGGTCGGCCCAAGGTATCGCACGATCCTGATTGGTACCGGCGTCGTCTGGTGTGCCTCGGCACCCACCTTCTTCTTTCTGCCCACGGCGGTCGACGGCATCTACGAGCGCTACCTTGGGGCCGTTTCCTACGTGCTGGTCCTGACCCTTGCACACCTCTTCCACCAACGCGCCAAGCAGCGGAAGGCGACCTGATGTTCACGGATATTGCTGCTCTCGATATTGTCCTTCGCGGCACGCTGCTTGCCCTGGTCGGCCTGGCGTGGGTCGTGATCTGCGTTCGGGTCATCGGTTTGCGCGCATTCTCAAAGATGACATCATTCGATTTCGTCACCACGATCGCCATCGGGTCACTTCTGGCCGGATGCGTCCAAGCGACGACCTGGAGCGGGGTCGCGCAGGCTCTCATCGCCGTTTCTGCTCTTCTCGGAATCCAGTATGGCGTCTCGCGGACGCGCGCACGGCGTGACGATTTCGAGGGATTGATCGGCAACACCCCGACCTTGCTCATGCGTGACGGTGAGTTTCAGGAGGCCTCGCTGTTGCGCACGCGAACCTCCCGCAGCGACGTCATCGCAAAACTCCGCGAAGCCAATGTTTTGGACCTCAGGGAAGTTCGTGCGGTCGTGCTCGAATCCACCGGAGACATCTCGGTTCTGCACGGTGAGAGTTTGAACGATATCCTTCTTGAGGGGGTGAGGACAGGCAGATGACGCGCGGCGTCTTCAGAAGAGCACACCACTTCTTGCAGCGCTTGGAGATCTGACAAGCGATCTGGTGCAGGGAATGACCGCTTCGTCCTCGTCCAAGGTTTGTGGCTGCTGGATGCTTGCGATCCAGCGGCGACAAATCTGACAAGGAGCAAAGCGCGGGCAGATTTCGGTGCTATGGGGATTGTGGCTCAGGTCTGGGCCTTGGATGCCTTGGGGTCTGTGCCCTGCACAGCTTCTCTGAACCAATCGGCATCGTAGCCACGATTTCCGAGCAGCCATTTCACGTTGGGCAACCCGCTAGCCAGGGCACGCGCCCCGATATAGTCGCTGACGGGTCCGGCAGTCAGGAACAGGTCGATGAGCCGGTCCTGGCTGCACCTTGGTGACGCCTCGCGCGTGCGAGCGGCCTCGGAAACGAGCCTCGACCCGGTCCTTTCTCCAGGCCCGAGCCTTTGTTCTCTCCCATCGGGCGTCATCCCCAAATGATCGCGAGCTGGCTGAAGAGCGCGGCGACGACCGGAGTCGCCTCGCGTGATTTCAGCGACAACATGACGAGACAGGCGGGAACGCTTTGGGTCTCGCACAGGCTGAGGCCGAAGGAATGCTGCTGGTCCAGAGCTATGGTTTCGCGGCACAGGCACAGGCCCACCCCTGCGCGCACCATCTCCAGCATCGACGCCTCGTGGTCCACCAGCGCGACGACGTTCTGCGTACAGCCATGGTCCGCAAAGATCCGACCCAGAAGCCGGTTGTGGACAGAGGCCGCGGTCGTTCCGATCCACGGCAATTTCGCCAAGTCGCTCCAATCGGCTGTGGCGACACGGGAATCCCAGCCGACCGGGGCGATGATGCGGTAGGTGAATGTGGCGAGCTGCTTCACGTGCATGGCGTCTTGCGACGCAAGCGCGTCAACCGCGCCAGGGTCCGTCAGGTAGAACCCGGCGTCGATCTGGCGGCGATGCAGCTTCTCGAGGATTTCGCCGCTAATGCCATGCACCAGTTCCGTGGTGATGCCGGGATGCGCCGCGCCCAACTGGCTCAGGAGGCGGCCGAGCCGGATGAACTCGGGGTCCACGATCGTCCCGATGCGGAGCGCCCCGGAGACTTGCCCGACCCGCCCGATGGCGTGTTGCCGGAAGTCTGCCATGGCGTTCAGGACGGCTTCGGCCTTCGGCAACAACGCCTTGCCGTCCGGCGTCAGGTCGAGCCCATGCGGCGCGCGCTTGAAGTAGGTGACGCCGGTTTCTTCACCGAGGCGCCTGATCTGATGGCTGATCGCGGGCTGCGTCAGGTTCAGCACTTCGGCGGCACGCGAAACGCTGCCCACCCGCGCGACAGTGACGAAGGCCAGAAGGCCATTGAGATTGAAAATCCGTTCCATATTAAGAATCTTAATATCAGTCACAGAAATTAGTCATTGGGAAAACGCATCCGGCCTTTTTAACCTCGATCCACAGAAGCGCAGGGAGGAGCCTTCGACCCAATCGTCCGCCGTCGCGGCGCGATGCAGGGCGGGGTGCATGTCCTGCCGAACGGCGAGGGACATCATGGCTAAACCTGCATCCGAATTTGATTTCATCGTGATTGGCGGCGGATCCGCAGGCTGCCTCCTGGCCAACCGCCTGTCTGCCGACCCGCAGAACCGCGTGCTGCTGCTCGAAGCGGGCAAACCTGATAATTACCACTGGATCCACGTCCCCGTGGGCTACCTCTATTGCATCGGGAACCCGCGCACCGACTGGATGTACAACACCGAAGCCGACAAGGGCCTGAACGGGCGGACCCTGCGCTACCCCCGAGGCAAGACGCTGGGCGGCTGCTCCTCGATCAACGGCATGATCTACATGCGGGGTCAGGCCCGCGACTACGACAACTGGGCTGCCCTGACTGGCGAAGAAGACTGGTCATGGGATAGCTCGCTGAACGATTTCAAGGCGCATGAGGATCACTACAAGCTGGACGGCGGTGCAGATCCGAAGACGGGCGACAACGAGCGGTTCTCCGACATGCACGGTCATGGCGGGGAGTGGCGTGTCGAAAAGCAGCGCTTGCGGTGGGATGTGCTCGACAGCTTCGCCAATGCCGCCGAAGAGGCCGGCATCGAGAAGACCGACGACTTCAACAGCGGTGACAACGCGGGGGTCGGCTATTTCGACGTCAACCAGCGGTCTGGGTGGCGGTGGAACACCTCCAAGGCGTTCCTGCGGCCCGCGCGGCAGCGCCGCAACCTGACGGTCTGGACCGAGGCCCAGGCCGAGAAGCTGACCTTCGAGACCGGACCGGATGGCGTTGCCCGGTGCACCGGCGTTCGGGTCAGCCACAAGGGCCGGACAGTGAGCGTGACCGCGCCGCGCGAGACCGTCCTGTCGGCCGGTGCAATCAACTCGCCGCAGATCCTGCAGCTTTCCGGGATCGGGCCGGCAGGTCTGCTGCGCACCCATGGCATCGAGGTCCTGCGCGATGCCCCGGTGGGAGAGAACCTGCAGGACCACCTGCAAATCCGCGCGGTCTACAAGGTCACCGGCACGCGGACGCTGAATGCCCTCGCCAGCACGCTGTTCGGCAAGGCGAACATCGGCATGGAATATGCCTTCCGGCGCTCCGGCCCGATGAGCATGGCACCCAGCCAGCTCGGCGCCTTCACCCGCTCCGACGAGACGCGGGCGCACGCCAACCTCGAGTATCACGTCCAGCCGCTCAGTCTCGACGCCTTCGGGGAACCTCTGCACGCCTTCCCCGCCATCACGGTCAGCGTCTGCAACCTCAACCCCAGCAGCCGTGGCACCGTGCGCCTCCGCTCCGCCAATTTCCGCGATGCGCCAATGATCTCGCCGAATTATCTGGACACCGAGGACGACCGCAAGGTCGCGGCGGACAGCCTTCGCCAGGTGCGGCGGATCATGGCGCAGCCTGCGATGGCGGGCTACCGCCCCGAGGAATTCAAACCCGGCATCCAGTACCAGAGCGACGACGACCTCGCGAAGCTGGCCGGGGACATCGCCAACACGATCTTTCACCCGGTCGGCACCGTGAAAATGGGCCGCGACGACGATGACACCGCCGTGCTCGACCCGCACCTGAGGGTGAAGGGCGTCAACGGCCTGCGGGTGGTCGATGCCAGCATCATGCCGGAAATCACCAGCGGCAACACCAACTCGCCGACGCTGATGATCGCGGAAAAAGCAGCACGCTGGATCCTGGCCGGCCAATGACACCTGCGTTCAACCGCGGAGGAACCATGCGCACTTCTTTCTCGAACCTGCCCCTGACCGGGGTCAAAGTGGTCGATTTCGGGCAATATATCGCGGGCCCCGCCGTGGCGATGCTGCTCGGCGATCTGGGCGCGACGGTCATCCACGTCGATCCGCTGGACGGCCCGATGTGGGACAGCCCGGCCAATGCCACGCTGATGCGCAACAAGCTGATCGTGAACCTCGACCTCAAGTCCGAACAGGGACTGGCCGAGGCGCGGGCGCTCTGTGCCGAGGCCGACATTATCGTCGAGAATTTCCGCCCCGGAAAACTTGCCGCGCTGGGGCTCGATTTTGCCGAGATGCGCAAGGAGCGCCCCGAGTTGATCACGGTTTCCCTGCCGGGCTTTGCGTCGAACGACGCAGAGCGCCGCGAGCAGCGCGCCTTCGAAAGCGTTGTCGCCGCCAGCTCGGGGGTCTTCACCGACATGGGGCTGAACCGCGTACTTATGGGTCTGAATCCCTCGTTCTCGCCGCTGCCTCTGGCTTCGGCCTATGCCTCGCAGATCGCCGCTTCGGCGACGGTTCTGGCCCTGCAGTCGCGGCAACTGACCGGCCTCGGCGACCAGATCGAAGTGCCCTTGGCGGCGGCGGTGATGGAGGGACTGTGCTACAACTCCATCAAGGTCGGCGACATGCCGGAGCGCTACCTGACCCAGCGTGAGATCGAGATCGAGCGACGCCGCATCGAAGGCCTGCCGATGAACGTCTCCTACCAGGATCTGCAGGAACTGCTCGATCCCTTCTTCCGCAGCTACATGTGCAAGGACGGGCGCGGCTTCTACGTCGTCTGCCCGAGCCACAAGCATCACGCGCGCCGCTGCCTCGAGGTTCTGGGGCTCTATGAAGAGATGGTCGCGGAGGGTCTTCAGGAAGAGGACGACACCTACAAGCCCCAGTCCGAGTGGGTCTCGGATACATCGCTCGGGGTCTATCCGATGCCGAAGTTCTGGGCCGACAAGATCGCGGCGCGGATGAAGGAGGTTTTCATGACCCGAACCTCCCACGAGTGGAAGCGGATGTTCGGCCGGGCTGGCATCCCCGGAGCGCCGCAGCGTTGGCTTCAGGAATGGATCAACGACGAATACGCCGAGACCTCGGGCCTGATGATCGACGTCTGGGATCCGGAGTACGGCGAGATGATCCAGCCCGGCCCGGTGGTCTGGATGGAAGAAAGCGGCGAGGAGGCCCTGAGCCCCGCACCGCGCCGCTGGGTGACGGTCGAGGAGGCGCTGAAGGTGCTGCGCAAGCTGCGCACCGAGATCCCGGATGCCGAAGACGGCATCGAACAGGAGGGGTGGCTCTCGGGCGTGCGCGTGCTCGACATGTGCAACGTCATCGCCGGCCCGCATTCCGCCAGCTACCTCGCGCGCTTTGGTGCCGAGGTCATCAAGATCGACCCGGCGCAACCCCTCTATGACAGTTGGAGCACGGTGATCTACGGCCTCAGCCAGGGCCGGGGCAAGAAGTCGATCCTTGCCGACGCAAAGTCGGAGCACGGGCGCAAGGTCTTCGAAGACCTCGTGAAATCCGTCGACGTGATCTTCTGGAACGCCCCGGACAGCCAGATCAGGCGCATGGGGCTGGACGCGGAAAGCCTGCGCAAGCTGAACCCCGAGGCGATCTTCTGCAAGCTCGACTGCTTCGGCGGCGTGCGGCGCGGCACGCGCACCGATTACATCGGCTATGATGACCTCGTGCAGGCCACCACCGGGATCATGCTGCGCTTCGGCGGCTCGATGGACCGCCCCGAGGAACACGCCCACGTCGGCACGATCGACGTGATGTGTGGCTTCGGCGGGGCGCTGGCCGTGGCCGCCGCGCTCTACCAGAAGAACCGCTTTGGCCGGATCGGGCGCGGCCGGACGTCGCTGTCAGCGAACAGCGGCCTGCTGCAGGTGCCCTTCGCCTATGACTTCCGCGGCAGGGGTCTCTTCGACGAGCCCTCCGGTCCGGAGGTCAACGGCTACGATTCACTGTCCCGTTTCTACAGCACGGCGTCCGGCATCTACATCCTGCTCTGCGCCTACGAACGCGACCTCCCCCGTTTCCGCAATGTCGAGGATCTGTCAGACCTGCCGGACCTGCCCGCGGACGACCGGGCGGCCTACCTGGCCGGGGCGTTCCAGATGCATCCGGCGTCAGAATGGATCACCCGGTTGCGCGCGGCGGACATCGGCTGCGCGATCTGCAACAACATCGACGCATTGCGCTCCGAGAACACGCGCGAACCGGACGGCACGCCCGGCACCGATCGCGGCAGCTATTCCTTCTCGCACTACAGCGACCATCCCAGCGGCCACGAGGTGACTCAGCTTGATCCCTACGCCGTGCGTCCGACACGCGGAAAGGTCTTCGCGCTGTCGCCCACGGAGAAGTTCGGCGCGTCCACGCGCGCCATCCTGACCGACCTCGGCTACTCCGAGGCGGCCATCGAGAAGATGTTGAAATCCGGACAGCTCAGCGAAAGCTGGAGCACGGAATACCTGCCCAGCTGAGGGCAGTTCGGGGCGGGCAGAGATGCCCGCCCCTGCCTTGCGGTGCGCCGCATTCTCCCAATGGCCCGGTCCAGTCCTGTCGCGCTGCCCTGCGCGGCAAACGGAGGAGGCTGCCCGGTCCCCATTTGTCTGAACGGAGGAGAGATGACAAACAAACCCCCTTTGATGGAACTGGATATCCCGACTGCGGACCGCGGGGTCTACTGGGGCTTCGCCAAGAGCTGTGGATCCCGCCCAAGCTGCTGGTCAGCGCGCTGATCGACTTCAGATGAAGACGTTTCGATCCATTTCGGGGTCTACACCTGTTTCTCATCGCAGACAGTGCGGCGTTGACCCGCCGCGCTTCCATGCAGACCGTTTCGAACTTCGTTCCCGGCGATAGACGGCGTCCACGGGCCGCGCAGCGCGGCCCGTGGTGGGGATCAGGGCGCGGTCAGAGGAAGGCCTGCGCCACGATGGCCGATCCGACGTAGGTGCCGGTCATCACCAGCACGGCGACCACGGCGATCTTCCAGCCCGAGGTCTTGGCGATCTCGATCTCGCGCCGGGCAATCGCGATGCCCGCATAGGCAAGGCAGGGCGTCGCCAGCGTCAGGAAATTGACGTGGCTGACCTTGTCGAGGATCCAGGCGCTGCCCGGCGTCCAGGGCATGGTGGCAAGGATGCCGACCAGCGAGATCCAGGCCACCGAGGGCAGCTTGAACGGCACCACCTTGGTCAGCACCATGCCGATCATGCACATCACCCACAGGATGATCAGCCCCACCAGCCCCTGCGGCACGGTGTTCTCGGTCGCCACAGTGTTGCCCACCAGCGCGATCACGCAGACCACCGCCAGCGCCGCGGCATGGGCGCCGAGGCCGAACTTGGGGTCTTCGGTCAGATCGATGTCGTCAGTACGGATATCGCTCATAGCTCAGGCTCCGGCTTTCGAGGGCTCTTTGCGGCCCAGCAGGTCGTAGAGTTTTTCGGTCAGCGGCAGCGCCACGAAGACGCAGAGGTAGAGACCGGTGGCATAGGTCAGCACGTTCGACGCGCCGGCGAGCGCGAGGATCTGCTCCTCCATGTCCGGCACCGCGTGCACCAGCGCCCCCGAGCAGGCCGCCATCATGCTGCCCGAACCGATGCCGCAGGCCATGGCCAGCGCCTCGACCGAGAAGGCCCCGGTGGTGGCGAGGATCGAGGCGAGGATGGCGAAGATGAAGGTGCCGAAGAGCGTGCCGATCACGTAGACACCCATGACGCCTGCACCTTCCTGGCTCTTGAGGCCGTATTTGTCGGCGATGATCGCGATATTGGGCTCGCGCGCTACCGAGAAACAGGCACCGATGGACTCGCGGCCCATGCGCAGCACCAGCACGGCGACCGGGAAGGCCAGCAGGATGGTGCCGAGGTTGCCCAGCTCCTGCAGGATGAGCGCCGGACCGGCGGCGATGATCTGCTCCATCGACGGGCCGATGATCGTGCCGAACTTGGCGATGAAGGGCATGATCGCGATGACGATCAGCGGCGAGGCGGCGTGTACCTCGCGGTCGCGGATCAGGGCGCGCGCACCCGAGATCACGTTGGGGTTGATCAGCAGCCCCAAGACGAAGGCGTAGAGCAGCGGCAAGAGCAGGATCGAGCCGATGCCGATCGGCACGGCGATGACCCCGATAAGCTCGGCAATCACGGTGATGACGAGCACGCTGCCATGCAGCCGCCAGTCCAGAAGGATGTCTTTTATTGGCATGAGGGACCTCTCTGTTGTCACCCCGTTGGGGGGCGCATTGGCCGGGACCGGGCTGCTACCCGGTCCGCGGCAGAAATTGAAGGCGAAACTCCGCCGGTCAGCCCGGCGCGTAGCCGAAGCCCTGCGCGGGGTTTTCCGCGGTCTCGACCCAGACCGATTTCGTCTGGGTGTAGGCGGCCAGCGCCTCGCGTCCCGACGAGCGGCCGTAGCCCGAGCGGCCGAAACCGCCAAAGGGCGACATGACGTTGATCGTCTTGTAGCTGTTGACCCAGAAGGTGCCCGCGCGGACCTGTGCCGCCATGCGATGCGCCCGGCCCACGTCCTGCGTCCAGACCGCGCCCGCCAGCCCGTAGGGCGTCGCATTGGCCAGCGCGATGGCCTCTTCCTCGGTGTCGAAGGGCAGCACCGAGACCACGGGGCCGAAGACTTCTTCGTTGGCGATGGTCATCTGCGGCGTCACCTGGTCGACCACCGTGGGGGCAAAGAAGAAGCCACCGCTCGCCGCCAGCGCCGCGGGTTTTGCGCCGCCGCTGGTGATCTCGGCACCCTGGCTGACCGCTTCACGCACCATCTCGTCGATCTTCGACCATTGCCGCTGGTTGTTCACCGGGCCGATCTGAGTCGCCGGGTCCATCGGCGCGCCGACGGGAATATTGCCAGCCGCAATGCTCAGCTTTTCAACCATTTGCGCATGTACGGAGCGGTGCACCAGCAGACGCGAGCCCGCCACGCAGCTCTGACCGCAGGACGCAAAGATCGCCGCCTGCGCCCCCACCACGGCGCGGTCGAGATCGGCATCGCCGAAGACGATGTTGGCAGATTTGCCGCCCAGTTCCAGCACCGAGGGCACCAGCCGCTTGGCCGCTGCGCCCGCGATCTTGGCTCCCGCCTCGGCGGAGCCGACGAAAACCACCAGCGCCGTCGCCGGGTTCTCGATCATCGCCTGACCCGAGCCCGGACCATCGCCCGCGATGACGTTGACAAGACCCTTCGGCGCGCCCGCTTTCTCGCACAGGATGCCAACCACGATCGACGACAGCGGCGTCAGCTCCGAGGGTTTGATCATCACGCCGTTGCCCGCACAAATCGCCGGGGCGACCTGCCAGCAGCAGGTGAAGAGCGGCGCGTTCCAGGGGGTGATCTGGCTGACCACGCCGAGCGGCTCGTGGCGGGTGTAGTTGAGGTGCGTCGAGGGTACCGGGATCACGTCGCCGGTGATCTTGTCGCACCAGCCCGCGTAATACTCGAACATCTCGGCCATGCGGCCCGGCTCGCCGGTGGTGTCGCGGATCGGGCGACCCGAGGAGAGGGCTTCCAGCTCCGACAGCGCGGTGGCATTGGCGCGCAGTTGCCGGCCAATCTCGAACATGATGCGGCCGCGCTCGGAGGCGGTCTTGGCGAACCATTCCTTCTGCGCGCGGGTTGCGGCGTCGGCGGCCCGCGCCACCACATTGGCGCCTGCGTCCTTGTAGCGGGCAAACACCTCCCCCGTCGCGGGGTCGGTCAGCTCCAGCGCGTGCCCGGTGCCCGGCACCAATTCGCCGCCAACCCAGGAGTGCACCTCGGACGAGCCCGTCAGCTCCTTCAGCAGCTCGGCCACGCGGGCGGCGGTATCGACGATGTCCTTGGCCATCACATCTTTTCCTTCTGGCTCAGGCGGTCCACCGCGGGATCGCCCATATGCATGAAATCATCACCGTCCTTCAGGCCCGAGGTCTCCTCGGCCCAGAGATCGGCCACGAGGTCCGCCACCGGCATGGCGCAGCCGACGCTTTGCGCCAGTTCGCGGGCAAGCCGCACGTCCTTGCGCATCAGACCGGTGCTGAAACCGCTGTCGAAGCTGCGTGGCAGCACCCAGTTGGGGAAGTGGATTTCCGAGATGGCACTGCGGCCCGTCGCTGAGTTGATCACCCGCAGCGCGTCTTCCGCGCCAACGCCCGCCGCCTCTGCGAGCCGCAGCGCCTCGAGCGTGGTGACCATATGGCTGGCCACCAGCATGTTGTTGACCAGCTTGGCGACATTGCCGGCGCCGCTCGGGCCGACGTGGAGGATCTTCGCCGCCATCGCCTCGAGCGCCGGCATCGCTGCGCCGACCCATTTCTCGTCGCCGCCGAGCATCACCGAAAGCTTTCCCGATGCCGCACCCGAGGGACCGCCGCTCACCGGCGCGTCGAGGAAGCCGTGACCCGCCGCATCGAGGGTCGCCGCCAGCTTGCGGCTGACCTCGGCCTCGGAGGTGGAGGTGTCGATGATGACCTTGGTCCCGGCTTCCGCGTCCAGCAGCCCCGCGCCCTGTGCCGCGGCGATGACGCCTTCGACATGCGCCGCCGTGGGCAGCGAAAGCACGATGACGTCCGCTTCGGCGAAGACCTCCTCTGGGCTTGCCTTGGGCGCGATGCCCGCCTCGCGGGCGCGGTCCTGCGCCGCGGGAGATGGATCGTAGCCCGCGACCTCGAACCCGGCGCGGCCAAGGCTCGACGCCATGCCGAAGCCCATCGCCCCAAGTCCGATCACCCCGGCCCGTTTGCCTGTCCCTGTCGCCATGTGATCTCCTGTCGTTGTGCGTCGCCGGCCACGTTCGGCTGGCGTTTCACACAGCTAACCGGAGGAACGGCGTTCACAGGTAGGGGGCACATTGCGCACATTGCGTTGCTCTGAGAGCAACATCAAAGGTCACGGGCGGAAGGCCACCATGCGGTCGGACAGGAAGCTCGCCACCAGGTCCACCGATTTCGGCAGGCGGCGGCGGGCGCGCACCATGAGGTGCGTGCTGACCCGGTGGAGCGCCGGCTCGTCCAGTTCGATCACCGCCAGATCGCCGCGATCCGCCTGAATGGACGCGGAAAATCGCGGCAGGAAGGTCACGCCCATGCCCGCGCTCACGTAACGGATCAACAGCGCGATGGAGGCGGTCTCCACATGCACCCGCAGCGCCAGCCCGCGGTCGGCGGCGACCTGCCCGACGAGGTGCCGGATGGCGTGGCGCGCATCGAGCATGGCGACGGGATGCTCCAGCACCTCGGCCAGCCCGACACTTTGCCGACACGCCAATGACGAATTCGCAGGCACAACCGCGCAGAGCGGCTGACGCCCCATGGCCAGCGAGCGGCTCGCCTCGGTCACCAGCGGGTTGTAGGCGATTCCGATATCGGCCTCTCCCTCGATCACGCGGCGCTGCAACTCGTCGGTGCCGGCGTGGTCGATGGCAAAGCGCAGGTCGGGCTGCAGCCGGCTCAGCTCCGACAGGCCGTTCTCCATCAGGTCGGCGGTGAACCCCTCTCCGAGCGCGATGCGCACGGTCTGCGTGCGTCCTGCGCGGTAGCGGCCGATCTGATCGAGAAGGAAGGTCTGCTCGTCCTGCAGATGCAGCGCGTGCTCGCGCAGGAGTTCCCCGGCCTCGGTCACCGTCACGCCCTTTGAACTGCGCTCGAAGAGCGTCACCCCAAGCCGGGCCTCGGCCTCGGCGATCTTGCGCGAGATCGCCGAGGGCACGACATTCAACCGATCTGCCGCACGGCGGATCGATCCCTCCTGCGCGACCGCGAGGAACTCGCGCAGGAAGCGGCTGTCGAGCGCGTCCATCAGCCCCGCGTGGCGCGGCGGGCGAGGCGCACCCAGAACTCGGCGCCGGCGGGCAGCACCGCGTCGTTGAAGTCGAACTTCGCCGAATGCAGCCCCGGGTTCTCGCCCTCGCGCGCGGCCCCGAGCCAGAGGTAGGCGCCGGGCACCTCGTTCAGCATGAAGGCGAAATCCTCCGAGGCCATGCTTGGGCCGGTCATTGCGGTATCGAGCCCCATCTCCGCCGCCACGTCGCGGGCCAGCGCGGCCTCGGGGGCGGAGTTGATCGTCGCGGGGTAGCGGCGCTGGTAGTCGATGTTGGCGGTACAGCCCTGTGCGGCGGCCTCGGCGGTGGCCACCCGGCGGACACGCTCTTCGATGATGTCACCGGCCTCGGCCCCGAACCAGCGGCAGGTGCCGCTGAGCACGGCGCGGTCGGGGCAGACGTTGTAGGCCGAGCCGCTGTGGATCTGGGTGACCGAAACGACGCCGGGCTCGAGCGGCGAGAGCGCGCGGGCCGGGATCTCTTGCAGCGCCGCGGCGGTGCGCCCGGCGGCGGCGATCACGCCGTCGGATTGCTCGGGCATGGCGCCATGGCCGCCCTTGCCGAGGATCTCGATATCAAAGACCGAGAAGGCCGCCATCATCTTGTCGTCGCGTGCTACGAAGCGCCCCGGTGCGAGGCCGGGCCAGTTGTGGATGCCGAAGACCTTGTCGACGGGAAACTGCGTGAAAAGCCCCTGTTCGACCATGACCCGCGCGCCGCCCTCGCTTTCCTCGGCGGGCTGGAAGATCAGCGTGACGGTGCCTTGCTCGACGCCCTCTGCCGCGATCTGCCGCGCGGCAAGCAGCAGCATGGCGGTGTGCCCGTCGTGGCCGCAGGCGTGCATCTTGCCGGGAATGGTCGAGGCATGGGCCGCGCCCGTCGCCTCTACGATGGGGAGCGCGTCGATGTCGGCGCGCAGACCGATCACCGGCGCGCCCTGCCCCATCTGCGCCACGACGCCGGTGCCCGCCAGACCGCGGTGTACGCGCCAACCCCACTCGGTGAGAAGCCCCGCGATCATCTCCGAGGTCCGGTGTTCCTCGAAGCCCAGCTCGGGATGGCGGTGCAGGTCGTGGCGCCAGGCAATGGCTTCGGCGATGTGGTCTTGGTCGAACATGAGGTCTCCTTGGGGACGCGCTCTCGCGACCCGTCTTAAGTCAGGGCGCCGAGGGCGCCTCCCGAAAGGTCAGCAGGATGCCGCCCAGCCGTGCGTGCTCGGTCAGGACAAGTGCGCCGCCGATCTCATGACTGGCGAACCCGCCCGAGTCCACGAAGGGGCGGACCCGATCCAGCGCCCGGCAGCCGATGTCGAGCGAGATCACCGAGGGCGCGCCGTCCGGAGCAAGGTCTTCGGGCAGCGGGCCAAAGAAGACCCGGGCCGCATCTCGGCTAAGTACCCGCCAGTGCCCCTTGCCGGTGGCGACCGTGAAGCCCCAGCCGGTTTCGGTGACTGCCTCGGGGCCATGCAGTGTGGCGAGCCAGTCCTTTACCGCAGGTTGGTCCACCGGCGCGGCGAGGATCGTGGCAGAGACAAAGCCATGCGCGCCGTTGGGGTGGTCCATCCACTCGGGGAATTCGATGAGGTCGCGCCGGTGCTGCTGGCAGGCGAACATCGACAGCCGCGGCAGGCCGGGCCGGGTGAAGATCTTCAGCGTGGTGGCGGTGCGGTCACGCGCGCCGTCATCGCGGGTCACGTCGCGGCCGAACTCGATGGTGCCCTCGCAGTGACCGCCGCGCGCGACGACGGCCGCTTCATCCGCCGCGGCGTCGCCGGAGTTGAGCGCCGTGAGGGAGACGCCTTCACGCTCGGCCAGCCAGTGCTGCACGTGTCGGCCAAAACGGAAGTCGCCCGCCGGGTGCCCGTCGAGCAGGCTCTTGTCGCCTATCCCCATGAGTTCCAGCAGTTGATTGCGGAAGATCACCAGCGCGGTCGAGGTGCCCCAGGGATGCATTCCCGGAGGCTTCATCAGGAACCCGAGCGAAAGGTAGGTCTCGCGCGCCTCGGCCAGATTGCGCACGCAGACCAACGGATGGTCGATCCCAAGAGGCGTCATTTCGCCCGGCCTTTCAACTCTGCCAGCGTTGCAAAGCCATTGAAACGCCGGGCGCCGCGATCATCGGCGCGGGGGCCGGTCACGACATGGCCGGGCGGGACATCTCTGGTCACGATTGCTCCGGCAGCCACCGTCGCCCCTGCCCCCACCTCGACCGGCCCGAGGATCATCGCGCCCGCCCCAACCACCGCGCCGCGGCGCAGCTTGGGATGCCGCCCCTCCCCCATATCGACAAAGTTCGAACCCAGCGTGACCCCGTGCCAGAGGCTCACATCGTCTTCGATCACCGTGGTCTGGCCGATCACCAGCCCGAGCCCGTGATCGAACCAGACGCCGCGACCGATGGTTGCCTGCGGCCAGATCTCGACCGAGAGCGCCCGGGTGAACTGGCTCTTGACCGCCAGCGCAAGCTCTTCGCGCCCGACCAACCAGAGCGCCCGGCTCACCCTGTAGGACAAGAGCGCGTGATAGCCGTTCGCGAAAAGCAGCACGCGCGGCGCCCCGCCGGGCTGATCGTCGCGCGCGCTGGTGACCAGCAGATCGTCGAGCGCGGTCTCCAACATCTCGGCATCGTGGCGAAACAGTTCCACCGTCAGCCCGCGCAGCCACGCCCGCGCCCTGCCCTCGGGCAGGCAGGCGGTCAGCGCGGCGGCCATCAGGTCGGGCAGATCGGTCAGCTCGCCAGCCTCGATCCCGAGCAACACTGAAAGCCCCGGCTCGTCGGCGAGCAGGCCACGGGTGTCGGGGAGAAGCGTCTGCTGCAGGGAATGTCCGCTCATGGCGCCTCACGGGTGGTCGAAGGATTCCACGAAGCTGCCCCGAGTAGAGTGCTGCGCACAAGAGCGAAAATATCCCCATCGCGTTGCCCTGGGGAGAACGCCAAGTCCGTGGCACAAGGCGCTGCGGGGCGAGGATTCACTTGAGGTCCAATCGCTGCGCGCATGTATGGCCCGCACCCCGAGATTTGCTGCCGCGCGTCGAGAAACCTTCCCCAAATTGCCGGCGTCATCGACGACAGGGTCGGCGGTCTTGATGCCTGGTAGGAGACCGCAAGCCGTGCCGCAGCGATGACAATCTTGTCGAACGGAAGGTCAGGGGCGGGAGTGACCTGGAACTGGGACGGACCAGGTGCTCGGCCCGCTGCGCCGCCCCAGGTGGGCATCGAGCCCGAAGCCGTCGTCGAAAATCTCTTTAATTTCGCAAGCGCAGCGGCGTGCCGATCGAAATGACCAGTTCTATGACCTGCAGCTGGGGGTTGCGCAGTATTCGCCCTTTGTCGATCAGTCTTACCCGAACCGTGTCTTCTGGGGCGACACCCATCTGCACACCTCCTATTCCACCGACGCCGGTATGATCGGGAAGGTCCTCGGCCCGGACGAGGCGTTCCGCTTCGCCCGCGGCGAGAAGGTCCGCGCGTCGGCAGGGACTTTCGCGCAGCTCATTCGTCCACTGGATTTCCTGGTTGTCGCCGACCACGCCGAGAACCTCGGTCTTGCGCCAATGATCTCGGAGTCAAACCCCGGCCTGCTGGCAAATATCTGGGGCCGGAAGCTCCACGATCTCGTCAAGGGCGGAGACCCCATCGGCGCCTACGTCGAGTGGGGCGCTGCCCTCAACGAGGCAACTGACATGATAAACGACGACGGCCTGCAGCGGACCATGTGGAACCGCATCGTCGAGAGCGCCGAGCGGTTCAATCAGCCCGGCACCTTTTCCGCCATCCATGGGTTCGAATGGTCGTCGGGACCGAACGCAAACAATTTGCATCGTGTTGTCATGTTTCGCGACGATGCCGACAAGGTCGAAGACCTCGTGCCCTTTTCCACTTATGACAGCAGCGACCCCGAGGACCTGTGGGACTGGCTTGAACGCTACGAAGAGAAGACCGGCGGTCAGGTCATGGCCTTTGCCCACAATGGCAACCTCTCCAATGGCCTGATGTTCGACAACGAGAAGATGAACGGTGAGCCGATCGACATCGACTACGCCGAGCGGCGCATGCGCTGGGAGCCCGTCTACGAGGTCACGCAGATGAAGGGCGACGGCGAGACGCATCCGATGCTCTCGCCCAACGACGAGTTTGCGGACTACTACACCTGGGACCGTGGGAATTTCGGAACCGAGCTGAAGACCCCCGAGATGCTGCCGCGGGAATATGCGCGGCAGGCGTTGGCGCGAGGGCTTAAGTACGAGCAGGAGATCGGCGCGAACCCTTTCAAATTCGGCATGATCGGCGCGACCGACAGCCATACCTCGCTCGCCACCACCCGCGAGGACAATTTCTTCGGTAAAGCAAGCATCGTCGAGCCGGGCACCGGCGAGAACCGCTATGAGGACTTCATTGTCCAGCCGGTCATTCTTGGCGAGGATATCGCGATCCGGCACTATGAGGCGCTCGCTTCTGGCCTGGCCGGTGTCTGGGCGCGGGAGAACACCCGGGAGGCGATATGGGACGCGTTCAAGCGCAAGGAGGTCTATGCCACCACCGGCTCGCGCATCACCGTGCGCGTTTTCGCCGGCTGGGATTTCGAAGAGGACGAGGTACACCGCCCCGATTTTGCGCAGACGGGCTATGCCCGCGGCGCGCCGATGGGGGCGGACCTCTTCGCCGGACCGGAGGGCGTGGCGCCGAGCTTCATGGTGCGCGCCCTGCGTGATCCCGATGGTGCCAATCTCGACCGCATCCAGATCGTGAAGGGCTGGGTCGATGACGCGGGCGAGCCGCAGACCAAGGTCTTTGACGTGGTCTGGTCCGGGGATCGCGAGCCGGACGCCAAGGGTCAGTTGCCTGCGGTGGGCAGCACCGTCGACGGCGCGGAGTACACCAACACCATCGGCTCGGCGGCGCTCGGAGGTTTCTGGACCGACCCGGAGTTCGATCCGGCCCATGCAGCCTACTATTATGTCCGGGTGCTGGAGATACCTACGCCGTCCTGGCTGGCGTATGACGAGGCGTTTTACGGGCCTCTCGATCTGCCTGAAGATGCGGTGATGGTGCAGCAGGACCGCGCCTATACCTCGCCCATCTGGTACACACCGGGCTGACCAGCTGGCGGCACAGCGGGGCGGCGCGGCTGAACTGGCAGCGTCGGGTTCGGTTGCGCTCACCCTTTCTGGCATCGAGGGCCCGCCTCGCGCAGCTGTGCGTCATTGGACCCGAAGGCACTTTGTCGCGCCGGGTATTTCTGATGGGCTCTACGTTGCGGGCGCCGTTCAACTCCATGCTCCGAACACCGAATGCGTGCGATGCTATCTCGGCCAGGGACGCAAGGTGGACTTGCACGCAGGCCCAAGGGGAGACGTCACTCATGACGGACACGGGATCAGCTCGCAGTCGGTGGCGCGCAGCACTTGCGGGATTTTCGGTGGTCATGGCGCTCTCAGGCTGCGAGCGCGCCGACCTGCCAGCGCCCGTTCGGCAAGCGGTCTCCGATGCGCCGATGGACGCCGCGCTGTTTTCCGGGGACGTGATGTTCAGCCTTGCTGAGCGGATCGAGGCGCAAGACCGCGCACTGCCCGTTACCGCCTATCTCGGGCTGTCCTCGCTTGGCGACACGCGGCTCGGGATCAAGGCCGCCGTCGATCTGCGAGATATCCAGCGCGATCTTCCGTCGCTGCTCTCGGGGCGGCTGGATCCGGATTGCGGGCTGGGGATCGAGCTCGGCCTCACGCAGACGCAGGCCGAGGGCGAGGGCGAGGGCGAGGGCGACGCTGTGCGTGCGCGCGGCACCGTCAAGGCCGATCTCTACCGCTGCAAGGGCCGCGACACCGAGAAGGGGGCGCGCGGCGCCCATCTCTGGACCCAATTGGTCGATTTCGACGCCGTGCTGGGCGCAGGCCTCACCGACGAATGCGTGGGCTTCGAGCTGCGTGAGCTCGCGCTCGATCCGCGTGGGTTCCTCGGTGGGCTGGGCACCGCGTTCGGGATCACCGAAAAGGTCCGCAAAGCCATTCTCGACAAGGGGAACGCGGCCCTGCGCGATACACCGATCTGCCCGGACATGCCGCCGGCGCTCGAACGTTTGTCGCCGGATTTCGGCAGCGGCGGCGCGATCGAGATCGGCGATGGTGGCCTCGGCGCGGCGCTGTCGGGAACGGTGGAAACCGACGCTGAACGTCTGGTCGGGCTCATGGCGCTCTGGCAGGAGAAAGGGTTTCTGCCGGGGGCCGCCGAGGGTTTGTCCCCCTTGCAGCAGGGCGCGGTCACGTTCCGTTTCGACCAGAGTCTCCAAACGCTCGAGCCCCCCCGTGCCCTATCGTCTCGACCTTGGGATGAGCGCCGTGGGCGCCACCCGGATCGGGCTGCGCGCAAGGCTCGACCTGAGCGCGCTGCAAGAGCGTTTGCCCGAGCTTGTCGAGGGCGCTCTGCTGGTCGACGACTGCAGCAGGCGGATCGAGCTGCGCGGTCTTGAGACCATCGCGCAGGCGAAGAGCCTCGTCGCCCTCGCGCGGCTCGAGGCGCGCAGCTTCACCTGCGAGCGCACCGGCGACAGCGCATGGCAGCGCGGCGCGCTGGAGCACTCCGAGGAGGTCGACGTGCGCGCCGAGGTCTCGGCGTCGCTGTCGGACAACTGCGCGGTGTTTGAGCTTTCGGGACCCGCCGCTCCCGGTGATCTCTGAAGGGCGTCAGGGGGCGCGGGCCCAAGCGGCCAGGACGCTGTTCATCGACGCCGTGGATGCCCTGCTCAAGGATCGCCCGCTGTGTCCCGACCTGCCCGAGGAGCTGCGCGTGCTCGACCCGCAGTTCAGCACCGGCGGGCCGGTGGAAATCGGCAACGGCGGTCTTGGCTTCGGACTGGAGGGGTCGGTCGATCTGAGCACCGGCACGATGATCGCCATCCTGACGCTGCTGCAAGAGCGGGGCGTTTTGCCGCCCCGCCCGTAATCGCCTCAGATTACGGCGCGTACCAGATGGGCGAGCTATAGGCGCGCTCCCTGGCCGAGGGTCTCCGCGGCTTTGGAGGTCTCCGCCGCCAGCCCCTCGTGGCGCTGCTGACGCCGAGGGCTTAGCTTGAGGCCGATCTCCCGCCGCTTCGAACCCCGCCCGGTGCGGGTCGCCCGGCGCATTCGAGGAAGATGCGCTTCTCGCAGCTGGCGCAGATACCCGCGTCGAGCTTCGGCACGATCTCGGCTATGGCGTCGCCTTTCGAGAGGTGCAGCCGATCGCGCGTCAAACTGCGCAGCACCTTGAAGCGTGCGAGCTTGGTCAGCGTGCGGGGGGTCTTCACCTGCAGGTGCAGCGCGCCGCCGAGGTGGTCGCGCCGGCGCGCCTCGTCGAGGATGAGGTCCGCGCCCGCCAGATCGATGTCGCCGCCTCCCTTGACGATAAAGAGCATGGTCTTCTGCAGCGGGCGTTCGCGCTCAAGTCGGCGGAACTCGCGCCGAAGGAACTCGACCGATCCGAAGAAGAGTGGCCCGTCGAGACGGCAGACCATCAGCTGCGGGCATTCCTGCAGGCCATTGGGCGCGGCGTGTTTGAAGACGCGCCCCGGGGTTGACGGATCCGGCGCCCCCTGCCCGAGGAAAGGCCGGGCCGCGCCGCGCAGGAAGAAGCCGAGCGACAACAGCACGCCGACGTAGATTGCTGTTTCCAGATCGATCAGCAGCACGGTGACGAAGGTCACCCCCGCGATGATCGTCTCGGTCGAGGAGGAGGAAACAAGGTGGCGGATCTCGCGGAAGTCGATCAGCCGCCAGGCCACCAGCATGATCACCCCGGCGATGCCGGGGATTGGCACCACCGCAAAGGCCGGGGCGACCAGCAGCAGGATCCCGAAGAGAAAGGCCGAGGAGAAGATCGCGGAGAGCGGCGTGCGCGCGCCGGCGTCGTAGTTGATGCCCGAGCGGGTGAACGATGCCGAGCTGGGGTAGCAGCGGAACAAGCTGCCGATGACGTTGGACACGCCCTGGGCGAAGAACTCGCGGTTGCCGTCGATCATCTGCCCCGACCGCAGGGCCAGCGCGCGAGAGACCGAGAGCGCCTCGAGCAGGCCGACGATGGCGATGGCCATGGCCCCGCCGCCGAACTCGCGCAGATCGCCGAGCGAGAGGTCGGGCAAGGCCATACTGGGCACGATCTCTCCCAGCGGGCCGATGGTGGCGATGCCCGCCTCGGCGCCACCGAGCACCAGGCTGAGGCCGGTGGCGAGCATCAGCGCAGCGAGGTAGTTGGGCCAGAGTGGCCGCCAGAGCTTGATCGCGAGCCCGACGCCGAAGGCCGCGCCAGAGATCGCCAGCGCGCGCCAGTCGGCCGCAAGCGCGCCCTCGGGGATGGCAGAGAGAAAGGCGCCGAGATCGCTGGTCGAAGGCAAAGCCACGCCCAGCACATGGCGGATCTGGCTCAGCGCAATGAGGATCGCGGCGCCGGTGACGAAACCGGTCATCACCGAATGCGAGACGAAATCCACCAGCGCGCCGAGCCGCGCGAGGGCAAACGCAAGCTGGATGAGCCCTACCATCAGGCACAGGGTGATCGCGGCGGTTATATACTCGGGCGAACCCGGCACGTAACGCCCAGAGAGCGTCGCGAAGAGCATGATCGACAGCGCGGTGGTGGGCCCCGAGACCGCCTGCCAGCTTGAGCCTAGCAATGCCGCGATCAGGGTCGAGACCATCGCGGTGTAAAAGCCGTATTCCGCCGGCAGCCCGGCGATGGCGGCAAAGGCCACGCCCTGCGGCAGCACAAGCGTCGCGCCGGTGAGCCCCGCCATGAGGTCGGCGCGCAACGTGTGGCGGGAGGTCAGCCCGATCCAATCTGGAACCAACGCGGAGACGCGCGCCCGCAGGGCGCGCGGCGAGGTGCTTGCGTCCATCATCGGATCAGGCGCGGGCGACCGGCGCGGGCGCGGTTTCGGTATGCGCCAGCTCGGCCTGCAGCAGCTGCTCGAGAAGCCGCGCCTTCACCGACGCCGCCTCCGGCGCTTCCCAGAGATTGCGCAGCTCGCCCGGGTCGGCCTCGAGATCGTAGAGCTCGCCCCAGCCCAGCCCCTGGAAGACCGAGAGCCGGTAGCGCGCGTCGCGCAGGCTGTGCACGTTGGGGCAGACCCCAAGCCCGTCCATCTTTGCCTGATGCGCGTATTGGATCAGCACGCCCTCGGGGGCGCTCGTCTCGGACATCAGATCGCGCCCCTGCATGCCCCAGGCCTGCTCGATCCTGGCCCGCTCAAGGATGGTGGCCCCGATGTCCAGCGTCTGGCCGAGCCTGTCACTGCGCGCGCTCTGATCGCGCTGCGGGTCGGCCCAGATGAACGGCACGCGGGTGATCTGCTCGTATTGCTCGGACCCCTTGAAGAGCAGGCGATGATCGCCGAGGTGATCGCCGTGGTCCGAGGTGAAGATGGTGACGGTCTCATCGCCGCGCCCGCTGGTCGCAAGCGCGCCCTGCACCCGGCCCACCGCGTCGTCGATCATCGTGATCATGCCGCAGGTCAGCGCCTGCGCCTCCTGCGCCTCGCGCGCCGAGCAGCCTATGGCGTTCATTCCCTGAAGATTAGCCTTGCCGTCCTCGCGCGCGCCCAGCACGCCTGCCACATGTGGCGGTGGCGTCCAGTCGTTCGAGGTGAAGGCAATGGGCACCGGCATGTCCTCGGGCTTGTACATGTCCCAATAGTCGCCCGGCGGGTTGAACGGGTGGTGCGGGTCGGGCCAGCTCACCATCAGGAAGAACGGCTTGTCGCTGTCGCGGCGCTCTTCGAGCCAGGCGCAGGCACGCTCGGCGATGTAGGAGGTGGAATAGAGCTCGGCCGGGATCGCCGTGCGCACCGCCTGCGGGCAGGTGTAGTCGTGCGGCAACTGGTTCTTGGCCCCCATCTTTGACCCCAGCTCGGGATCGCGCTCGAGCGCCCAGCGGGTGTAGTCGCCACCAACGTGATCGCCGTGGCCGGTGACCAGTTCGACGTGGTTGAAGCCGTAAAAGGGCACCGGCACCGCAGGCATTTCGCCCGACCAGAAGTCCGGCTCCTCGACGTGGTAGACCGGCGTGGCGAAATCGTTGCGCACCGCCTCGCGCAGGGCGCCGTTGGCCTTGTGATAGCCGGGCCGCGCTTCGGGCGGCGTCTGCACCGGCGGAATCCCGGTGAACGTCTGCAGGTGGCTCTTGCCGATCAGCGCCGTGTCATAGCCCGCGTCACGAAGCAGCTCGACAAAGGTCACGTTGCGCTGCGACAGCGGGATGCCGTTGAAGCGCACACCGTGGCCCGAGGGCATGCGCCCCGTCATTAGGCTGGCGCGGTTCGGCATGCAGACGGGGCTCGCCACGTAGAAGCGGTCGAAGGCGGTGCCGCGGGCCGCCATTGCGTCGATGTTCGGCGTGCGCACGATCGGGTGACCGTAGCAGCCGAGGAAATCGGCGCGGTGCTGGTCCGTGATGAACAGGATGAAGCTCGGGCGGTCGGACATCAGATTGCCTCGGCGGGTTGAAGTTTCGCGGTGCGGCGCCAGACGGCGAGCACAACGCCCAGGGCCAGCGCGGCGGTGCCGGCAAGCACGAAGGGCGACAGGAGGGTGAAGGCGCAGGCAAGGCGCAGCAGGCGCTCCCAGAGCGGCAAGCGCTGCTTGTCAAAGCCGATGAGCGCGCTCGAGGCGAGGTAGAGCGAGACCGCCAGCGTCAGCAGAGAGAAGGCGACGAAGCCAAGCGAGGCGCTGGCCGCAGCCTCGGTGCCCAGCAGCAGCGCCGGGTTGTAGACGAAGGCGAAGGGCACGAGGAAGATCATCGCGCCGATCCGCGTCGCCTCGACCGCCGTGCCGATGGGCTTGCCCTTCGAGATCGAGGCCGCCGCATAGGCCGCGATGGCCACCGGCGGGGTGATCACCGAGGCGACGCCGAAGAAGAAGACGAACATATGCGCGGTCAGCAGCTCGACGCCGAAGCCGGTGAGCGTGGGCCCCATCACGGCGACGATGGCGATATAGGCCGGAAGCGTCGGCATCCCCATGCCCAGCACGATGCAGCCGGCGGCAGCGATCAGCAGCGCGGCCATCAGCGAGCTGCTCGCGGCATTGGCCAGCAGCACGGCGAACTTCGTCGGAATGCCGGTGGCATTCAGGGTCGAGACGACGATGCCCACCATGGCGATCGCGATGGCCAGCTGCGCGACGGTCTTGCCGCCCTCGGCCAATGCTTCGATCAGCCTCCACGGCGCGCGGCGGATCTCGGGGTTGATGAAGCTCATCGGGATCAGCAGGAAGATCGCCGCGATGGAGGCCCCGGCCGGCGACAGGCCCGAGACCAGCAGCCAGACGATCAGCGCGATCGGCCCGAAGACCAGCGCGAGGTTAATCCAGTCCTGCCCGGTCGGCGGCTCGATGGCCTCGTCTTCCTCGCGCGCGGTGATGCCGAGCTTCTCGGCCTCGAAGAAGACCGCGAGGAAGAGGCTGACGTAATAGGCGATGGCGGGGATCAGCACGGCGAGGATCACCGCGAGGTAGCTGACGCCGACGATATCGGCCATGACCAGCGCGGCGGCGCCCATGATGGGGGGCAGGATCTGCCCGCCGGTGGAGGCTGCGGCCTCGACCGCGCCGGCGAAGTTGCCGGAAAAGCCGCGCCGGCGGATCATCGGGATGGTGACCACCCCGGTGCCCACGACGTTGGCCACGGCGCTGCCCGAGACCGTGCCGAAAAGCGCCGAGGCGGAGATCGCCGCATAGGCCGGTCCGCCGCGAAAGCGGCGCATCAGGTGGAAGGAGATGCGGATCATCGAGCCGCCCGCGCCGCAGCCTTCGAGCACGGCGCCGAGGATGATGAAGGGCAGCACGGTCGACAGTACGATGCCCATGATGTTGCCCAGGATACCCTGGCTGGCGTCGTACCAGATGTTCTGGGCGATGAACTCGTTCATGTCGCCGACGATGGTCTGGAACACCCCCGGCCAGTAGGGGCCGGTGGCAAGATAGGCAAAGACCACGGCACCGAGGATGGCGATGGGCGCGCCCCAGAGCCGCCAGCAGGCGATGATCGACAGCACGGCGGGGATCGCCGCCATCCAGGCCTCGCGCGCCGAGAAGAACATGAAGCTGTCCTTGAGCACCATCGAAACCTGGTAATAGTCCCAGGACACCCAGCTTATCAGCCCAAGCGCGACGGCGTAGCCGATCAGGTGGAAGACGGTGAGCTTTTCCTCGCGGGTCAGGCGCAGCGCGTCCCAGATCAGGAAGCTGAGGAAGCAGAGCCAGTAGAACAACGGCCGGAACCAGTCGAGCTCGAACGGACCGACGCGCGGCAACACGCCGTAGGTTGGCAGCACATTGGCAAGCCCGGCAAGGGCGATGACAAGTCCAACGGCAAGACCTGCCCAGTGCAAGGTCTTCACCCTGCGTGCGATCGAAACTGTCATGAGGTGTCCTCCTGGCCCGGTACGGGCCCTACGCCGGGGTTCGGCGGTGCCCCGGCCCTTGCGCAGGCCGGGGAAGGTTCAACTGGTCCGGCGGTCCGCCGGGGGCGGGTCACTCGGACTTCAGCGCGTCCGGGATGGTGATCCCCTGTTCCTCGTAGTAGCGCGCCGCGCCCGGGTGCAGCGGCATGTTGGCACCGGCAAAGGGCTCGTCGGTGTTCAGCCGCGCAAGCAAGGCGTTGGACGACTTCATGGCGTCGAGGTTGTCGAAAAACGACTTGGTGAGCGCATAGGCCGCCTCGTCCGAGAGGTCCTTGTTGGCGCCCATCATCATCACCGTCACCATGATGTTCTGGTCGGCATCGCCATTCACCTGGCCTTGGTAGGTGCCGGCCGGCACGACATCGGTGCGCACCGCCTGATCGGCGAGATAGTCGGCCCAACCGTCGCTGGCGACCACCTCGTCCGGCACGCCGAGCACTCGGATCTCGCGCTGCAGGCTCAGCTCTTGCACCGATTGCTGACCGACGGCGGCGGACATGATGAACATGTCGAACTGCCCGTCCTGAAAGGCCTGGCTCGAGGCTTCCCACGGCAGGCGGATGCCTTCGTAGTCGCCGCCATCCTCGAAGCCGCCCGTGGCCTCGCGCACCATGCCGCGGGCCTGGTTGGCGGCGGCGCCGGCGGGCGGACCAACGTAGACGCGCTTGCCCTTGATGTCGTCCCAGCTCTCGATGCCGCTGTCGGCCCAGACGATTGGGTGGAACGAGCCCCCCGGGAAGGTGAACAGCATGCGCATGTTGCCGGCGAAGGCCTGCGCCTGCTCGGCGGTCTTCTCGTAGGGGCCAACGCCGCGCTTCATTGCGCCATAGGCAGGTGGCGGAACCACGGCCAGATCCAGCTGGCCGGCGCCAACTTTCATCACCGAGCGGGTCAGCACCTGACCGAGCGAAACCTGCAGATCATAGCCCGCGTCCGCGGTGAACTGCGCCCAGGTTTGCGGCACAATGCCGGTGAGCGAGGCGCTGCCGCCGCCCTCGATACCCAGGGTCTCGGCGCTGACGGGCAGGCTGGCGCCCGCAAGCATCGCTGCCACGGTCATGAATTTCAGGGTCTTGAACATCCGCTCTCCTCCGGTTCGGATTTCTCCTCTGCGGCCCGAGACTATATCATGCGTGAGGGAATGACCTATTCCTTCTCGGCCCGTTACATACCAATTTCGGTATGAATGGGTGCGCGGGAGAGGCGCTCGCGAACCATGGTCAGCAAGGTCCGCAGCGCCGGACCCTCCTGCGTGCCCGGCACCGTCGTCAGCCCGACCGGCCCCTTCAGCGTCTCGTCCGAGATCGGCAGGATCACCACCTCGCCCGCGGCGCTGGCGTCCGCAACAAGCGCCTCGACCGTCACCACCACGTGGGTCGCGGCGCGGATGGTCTTGATGTTGAACCCCGCGTCGATGGACTCGATGGCGAAGTCGGGAGCGACAAAGCCGCTCTTGACCAAAAAGCGCTCCAGCTCCTGCCGGATGATCGTGCCGGGGATTGGCGCCAGCATGGGCTCTTTCAGCAGCGTGCCCAGATCGACCCGCGCCCCGGGCTGCGCGAGCGGATGCGCGCTGCCCACCGCGAATACGATCGACTCGTCGTAGAGATGCTGGAAGCTCAACCCGTGCATGGCCGTGGAATCCGACAGCCGCCCGATCACCACGTCGAGCGCCCCCTGCCGCAGCCGCGCCAGCAGCTCCGAGTTGGAGCCCGAGACGACGCGCACAGTGGTATGCGGGTAGAGCTGCTGGAAATCATCGACGATCCCCGGAAGCGTCAGCCCGCAGACGTTGGGCAGCGCGCCGATGCGCAAGAGTTCGCGGCTGCCGCCCATGCCCTGTGTCGCCTGCAGCCCCTCGGTCAGCAGCGCCATGGCGGCCTCTGCGGCATCGAAGAGCTTGCGGCCATGCACCGTCAGCACCGCGCCGCGCTGCGAGCGGTCGAAGAGCGTGACATCAAGCGTTGTCTCGAGCTCGCGGATCGAGCGCGAGACGGCAGGCTGGGTCAGCCCCAATACATCTGCGGCAGCCATGAAGCTGCCGCGCTGCGCGACTTCGAGAAAGCAGCGGACCTGGCGAAAGCGAAGCCGGGCGAGAAGGCGTGTGGGATTTTCGATGGTGAGCCTCGCGATACCGTTTGGGATCAGTCTATTCGTGAAAACGAAGCGCGGCCATCTGATCGGCAGGAGCAGCGCCGTCAAGCCAAGCGCAGGCAGAACTCAGGCAGCGGCACAGGGCGCTGGCGACTGGCGCGCTTCGGGACCGGCTGGCACACGCGCCGCTCAGCCCGAACCTCGGTGACCGCCCAGGCGTGAAGTCCGCGAGGATGTGCAAACCGCAGCAGAATGGCCCTCTCGCTGCCCATGGTCGAGAGCTGATCGTCGCCGATGGCGCCTATGGAGGAGCTCCCCCCACCCTCAGCCGCCCTCTCGATGCGGGCGAAAACGCCATGCCCTCCGACAGGACCGGGAGGCGGATCGTCTGGGACATCCGGCCCGAAGCCGCGCGGTGTAGAGCGGGCTGACCGAAGGACGTCAGGCCGCCCCCCGCTCCATCTCAAGCGGTCCCGCTCAGACCAGCCCGAGCATGAGCGGAATCAGCACCAGCGCCGCGAGCGCCGCGGTCTGCACCGCCAGCATCGCGATTGCCGTGCCGCCCACGTCGGCGAGCTTGGCCAGCGAGGTCTTCATGCCAACCGCGGCCACGGCGGTCACCAGCAACGCGCGCGACAGGGTCGAGGCGGGGGCGATCACCGCCTCGGGCACGAGGTGGAACGAATTGAGCGCCGCCAGCACGAGAAAGGCCGCGACGAAGGCCGGCAGCAGCGGCGGGCGTGCCTCGGTCGCGGGCACGTGGCGGCGCATGGCCAGCGCGCCGATCAGCACCACCGGGGCCAGCATGGTCACGCGGATCAGCTTGACCACCGTGGCAATGTCGCCGGTCTCGTCCGAGACCGAGTAGCCCGCTCCCACCACCTGCGCCACGTCGTGAATCGTGCCGCCGAGGAAAAGGCCGGTCAGGTGCTGGTCGAGCCCCAGCGCCTCGGCAAGGATCGGGTAGACGATCATCGCCACCGTGGAGAAGGCGGTGACAGAGATCACGGTGAACGAGAGATCCCGCTCAGCGGTCTCGCGCTGTGGGAGGATCGACGAGATCGCCATCGCCGCCGAGGCGCCGCAGATCGCCACCGAGCCGCCAGTCAGAAAGCCGAAGGCGCGGTCCTTGCCGACAAAGCGCGACAACAGGATCGAGGCGAGGATGGTCACCGCCACGCAGAGCGCGATGATCAGCACAAAGCCCCAGCCGATCTGCCGCACCATGTCGAGCGAGACCCGCAGCCCGAGCAGTGCCACACCGATCCGCAGCAGCCCCTTCGCGGCAAAGGTGATGCCGGGACCGGTGTTTTCATGCTCGGACAGGAAATGGAACGGGATGCCGAGCAGGATCGCCATGAGCATGACCGGCGCGCCGTAGTGGTTCGACAGGAACTGCGCCGCCATCGCCAGCACGATCGCCAGCGCCGTGCCGGGCGCGAGGGCCTTGGCCCGTGCGATGATGCGACGGGGGTCCGAAAGGGTGGCGGTAAGCGCGCTCATGTCCTGTCCTCGGTGTGCTCTGGATTTGTCTTGGGCCGGGCCCGGAGGCCCGCGCCGTGGCGGGCGCGCCCCTTGGAAAGGACGCGCCCGCAAGGGCTTACTGGATGTCGCTGGCGCGCTCGGCGTCAAGCTCTTCCGTCGCGGTCTGCACCGCCGCCTGCATGGCGTTGAAGATCTCTTCGCCGCCCTCGACGTTTGCAGTGAACCACTCGTAGACCGGCTGCGCGGCCTCGGCGAAGGCTTGCTTCTCTTCGGGCGTCGGCACGTAGAGATCGCCGCCGCCGTCGGTGAATTCCTTGTAGGCCGGGATCGACTTGCGCTTGGGCGACGCGAAGGTCGCCTGCTGGAGCTGGTAGAACCCGTCGACCACCACGCGGCGCATGTCCTCGGGCAGGGTCAGGAATTTCTCGTTCGACATCCACCAGAGCGCGCCCATGTAGGCGTGCCCGTCCAGCGTGACATATTGCAGGCCGGCCTCGGGGAACTTCATAGACATGATGTCGGTGATGCCGTTCTTCGTGCCCTCGACCACGCCGGTCTGCAGCGAGGTGAAGAGCTCGGGCCAGGGGATCGGCGTCGGCGCGGCATCGAGGGCGCGCACGAGTTCCTGCGGCAGGTCGGCAACGACCGTGCGGATCTTCATGCCCTTGAGATCCTCCGGGGTCTGGACGCGCTGCTTGGTGTTGGCGAAGTTGCGCCAGCCTCCGGTGTTGCCGATGGTCATCAGGCGGATCATGCCGCCGGAGTCCTCCAGCGCCATCGAGCGCATGGTGCGGGTGAAATCGCCAGAAAGCACCTTCTCGGCGACCCGGTCGTCCTGCATCAGGTAGGGCAGATCGAGCACCTGCACGTAGGGGAACAGCCCCGCCGCGCCGCCGGAGGTCGAGATGTAGACGTCGATCGAGCCATCGGCGACGCCCTGCAGGCATTCCGCCCCGTTCGAGCAGAGCTGCGTGCCCATGTAGATCTCGACCCCGATGGCGCCGTTCGAGGCGCTTTCGACATAGGACTTGAAGACCTCCAGGCCGTCGTAATCCTCGTCATTTTCGTTCGAGTTGGCGACCGCACGGATCGTGTAGTCCTGCGCCATCGCCGGAATGGCGAGGGCCGTAGTAAGGGCCAGCGATGCCGCCAGCGTAAGGGTCTTCCTGAGCATGTTATCCTCCCTGATAGCTCTGGATTTTCTTAATTCGCGAACCCGGTCAGTCGCGGGATCGTCATGGAAATCGCGGGGAAATAGGTGATCAGGAAGATCACCGCGATCTCGACCGCGAGGAATGGCAGGATGGCGCGCGCGATGGTCGTCACCCGCTCGCCCGACACGGCCGAGGCGACGAAGAGCACCAGCCCCATGGGCGGCGTCGCAAGGCCCACGGTCAGGTTCACGCACATGATGATGGCGAAATGCACCGAGTCGACGCCCATGCCGGTGAACACCGGGCCGAGGATCGGGCCAAGGATGATGATCGCCGGCCCGGCATCGAGGAACATGCCCACCGCAAAGAGCAGCAGGTTGATCAGGAACAGCAGCAGCAGCGGGTTCTCGGTCAGCGACAGGATGAAGTCGGCCATCTGCTGCGGCGCGTGCGAGAGCGACACCACGGTCTTGAACGACATCGCCGCACCGACCAGCAACAGCACCACCGCCGAGGTCAGCCCGGCCCGGCCCAGCACATCCGGCAGCTCGGCAAAGCGCAGCGTTTTTAGCACGAAGAGGCTGATGAAAAGCGCGTAGAACACCGCCACCGCCGCCGCCTCGGTCGGGGTGAAGACGCCCGCGAGGATGCCGCCGAGGATGATGACCGGCGTCAGCAGCGGGAAGAAGGCCTTGAGGCTCGCTTGCCCGCGTTCGCCCCAGCTGTATTTGCGCGAGGCGACGGGGAAGTCGTAGCGGTTGGCCATGACCTTGATGAGCAGCATCAGCCCGACGCCGACCAGCACCCCGGGCACCAGCCCGGCAAGGAAGAGCGCGGCGACGCTCTCGCCCATGACATAGGCGTAGATGATCATGATCCCCGAGGGCGGGATGATCGGCCCGATCACCGAGCTCGCGGCGGTGATCGCGGCGGCAAAGCGGCGGGTGTAGCCCTGCTTCTCCATCGCCGGGATCAGCATCGAGCCGAGCGCCGATGTGTCTGCCACCGCCGAGCCCGAGAGCCCGGCAAAGAGCATCGAGGACATCACGTTCACATGCGCCAGCCCGCCGCGCAGATGGCCCATGAAGGCCTGGCTGAATTCCACGAGGCGGTGGGTGATGCCGCCACGGTTCATGATCTCGCCCGCCAGCATGAAGAAGGGGATCGCCATCAGCGGGAAGCTGTCCATGCCGTTGTAAAGATTGCGGTAGAGCAGCGTCAGATCGCGCTCCTGCCCGTTGAGGAACAGCAGGATGCCCGGCGCGGCGAGCAGGCCGAAGAATACCGGCAAGCCGATCATCAGGAAGACGAGGAAGAGCGGAAGGAACCAAATCAGCATGTCATTCGGCTCCCTGCGTGTTCGCCTGAGGCACAATGTCCAGCGCCCGCCCCGAGCAGAGCTCGGCCAGGTTGCGCAGGATCAGCTCGATGTTGACCAGTACCAGCAGCGCCATGCCCACGAGGATCGAGGCCATCATCCAGCTGCGCGGCACCCGGTGCCACTCGCTGAAATCAAAGGCCGTGGGAATGTAGAGCGAGGCCGAGGCGAAGCGCCCGCCGAGCCCGGTGACCTCCTTCCAGCCGATCTGCAGCGCGATGATCAGAACCATCAGGCTGACTGTCAGCAACACGAGGTTGAGCAGGCTCGCCGGGCGGCGCGGCAGGAGCGAAGGCAGGATGTCGATCGCCACGAACCCACCCCGGCGAAAGGCGGTCGGCGCCATGAGCCCGGTCATCCAGAGCATGCAGAAACGCGCGGCCTCGTCCGGCCAGGGCAGCGCGTTGCCCAGCACGTAGCGGCAGAACACCTGCACGAGGGTCACCGCCACCATCACCGCGATGGCCACGACACCGATGCCGCGACCGACCTTCAGAAGGTGGTCGTTGACCCAGGACAGGGGCCGGATCAGCCCGTCGAGTAGCACCATTCTCTCCTCCCCGTCATGCCGCGCCCTCCTCCAGGGCGTCGGCGTGCCGTCAGTTGATGTCGAGCCGCGCGACCCGCCCGGCGAAGAAAGCCAGCGGATCGCCCTGTTGCATGGTGGCGCGCAGGACCTCGCCGACGACGATCGCGTGATCGCCTGCCTCGTGCACGGCGTGGCGGCGGCAGTCGAAGCGTGCAAGGCAACGCTCGAGCACCGGCACGCCGTCTGCGTTCTGCTCCAGCGCCGCGCCGATGAGCGCAGCGCCGTCCTTGGCCACGGCCCACGCCAGCTCCTGCTGGTCGGCGGCGAGCACGTGGATGGCGTAATGCTCGGCCCCGGCAAACAGATCGAAGCGGCTGGAGCTGCGCGCCGGCGACCAGAGCACCAGCGGCGGCTCCATCGAGACCGACGAGAAGCTGTTGGCAGTGATCGCGGCGCAGCCCTCGGGACCGCAGGCGGTGACGATGGTCACCCCCGTGGCAAAAAGCCCGAAGGCATCGCGCAGCGCCCGCCCGTTGCCCGGGTCGGGCACGAAGCTATGGTGCTGCGCCATCTGCATCAGGCCACCTCGCGGCCAAGAGCCGCCTCATAGAGCTGGAACCACTGCACGCGGCTCAGCGCGACCTTGCGGGCGTCCGAGATTTTCGCGATGCGCTCTAGCGAGTTGGTGCCCAGCACCGGCAAGATCGTCGCCGGGTGACGCAGAAGGAAGGCCACGGCGATGGCCGCGCGGTCGACACCGAAGTCTCCGGCCATCGCGTCCATGCGGCGGGTCAGCTCACTCTCGCCGGTCATCAGGCTGCCGCCGCCAAGCGGCGACCAAGCCATCACCGGATCCTTGCGGCGCTGGTGGAACGCCAGATCGCCATCGGTGAAGGGCTCGACGCGGGCCAGCGAGATCTCGATCTGGTTGGTGGCCAGCTTGGTGTCCATCGCGCTCTGCAGCAGCTCGACATCCCACGGCCGGAAGTTCGACACGCCGGCGGCGCGGATCTTGCCCGCCTTCACCAGCCCGTCGAGCGCCGCGCCGGTTTCCTCGTGGTCCATCAGCGGATCGGGGCGGTGGATCAGCAGCAGGTCGATGTAATCGGTGCCGAGATCGCGCAGCGAGCTTTCGACCGACGCCTCGATGTGGGCCTTCGAGGTGTCGTAATGCTTGCAGGCCACATCGGCGTATTTGCCGCAGGGCGCGACGATATCGCACTTGGTGACCACTTCCACCTTCTGGCGGAGCGCGGGGTCGGCCTTGAACGCCTGCCCCAGCACCGCCTCGGCGGTGTACTCGCCGTAGATGTCGGCCTGGTCGAGCGTGGTGATCCCCTGCGCGAGGCAGGCGTCGATCTTGGCGCGCACGTGATCCGCGGATGTGTCGGTGTCATCGCCGATGCGCCACATGCCGTAGACCAGCCTCGAGAAGCTGAGCCCCTCGGCCATGTTCACGCGATCGAGGGTGAAGTCGTTGCGAGTATCCATCAGCGGCGATCTCCTGCGCCGAGCGGCGTCTTCGGAAGGGTTTGCGGGACCCGGCCCCAGGCCTGGTTGAGCTGGCAGGTCTTGAGCTGCGGCAGCACGCGCGAGCCGAAGTGCTCGGCTTCCTCGACGTGCGGGTAGCCCGACAGGACAAAGGCGCGGATGCCCATCTTCTGCAGTTCCTCGAGCTTGCTCAGCACCTGGTCGGTCGAGCCGACGATGGCCGCGCCGCAGCCCGAGCGCGCCCGGCCAATGCCGGTCCAGAGGTTGGGCTCGATATAGCCCTCGAGGTCGGCCAGCTCGCGGTTCCGCGCCTGGTGGCTGACGCCGAGGCTGCCCGCGTCGAGCGCGCGTTCGCGGATCGCCTGCCCCAGTTCGTCGTCGAGCTTGCTGGCGATATAGCGGGCGTACTCCTTGGCCTCGGCCTCGGTGTCGCGGACGATGACATGGCTGCGGAAGCCATAGTCGAGCGTGCGGCCATATTTCTCGGCGGCAGCATTGGCAGCCTTCATGCGGTCCGCGATGTCCTCGGTCTTTTCCGGCCACATCAGGTACACGTCGCAATGCTGACCGCAAAGATCGAGCGCGGCGGGCGAATAGCCGCCGAAATACAGCATCGGCCCGCCCTGCTGGTAGGGCTTGGCGGGATCAGTGGTGAGGCCGGTGAAGTTGTAGACCTCGCCCTCGTAGTTGATCTCGTCGCGGTTCCACGCCTGCTTGAGGATCTCCACCACCTCGCGCGAGCGCTGGTAGCGGTACTGGCTGTCGGCCTTCTCGCCGGGGAAGTCGGACGAGATGATGTTCACCGTCAGCCGCCCCTGCAGCATGTGATCGAGCGTCGCGATGGTGCGCGCCAGCATGATCGGCTGCATCTCGCCGCAGCGCACGGCGGCCAGAAGGTTGATCGCGCTGGTGATCGGCGCGCAGCCCGCCACGAAGCTGAGCGTGTCCTGCCCCACTTGATAGGACGAAGGACACAGGATGTTGCCGAAGCCCTGCGCCTCGGCGGTCTTCACGATTTCCGAGCAATGGTCCCACGACGAGCGCAGGTCGCCGTCGGGCACGCCGAGGAACTGGTAGTCATCCGAGCAGAGCGCCGAGAACCAGGCCACCTCGACCGCGTCGAGATCGGCGGATGTAACGGGTACGACCGTCATGTTTTCCTCCCTGAAAACCTCCGAACTTTCCCTTTCACTACCCGCGTCCTTGATGTAGATCAATGGTGTATCAATTTTTTCGTTCGCAGCATCCGCAGGGGGAGGCGGAAACATGCAGGAAAAAAACAGGAATTCCCTTCACCGGCCCGATGCGCTGCCGATCTACATGCAGATCAGCGAGCTGGTGATCCGCGACATCGCCGCTGGCCGGCTGGTCGACGGCCAGAAGCTGCCGCCCGAGCGCGACTTCGCGAAGGCGCATGGGACAACCGTACGGACCTTGCGCAAAGCCCTGTCAGAGCTAGAGAAAAAGGGGCTTCTGGAGCGCCGGCAGGGCTCCGGCAATTACGTGCGGGCCAGTGGCGAGGTTGAGTCGGTCTACTCGATGTTCCGGCTCGAACACGCACGTGGCGGCGGCGGCTTGCCGACTGCCGATATTCTTTCGGCCGACTATCTGCCCAAGGATGCGCAGCAGCCTGCCTATGGCACGTCCGACCACGGCACCCGCTTCCGCCGCCTACGCTATCTCGACGACGTCATCATCGCGGTCGAGGAGATCTGGCTCGACGGCGGCGCGGGCCGGGTCCCGCGCGAGATGGTGCAGGATTCGCTCTACCTGACCTACAAGCGCGCCCTGCAGCTCTGGATCACCCGCGCCGAGGACCGCGTGGGGATCGGGCAAGTCCCGGACTGGGCCCCTGCGGCCTTTCCGCTAGAACCCGGCACCACCACCGCCTTCATCGAGCGCCTGTCCTGGGCGCAGGGCAGCGAGGCGGTCGAGTTCTCGCGCACCTGGTACGACACGCAAAAGGCGCTTTACGTCCAGCGCCTCATCTGAAGGGAGGAGGATTTCCCTATGACGACCCAGACCCTCGCGCGCAGCGAGACCCGGACCATCACCTACGGCATCATCGGCTGCGGCATGATGGGACAGGAGCATCTGCGCAACATCGCGCTGCTGGAAAACACCGCCGTCGGCGCAATTTTCGAGCCCAACGCCGAGATGCGCGCCCATGCCAGGCAGTTCGCACCAAACGCGCGTTTCGTGGACAGCATCGAGGCGCTGCTGGAGGTGACAGAGATCGACTGCCTGCTCATCGCCAGCCCCAATTTCCGCCATGTGGAGCAGCTGCAAGCCATTGCCGGCAAGCGCCCCCTGCCCGTCCTGGTGGAAAAGCCGCTCTTCACCGACCCGGACCATGCCGCTGCCATCGACGCTTTTGCCGAAAGCTACCCCGCGCCGGTCTGGGTGGCGATGGAATACCGCTATATGCCGCCCGTCGCGAAACTGCTGGAAGAGGCCGAGGCGGCCACCGGCGGGGTCAAGATGCTGACCATCCGCGAGCATCGCTTCCCCTTCCTCGAGAAGGTCGGCGACTGGAACCGCTTCAACCGCTACACCGGCGGCACCTTTGTCGAGAAGTGCTGCCATTTCTTCGACCTCATGCGGCTTACGTTGAAGTCCGATCCGGTGCGCGTGATGGCGATGGGCGGTCAGGCGGTGAACCACCTGGAGGAGGCCTACGCCGGCGAGACGCCGGACATCTTTGACCATGGCTACGTGATGGTCGAATTCGACAGCGGCGTGCGCGCCCTGCTTGAGCTGTGCATGTTCGCCGAGGGATCTCGCTACCAAGAAGAGATCTCGGCAGTCGGCCCCAAGGGCAAGATCGAGGCGCTGGTGCCGGGGCCGGGCCGCTTCTGGCCGGCGCATCTGGGCGCGCCGCCGGTGCCGCAGGTCATCGTCTCGCCGCGCGAGCCGAAGGGTCCCGAGGTGCGCGAGATCCCCGTCGACCCGACGATCCTCGAGGCCGGGGACCACAACGGCTCGACCTTCTACCAGCATCGCGGGTTCCTCGAGCTGGTGCGCGGCGAGCGCAACGCGCCCGAGGTCTCGCTTCAGGATGGCAAGTGGGCGGTCCTCATGGGCCTCGCCGCGCAGCGCTCGATGATAGAGGGACGCGCGGTGGATCTGAGCGAAGTGAACCCCGGCGCCTGACGCGCCACGCGGGAGGGCACCGGCGTGCTCTCCCGTCGCCAAGAAACGAGCGACGTCCTGCTTTCTGCCCGTCGCGCTCCGGGTCCCGTGATCTTGCTGGGGGCAGCACCGGCATCGAGCTCCTGGGCGACGGCGCCTTCGACACGCGCTGGTGCCATGCGGAGACATGGCCGCTCTGGAAGAAGCGACTGTCTCGCTGCACGGGCGCGCAACGACATCCTGCCGGCGACCCGACGCTGGGGCCGAGCGGCGAACATCAGGGCCGACGGGCTGACGGGTCGGGCAGCACGGGCTCCCTGGCCACCGCAAGCCTAGGGGCTCAGGGCCAGAGCAGGTAGAGATAGGCGCCGTACCCGGCGAGAAGCACCAGACCTTCCCACCTGTCGATACGGCGCCCCGTTGCGGCAAGAAGCACGAGCAAGGCACTCACGCCCACCATCAGCGGCGCATCGAAGCTGACGATTTCAGCGGGTACGGCGCTCGGGGCGATCACCGCCGTGGTGCCCCCGATGCCGAGGATGTTGTAGATGTTGGAGCCGACGATATTGCCGAAGGCCACGTCCCCCTGCCGCTTCAGCGCCGCGATGACCGAGGTCACAAGCTCCGGCATCGAGGTCCCGACGGCGACAATGGTCAGCCCGATCACCGTCTCCCCGATGCCGAAGGCACGCGCCAGCGCAACCGCTCCCTCAACCAGCAGCGCGCCGCCAAGCACGACGAGGCCGAGCCCGGCAAGGGCGAGCAGCAGGGGCAGGATCAGCCCTCGGCGACGCGAGGAACGGCGAAGGCCCGGGTCGGCCTGCAGCAATGCCGCGCTCTTGTCGTGGATCGCGCCGTGTTCGCCCGTCGTGCGCTCTTGCCGGATGACCAGCACGATATAGCCCACCAGCCCCGCGACAAAGATCGCGCCGAGAAGGCGCCCCATCGGCATCGCGAAGGCCAGTGCCGCGAAAATCGCCGCCACGCCGAGCATCAGCGCCGCGTCACGGCGGAGCGCCGCCTCTGCGACGATGACCGGGCAGATTAGTGCCGAGATGCCGCCGATAAGCAGAATATTGGCGATGTTGGACCCGACGATATTTCCATAGGCGATGCCGGGCGAGCCGCTGAGCCCGGCCTGCACGGACGTCACAAGCTCCGGCATCGAGGTCCCGAAGCCGACAAGCGTGAGGCCGATGACAAGCGGCGAGACCCCCAGCCGCTCTGCGGCCTGCACCGCCCCCCGTACCAGCAAGTCGCCGCCAGCGACCAGCAGCAGAAACCCCGCGAGGAGCGACCCCCAAGTCTCGATCATGTTGAGCTCCGACGCCGACCATCCGGCGCATTGCGGATGCAAGTGGCGACGCCTGTGACAGGCTTCAAGGTCAGGAAGCGTGCTGGTTACACAATTCTCGCTGCCCCCAAACTCTTACTGCCGAGCCCGACATGCCCCTGTGCGCCTCCGGACGCCCCCTCCGTAGAGAGCGGCGGCGTGTCCGGTTCAAAAATACGCCAACCTGGTGCACGGCGGAGACGCTCGGCATGCGCCATCGTCGGTCGGGCCGACGGCAAGATGCGGCGCATTGGACTTGTCGCGCGCAGGGTCTCGCCGCGCGCCGTGATCATTGCGCCGCTACATGGGGGACTGGCGGATTACTCCGAATAGAACGCCATCCACCGCACCCCCCGAGCCGGCCACGCGTGGCCGGGTCGTCAGTGAGCTTGTCCCGCTGGCGCGAGCACCGCGCCGGAAAGCTCGCTTGGCGACATGAGCCCCAGCAGCCCTATGTCGCGGTGCAACTCCCGCTTCAGGATGCCGATGGCCTTGGTCACGCCGGCCTCGCCTGCGATGACCGCGCCATAGAGCATTGGCCGCCCGACCCAGACGAAATCCGCACCCAGAGCCAGCGCCTTGACCACGTCGGTGCCGCGCCGGATGCCGCCGTCGACCATGAGAGCCATGCTGCCCGCCTCCTCGCGGGCCACCGATAGCGCACGCACGCCGCTGATCGCGTAGTCCAGCTGCCGCCCGCCGTGATTGGACAGGATGACCCCGTCGCAGCCGAGCTTGCGCGCCTCGGTCACATCGAGCGGCGAGAGCAGTCCCTTGATCAGCAGCCGCCCCTTCCACAGATCGCGGATCCGCGCGACGTGCTCCCAGTTCAGATGATCCTTGCGTCCGAAGTCACGTGCAGCCCGCTGCGATACGATCGGCGCGCCCCGTTCGGCAAAGGAATTCTCGAAATGCGGCATTCCGCGCGCCATCAGGCCGCGCAGGAAGGTGCCGAAAACCCAGCGTGGGTGCAGACCAAAGTCCCAGAGCAGCCTTGGGGTGACCCTCAAAGGCGTCGAGAAGCCGGAGCGAATGTTGTTCTCGCGGTTGGCCAGCACCGCGGTGTCCGCGGTGAGCACCAGCGTCTCGTGACCCGCCTTGCGGACCCGCTCGATCAGGGCACGGATACGGTCGTCTTCGCCGGGCAGATAGGCCTGGAACCAGCCTTGCGGATTGGCCTCACGCACCCGCTCGAGCGGGGTCAGAGACGAGCCACTGAGAATGTAGGGAATACCTTCGGCCGCCGCGGCCCGGGCCATCGCCACATCTCCGTCCAGCGCCATGAGCGCAGCGATTCCCATCGGAGCGATCCCGAAAGGCGCCTGCCACTCGCGGCCGAACAGAGGATGCATCAGGCTGCGGCCTTCGACGCCGCGCAGCACGCGGGGCACCAGCCGGTACTCCGAAAACACCGCGCGATTGTCGGCCCGCGCGGCGGTGGTCTCGGTGCCACCGGAAATATAGCCGAACAGCGGCCGCGGCAGGCGCCGCCGCGCCGGGGCTTCGAAATCATTGAGGCTCAGCAGCTTGGTCATCGGGTCCCTCCGTCGCCGCAGAACCTAGGCGGGTTCGAAGAGCAGGAAAACTGCAAAACCAACGTGAGGGGCCAGACTTTTCGACCTTCTGCAGGACGCCCGGCATGCGGACACATGAACTGTGGACTCCCGCCGCCGCCCCTCACGTCGCGCGGGGGCTGAGGCGGAACCTCAGCCCATCCGTTCCGATGCATGCTCCCCGGGGCTTGCCGGGAAGACGACGGTCTTGTCGCCATTGAGGAAGACCCGGCGGTGAATATGCGCGTGAATGGCGCGTGCGAGCACCTGGCTCTCGACGTCGCGGCCCAGGCTGACGTAGTCGTCGGCGCTCTGGGCATGCGTCACGCGGATCGTGTCCTGCTCGATGATCGGCCCCTCGTCGAGATCGGCGGTCACATAGTGCGAGGTGGCCCCGATCAGCTTCACACCGCGCTCGAAGGCCTGCTTGTAAGGGTTCGCGCCCTTGAAGCTGGGCAGGAAAGAATGGTGGATGTTGATGATACGGCCCGACATCTTGCGGCACATCTCGTCCGACAGGATTTGCATGTAGCGGGCGAGGACGATCAGATCCGCGCCCGTATCCTCGACCACGCGCAGGATCGCGGCTTCGGCCTCGGGCTTGTTCTGCTTGGTCACCTTGATGCAGTGGAACGGCAGGTCATGGTTCACAACGACCTTCTGATAGTCCATGTGGTTGGAGATGACCGCCACGATGTCCACCGGCAACGCGCCGATCTGCCAACGGTAGAGCAGATCGTTCAGGCAGTGTCCGAAGCGGCTGACCATGATCACCACCTTCATCTTCTCCGATGGGTCGTGGAAGGCGAAGTCGGCCCCCAGCCGTGCGGCGATCTCGGCAAAGCCATCGCTCAGCGCCTCCTGCGTCACCCCCTGCTCCGACACGAAGCTGAGGCGCATGAAGAAACGGTCATTCTCGATGTCCGAGAACTGCGAGCTGTCATGGATGTTGCAGCCCCGCTCGGCGAGATAGGTGGAGATCGCGGCCACGACGCCAGAGCGGACGGGGCAGGCAACGGTGAGGATGATCTTGGACATGTCTGTTGGACTCTGTTTGAGCATCGGCCCCGATACGGGCCCGGGCGCTTGAGGTTGCGTTCATTGGTCCCGCCCGAACGTGCGGGCGGGACAGGAGCCTTTGCCTGCGATCAGGCCGTGGTCGCGTAGATCGGGAAGTCGTCGCAGAGCGCCTGCACTTCCGCCCGCACCATGGCCTCGACCTCGGCGTTCCCCTCGGGGTCCTGCGCCAAGGCGTCGATGACCCGCAGGATCAGCCCGCCGATCAGCTCGAACTCGGCCTCGCGGAAGCCGCGCGTGGTGCCCGCCGAGGTGCCGAGTCGGATGCCCGAGGTCACGAAGGGCTTCTGCGGATCATTGGGGATCGCGTTCTTGTTGCAGGTCAGCCCTGCCCGTTCGAGCGCGATCTCGGCGACCTTGCCGGTCACCCCTTTGGGCTGAAGGTCGACCAGCACCATATGGCTGTCGGTGCCGCCCGAGACGATGCCCAGCCCGCCGACTATCAGAACGTCGGCCAGCGCCTTGGCGTTCTCGATGACCTGCCCGGCATAGTCGGCAAACTCCGGCTGCAGCGCCTCGCCGAAGGCCACCGCCTTGGCGGCGATCACATGCATCAGCGGGCCGCCCTGATTGCCGGGGAAGACGGCGGAGTTGAGCTTCTTCGCCAGCGCCTCGTCGTTGGTGAGGATGACACCGCCGCGCGGGCCGCGCAGGGTCTTGTGGGTGGTCGAGGTCACGACATGGGCATGGGGCACCGGGTTCGGATACTTGCCGCCGGCGATCAGCCCGGCGTAATGCGCCATGTCGACCATCAGGTAGGCGCCGACCTCGTCGGCGATCTTGCGGAAGCCCTCGAAGTCGATCCGGCGGGGATAGGCCGAGGCGCCCGCCACGATCAGCTTGGGCCTGGTCAACAGCGCCTTTTCGCGCACCTTCTCCATGTCGATCAGGTGGCTGTCTGCATCGACCTCGTAAGAGACCACGTCGAACCACTTGCCCGACATGGTGACCGGCGAGCCGTGCGTCAGGTGGCCGCCATGGGCCAGCGACAGCCCCATGATCCGTTCGCCCGGCTCGAGCAGCGCGAGGAACACCGCCTGGTTGGCCTGCGCGCCGGAATGCGGCTGGACGTTGACGTAGTCCGCGCCGAAGAGCTGCTTGAGACGGTCGATGGCAATCTGCTCGACCGTATCCACGTGCTCGCAGCCGCCGTAGTAGCGCTTGCCGGGATAGCCTTCGGCGTACTTGTTGGTCAGCACCGAGCCTTGCGCCGCCAGGACGTTCGCAGAGACGATGTTCTCCGAAGCGATGAGCTCGATCTGGCTTTGCTGACGGGTCAGTTCCGCGGCGACGGCGGTGGCGATAGCGGCATCCGAAATGCCGCCCTTGGGCAGTCTGTTGAACATGGGATTACCCCTTCAGGTCAGAGAGTTTCAGCGGCAAGTTCGCGTGCTCCGACCTGCAGGAGGTGGAGCAGGTGCGGAGCGAAGCTGTTCCACACGTCGATGCGGAAGCGGGTTTCGGCGTCGCGCCAGAGGATCACGGTGGCGCCGTCGAAGAGCGTGCGGCGGGCGGAGCCGACCGGGATCGCGTCGATGTCGCGGGCGCAGCCGATGGTCATCAGCTCGGCGGCGCGCGGGCCTTCGATGACGAAGCTCACCTCGCGGGCGGTGATCTCCACCAGGCTGTGCGGCAGACGCGCATAGACCCCGGCGCAGGCGTCCACGACCGGCGCGGGATCGGCGGCCAGCACCAGCCATTCGTCGGGACCGAGGCAGGCGAGCTCGACCGCGCCCTTCACGGTCTGCCCGATCGTGCGCGGCAGCGCCACGCCGAGCGCCTGTTCGAGCGGTGCAAGGTCGCCGCGGGCGCGCAGCGAGAAGCGCGGCTTGGGCAGGATCGAGCTGACCTTGGCGGCCGGTGTCTCGACCTGCGTGGCGGGCGGGAAGGCGGAAAGCGGAGCGTTCATCAAGGCCTCCTCAGATCTTCAGGCGGGCGTTTTCGGGATCGACGAAGACCGTCGAGGTGATCTTGGCGGCGATGGTGCGCTCCGGCATCGGGATATGGACGGTCTCGCCCATCCGCCCGTGACCGCCCTGCACCAGCGCCAGCGCGATGGGACGGCCCGCCGCATCGGAGTGGTAGGACGAGGTCACATGGCCGACCATGGTCATCGGGATCGCCTGCTTGGGGTCGAAGACGATCTGCGCCCCCTCCTCGAGCTTGCTGCCATCCTCGGTCAGCAGGCCGACCAGCTGCTTGCGGCCCTCGGCCACCAGGTCGGGCCGCGCCAGCCCGCGCTTGCCGACGAAGTCGGGCTTGGCCTTGCCCACCGCCCAGCCCATGCCCGCGTCGTAAGGCGTGACCGTGCCGTCGGTGTCCTGGCCGACGATGATATAGCCCTTTTCGGCGCGCAGAACGTGCATGGTTTCCGTGCCATAGGCGCAGATGTTAAAGCGCTGCCCGGCCTCCCAGAGCAGCTCCCAGAGCTTGCGGCCCATGGGCGCGGGCACGTTGACCTCGAAGCCGATCTCGCCGGTGAAGCTGACCCGGAAGAGCCGCGCCGGCATGCCCGCCACGGTGCACTCCACGCAGGACATGTGCGGGAAGGCTGCCTCGGTCAGCTCGACGCCCTCGACCAGCGGGGCGAGCAGCTTTGCGGCCTCGGGGCCATTGAGCGCGATGGTCGACCAAGCTTCCGTGGTCGAGGTCAGCCAGACGTCGAGGTCGGGCCATTCGGTCTGCAGGTAGTCCTCCATCATGTTCAGCACCCGCGCCGCGCCGCCCGTGGTGGTGGTGACGTGGAACTTGTCCTGCGCCATGCGGCCGATGACGCCGTCGTCGCGGATGAAGCCGTCGTCGCCGCAGAGCAGCCCGTAGCGGCAGCGGCCCGGGGCGAGCTTGCTCCAGGGGTTGGTGTACATGCGGTTCATGAACTCGACCGCATCGGGGCCGACCACCTCGATCTTGCCCAGCGTCGAGGCGTCGAAGATGCCGACGCCGGCGCGGGTCGCCTTGCACTCGCGGCGCACCGCGGCCTCCATGTCCTCGCCCGGCCTGGGGAAGTACCAGGCCCGGCGCCACTGGCCGACCGGCTCGAAGACCGCGCCCTGCTCCTCGGCCCAGAGGTCGATCTGGGTCTTGCGCGTCACCTCGAAGTGGCCGCCGCGGTGATAGCCCGCGAAGGCGCCGAAGCTGGTCGGCGTATAGGGCGGCCGGAAGGTGGTCAGACCGACCTGCGGCTGTTTCTTTCCAAGCGCATCCGAGGCGATGTTGAGGCCGTTGATGTTGGACATCTTGCCCTGGTCGGTGGCCATGCCGTTGGTGGTGTAGCGCTTGACGTGCTCGATCGAGCGCATGCCCTCGCGCACCGCCAGCCGCAGGTCCTTGGCGGTCACGTCGTTCTGGTAGTCGACGAAGGCCTTGGCCTTGCCGGGGCTGAGGTCGGTCGGCAGCTCCTTGTGCGACACGCCGGTGCCGGCGCGGTCCTGCGCCACGGTGTAGCTGGCCGCGTCGGCGGATGTGCCGAGCGCCAGCGCCACCTCCCGGCCCTTCTCGGCGCCGTCGTTCAGCGCCGCCGCGATGCCCCAGATCCCGCGGCTGGCGCCGGCGATGACGCAGTCCTCGGGGGTGCGCTCGGGCAGGAAGGTGGTGCGGTCCTCGTCCCAGGCCAGCGTGCCCTTGGTGTGCGAGAAAAGATGCAGCGAGGGCGTCCAGCCGCCCGACATCAGCACCGCGTCGCAGGCGATCTCCTCGCCGCTGCCCACCTTGCCGCCCGAGACCGGGTTGAGCCGGATCGAGGCGACCCGCAGGCGGCCCTTGGTGGCTGTGGCGGTGCGGCCGAGCTTGACGGGGATCCCGCGCTGGCGCGCGCCGGTCAGCAGCGCCTCGTCAACGGTTTCGCGCGTGTCGGCGATGGCCTGCACCCTAGCGCCGGCGTCGGCCAGATCGAAGGCGGCGTACCAGGCGCTGTCATGCGAGGTCAGCACCACGGGGCGCTGCCCGACCAGCACGCCGTAGCGGTTGAGGTAGCTCTGCGCCGCGCCCGCCAGCATCACGCCCGGACGGTCGTTGCCGTGGAACACCAGCGGCTTTTCCAGCGCGCCCTGCGCCAGCACCACCTGTTTCGCGCGCACCCGCCACAGCCGCTCGCGCGGGGTGTCGGCGGGCAGATTGGGCAGGTGGTCGGTCAGCCGCTCGCAAAGACCGATGAGGTTCTGGTGGTAATAGCCGATGGCGGTGGTGCGGGTCATGACCCGGACGCCCGCGTCCCGAAGCGCGGCCAGTTCCGAGGCGACCCAGTCCCAGGCGCCAGCGCCGTCGATCTGTGCCTGCGGCTCCGACAGCAGCGTGCCGCCCACTTCCGGGTTCTCGTCGACCAGCACGACCTTCAGGCCCGCCTCTGCCGCCACCCGCGCCGCGGCAAGGCCCGAGGGCCCGGCGCCGACGATCAGCACATCGCAATGCAGGTTGCGCGAGGCGTAGCTGTCGGGGTCTTCCTCGGTGGGGCTGACGCCAAGGCCCGCGGCGGCGCGGATGAAGGGCTCGTAGACCTTGTCCCAGAAGCTGCGCGGCCACATGAAGGTCTTGTAGTAAAACCCTGCCGAGAAGAGCATATAGGCGGCATCGTTCACCGCGCCGACGTCGAACTTCAGGCTCGGGTACTTGTTCTGCGAGCTGGTTTCGAGCCCGCCCCAGATCTCCTGCACCGTGGCGCGGGTGTTGGGCTCAAAGCGGCCCGGGCCGCGGCGGGTGCCGATGAGCGCGTTGGGCTCTTCCGAGCCCGCCGCCACCGGCCCGCGCGGGCGGTGGTACTTGAACGAGCGGCCCATCAGGTGCACGCCATTGGCCAGCAGCGCCGAGGCGACGGTGTCGCCCTCGTAGCCCTGGTAGGTCTTGCCGTCGAAGGTGAAGTTCACCGGGCGGCTCGGGTTGACCCGGCCCTTGCCTTCAACACGGCCGGAAACGCGATGGCTGCTCATTTCAGGCCCTCCTTCAGCGCGGCGAGATCGGGACGGGGCGCGCCCGCCTTGTAGGTGGTGAGGAACTTGTCGGTGATGGTGTTGCGCACGGCGTTGAAAAACCGCCCGCAGCCATGCAGGTGGCGCCAGCGCTCGAAATGGTCGCCCTTGACGTTGGCGCGCATGAAGAGGAACTGCTGCCAGTCCTCGTCGCTCATCTCCGAGGGGGTTTCGGGGCGGGCAATATGCGCCTCGCCGGCATAGGTGAACTCGACCTCGGGCAGCGTCTCGTCACAATAGGGGCAATGAATCAGGAGCATGGGCGTCGTCCTTAATGTGCAGACATCATCGCGCGCAGGTCAGTGCGCGACCGCGGCGGCGGCCGCTTCGTCGATCAGCCGGCCGGTGCGGAACCGGTCGAGGGTGAAGGGCGCGTTGATCGGGTGCGGCTCGTCCTTGGCGATGGTCCAGGCGAAGACATGCGCCGAGCCCGGGGTGGCCTTGAAGCCGCCCGTGCCCCAGCCGCAATTGACGTAGAGGTTCTTCACCGGCGTCTTGCCGATGATCGGCGAGCGGTCGGGGGTGTTGTCGGTGATCCCCGCCCATTTGCGCAGCATCCGCATGCGGTTGAAGATCGGGAAGACCTCGGAGATCGCGGCGATGGTATGCTCGATCAGCGGCAGCCCGCCGCGCTGGGAATAGCTCACGTATTGGTCGGTGCCGCTGCCGATCACCAGCTCGCCCTTGTCCGACTGGCTGCAATAGGCGTGCACGGCGTTGGACATCACCACGCAGGGGAAGATCGGCTTCACCGGCTCCGAGACCAGCGCCTGCAGCGGCATGCTCTCGAGCGGCAGGCGCACGTCGGCGGTGGCCATCACCTGGGTGTTGTGGCCCGAGGCCGAGACCGCGACCTTGCCCGCCTTGATGAAGCCCTTCTCGGTCTCGACGCCCGCCACCGAGCCGTCGGCATTGCGCCGGATCGCGGTCACCGCGCAGTTCTGGATGATGTCGACGCCGCGCGCCGCCGCGCCGCGGGCATAGCCCCAGGCCACGGCGTCGTGCCGTGCGGTGCCCGCCCGCTCCTGCAGCGCGCCGCCCATCACCGGGTAGCGCGCGCCGCGCGAGATGTTGATCGGCGGGCAGTATTCCTTGCACTCCTCCGGCGTCAGCCAGCGGTTGTCGACGCCGTTGAGCCGGTTGGCATGCACGTGGCGCTTGAAGCTCTGCACGTCGTGCACGGTGTGCGCCAGCATCAGCACGCCGCGGTTCGAGTACATGACGTTGTAGTTCAGTTCCTGGCTGAGATTTTGCCAAAGGTCGACCGAATGGTCGAAGAGCCGCGCGCTCTCGTCGTAGAGGTAGTTGGAGCGGATGATCGTGGTGTTGCGCCCGGTGTTGCCGCCGCCGAGCCAACCCTTGTCGATCACCGCGATATTGGTGATCCCGTGCTGGGTGGCAAGGTAATAGGCCGCGCCCAGACCGTGCCCCCCCGCCCCGACGATGACCACGTCGTACGCGGCCTTCGGCTGGCTGTCCGGCCATTGCTCTGTCCAGTCCTTGTGACCGGTCACGGCGTTCTTGAGAAGGGAAAAGGCGTTGAAGCGCGTCATCGGCGGGCCCCGGCTGTGGTGGCTTTTCCCCTTCCTAGCGAGCGCTGCCGAAGGAGGCGTGAGGTTTTGCGACAGTGTGATCGGATCTTTGCGCCGCGCCTCGGGACGCGACGGCACGGCCGGCTTTTCCTTGGGGCAAGGCGACAGGCGAGTGCGCGATTTTGCGCTGACTTCCCAGAGAGGCCGACAAGGCGATCAACCGATGGTATCGATAAATTACATTGATACACAGAGACTTAAGATCACAGGCGCCGCGCGCTGCGCCTGTGATCTCTGCGCCTGCATCCGCGCCACACCATGGCCTATGGATCGGGAACAGCCCCCTACGTCGCGAAGATCCCGGCGCTCTGTCGTTCCGGTTCTGCCCTCCGCGCGCGCTTCGCTGAATAACCTCCGGATCGCAGAGATGCCTGCCGCCTGTCCGGGTGCAGATCCGCTGTAAAGGTCCCTGTCACGCAAGAAGACGCGTCGGCTCAGTACGATTTCCCGCAGTAAGACGGGCAGAGGTCACCGGGCACATACTGGCGAAGGGCTCCTTAACCAGCAGAGGAGAACCTCATTTGACCTATCCCACCGACACCGAGGACAAGGGGCCGGACCTAGGCTCCCCGCCCGCCGAAAGCCTTATCCAGACAGAGTACACCATCGGCCGCGACAATATCGAAGGGTCTGTCGGACCGATCTATTTCGACGTGCACAATCCGGTCTTCGCGATCTCGGCGTTTGCGGTCATCGCCTTTGTGGCCTTCACGCTTGCCCTGCCAGAGCTTGCCGCCACCCTCTTCAGCACGCTCTTCACCGAGGTCACCACGGGCTTTGACTGGCTGTTCCTGGGGGCCGCCGATGTCTTCGTGCTGCTGTGCCTGGTGCTGGTCATCAGCCCCTATGGCAAGGTCCGGCTCGGCGGGCGCGACGCGCGTCCGGATTTCGGCTACCTGAGCTGGTTCTCGATGCTCTTCGCCGCCGGCATGGGCATTGGCCTGATGTTCTACGGCGTCTCAGAGCCGCTCAGCCACTTCGGCTCGTCGCTTGGCGGGACGGCCCTTGGCGACGCCGGGGCGCGCACCGACTGGGCCCCTCTGGGCGCCGCGACAACCCAGGAAGAGGCGGTGCGCCTTGGCATGGCCGCCTCGATCTTCCACTGGGCGCTGCATCCTTGGGCGATCTACGCGGTGGTCGGGCTCAGCCTGGCGCTGTTCAGCTACAACAAGGGGCTTCCGCTGACGATCCGATCCGCCTTCTACCCGATTTTCGGCGAGAAAGTCTGGGGCTGGCCGGGCCACGTCATCGACATCCTTGCGGTCTTCGCCACGCTCTTCGGGCTTGCCACCTCGCTCGGGCTCGGCGCGGCACAGGCCAACGCGGGTTTCAACAAGCTCTTCGGCGTGCCGGTGGGCGAGACGACACAGATCGTGCTGATCATCGGCATCACGGCGATCGCGCTCTTCTCGGTGATCCGCGGGCTCGAAGCCGGGGTGAAGCTGCTTTCCGAGATCAACATGGGGCTCGCGCTGCTGCTGCTGCTCTTCGTGCTCTTCGCAGGGCCGACGCTGCTGCTTCTCACCAACACCGGCGACTACCTGCTGGCCTATCTCGAATACCTGCCCGCGCTGTCCAATCCCGTCGGGCGCGAGGACGTCAACTTCATGCAGGGCTGGACCTCGTTCTACTGGGCGTGGTGGATCAGCTGGTCTCCCTTCGTGGGCATGTTCATTGCCCGTGTCAGCCGCGGCCGCACCGTGCGCGAGTTCCTGATCAGCGTACTGCTGATCCCGAGCCTTGTCTGCGTGATCTGGATGTCCATCTTCGGCGGCGCGGCGATCAGCCAGGTCGTGCGAGAAAGCTACACCGCGGTGCAGGACGCCGATCTGCCGCTGCAGCTCTTCGCCATGCTCGATGACATGCCCCTGTCGGCGATCACCTCGCTTGTCGGCATCGTGCTGGTCATCGTCTTCTTCGTGACCTCCTCCGACTCCGGCTCGCTGGTGATCGACACGATCACCTCGGGCGGCAAGGTCGATGCGCCTGTGCCGCAGCGGGTGTTCTGGTGCGTGTTCGAGGGTGTCGTCGCGGTGGTCCTGTTGCTGTCGGCGGGAGGGCTCAAATCGCTGCAATCCATGGTGATCTCGACCGGCCTGCCCTTCACCATCGTTCTGCTCGTGATGTGCGTCGCGATCTGGCGGGGGCTCGCCAGCGAGCCGCGCTGAGACACACGCCTTGCAGAGACGGAAACGCCGCGGAGGCCCCCTCCGCGGCGTTTCCTTGTCTGGCTGCCGGGATCAGGCCGCCAGGCCCTGCTCCTGCCGAAGCGCCTGCGGGGTGCAGCCAAAGCGCCGCCGGAACATCCGGCTCAGGTGCGACGAGTCGCAAAAGCCGCAATCCACCGCGACCTGCGCGATGGATTTCTCTGCGGTGAGCAGCAGGTGATGCGCCAGCGACAGGCGGATATTGAGGAACGCCGCCTGCGGAGAGATGTCGAGCGCGGTGCGGAAGTGCCGTTCCAGCTGTCGCTTGCTGTGCCCGATCCGCCGCGCGATTTCCTCGACCGAAAGCGGCGTGTCGATGGTCTGCTGCATGAGCTGCAGCGCCCGCAGCACGATCGGGTCGCGGGTCTTGAACCCGAGGGTGATCCCGGGCTGCGGTTTCTCGGGTTGCAGCGCGTCGTCGATGATCATGATGTGCAGGCTCTTGCTGGCCTGCGCCCGGCCCACGTGCTTTTCCACCAGATAGGCCCCAAGGTGCGCCGAGCTGGCACCGCCCGAGCAGGTGAGCCGGTCGCGATCGACCACGAAGATCTGGTCCGCCACGGGATTGAGCCCCTCGAACTGCTCGAGAAAATCCGCGTGATGGAACCAGCTCACGCAGCAGCGGTAGCCCTGCATCAGCCCCGCTTCGTGCAAAAGGAAGGCCCCGGTGCAGACCCCGACCAGAGGCACGCCCGCATCGGCCGCCTGCCGCAGGAACTTCGTGTAGGCCGGGCCGAGAGTCTGCATGTCGTCCATCAGCCCGCCGACCACGACGATATAGTCAAAGCGCGACGGATCGCCGAGCCGCTCCTTGGGCTGCACAGTGATGCCGCTGCTCGAGGGAACCGCGTCCATCGTGTCCGAGAGCACCGTCCATGTGCATAGAATCGGGCGGCTGCGATCGCCCTCGTCCGCCGCGAGCCGCAGAACGTCGACGAAATTGGCAAAGGCACAGAGGGTGAAGCGCTTTGCCAGGATGAAGCCCACCGACAGGCGCGCGTCCTCGGGCCTGCGCCGGATGGCCCGGGAGGAGGCCGCGCGCGAGGTGGCTTTCTGCGGAACGGAGAGAGGGGTCATGCTGGCGCTCCGGCTGCGCGGGAACTCTTGGGCGCCTGTCGTAGCCCTCATCCCCGCGTGACGCATATATCCTGTCTTTTGACAGGGGTTCGTCGCAATACTCTGCGCTACGAATTCGGCATCGACTTCGCCAAACGCGCCTCTGCAAGGCCGAAACGCGACCTCGATACCCATCGGACGAACACTGGCGGAGATTTGCGACGTCCTGACGGCCGTCGCCCCTGTTCTCGGTCATATCGCAGGACCCCCCCGCGGGCGCGGGCAAAAACCCCCGGCGACGCTCGGGTCACGGCAGAGAGGAAACACCATGAAAGTGCTGGTCCCGGTGAAGCGGGTCGTCGACTACAACGTGAAGATCCGCGTCAAGGCGGACGGCACGGGCGTCGATCTGGCCAATGTGAAAATGTCGATGAACCCGTTCGACGAGATCGCCGTCGAAGAGGCCATCCGTCTCAAGGAAGCGGGCAAGGCCGACGAAGTCATCGTCGTGTCGATCGGCCCGGCGCAGGCGCAGGATGTGCTGCGCACGGCGCTCGCCATGGGCGCGGACCGCGCGATCCTGATCACCGCCGAAGGTCCGGTCGAGCCGCTCAGCGTCGCAAAGCTGCTGAAAGCGGTGGTCGCTCAAGAAGATCCCGGCCTCGTAGTGCTGGGCAAGCAGGCCATCGATGACGACAGCAACCAGACCGGCCAGATGCTCGCGGCGCTGCTCGGCTGGAGCCAGGGCACCTTTGCCTCGGCGCTGGAGATCGGCGAGGGCCGTGCCAAGGTCACCCGCGAGGTCGACGGCGGCCTGCAGGCCATCGAGATCGCGCTTCCGGCCATCGTCACCGCCGACCTGCGCCTCAACGAGCCGCGCTACGCCTCGCTGCCGAACATCATGAAGGCCAAGAAGAAACCGCTCGACCAGAAAAGCGCCGAGGACTTCGGCGTCTCGACCGCCCCGCGTCTCAAGGTGCTGCGCGTCGAGGAGCCCGCGGCGCGGGCGGCGGGCGTGAAAGTGGGCAGCGTCGGCGAGTTGCTCGACAAGCTCAAGACCGAAGCCGGCGTCATCTGAGAGCGGGACCCTACACCATGGCAATTCTTCTTTTCGCAGACCACGACAACGGCACGCTCTCGGAGCAGACCGCCAAGGCGCTGACCGCCGCGCTGCAGATCGGCACCGAGGTGGACATCCTGATCGCCGGCAAGGGCGCCGCCCCCGCCGCCGAGGCCGCCGCGCAACTCAGCGGTGTGCGCAGCGTGCTGCAGGCCGAGAGCGAGACGCTCGAGCACCGTCTGGCCGAGGCGAGCGCGGCGCTCATCGTCGGGCTTTCGGAGGGCTACGACACCATCCTCGCCCCCGCCACGACCACCGGCAAGAACGTGCTGCCGCGCGTTGCCGCGTTGCTGGACGTGATGCAGATCTCCGAGATCACCGAGGTTGTTTCCGCCGACACCTTCAAGCGCCCGATCTACGCCGGCAACGCCATCGAGGTGGTGCAGTCGACCGAGGCCAAGAAGGTGCTCACCATCCGCACCGCGGGCTTTGCGGCCGCCGCGTCTGGCGCGGCCGCAGCCCCGGTCCGGGCCATCGAGGCCGGAAACGCGTGCGCCGAGCTGTCGCGCTTCCTCGAAAACATGCTCTCGGCCAGTGACCGCCCCGAGCTCAGTTCGGCCAAGATCATCGTCTCGGGCGGCCGCGCGCTGGGGTCGGAAGAGAAGTTCCGCGAGGTGATCAACCCGCTCGCCGACAAGCTCGGCGCGGCTGTCGGCGCTTCGCGCGCGGCGGTCGATGCGGGCTACGCGCCGAACGATTTCCAGGTCGGCCAGACCGGCAAGGTGGTTGCCCCCGATCTCTACGTCGCCTGCGGGATTTCCGGAGCGATTCAGCACCTCGCGGGGATGAAGGACAGCAAGATCATCGTCGCGATCAACACCGACGAGGACGCACCGATCTTCCAGGTTGCCGACTACGGGCTCGTTGGCGATCTTTTCGATGTCCTGCCGGAACTTGAGCGCCAGCTCTGACGCCACCACCGCGCGGGAGACGGTCGTTTTTCGCGCGGTGAATGCCGGTTCGACGCCATCAGTACGTCGTGCCAGGCCCTATCACTTCGATACTCTCCTCGAACAAGCGGACTGCACCCATGTCTTCCTTTCCTGAACGCGCGAATGTCGTCATCGTCGGTCTCGGCGGCATCGTCGGCGCCTCGGTCGCCCACCACCTGGTAGAGCGCGGCTGGGACAATATCGTCGGCATCGACAAGTCCGGCATCCCCACCGACATCGGTTCGACCGGTCACGCCTCGGACTTCTGCTACTGCACGAGCCATGATCTGCTGAGCACCTGGGCGACCATGTACTCGGTCGATTTCTACGAGAAGATGGGCCACTACTCGCGCATCGGTGGTCTCGAGGTGGCGCGCGTCGGTGACGACCAGCGCATGGAAGAGCTCAAGCGCCGTTGCGACTCGGGCCGCGCTTTCGGCACCAACGTGCGGATGATCTCGGCCGCCGAGGCCAAGGAGAAATTCCCGCTTCTCGAAGAGGATCAGATCCAGGGCGCGATGTGGGACCCGGATGCGGGCCTCGTCATTCCGCGCTCGCAGACCGTCGCCGGAAAGCTGGTCGATCAGGCGGAGAAGTCCGGCAAGCTGCGCGCCTTCGCCAACACCCCGGCGCTGGAGCTGCTCACCGAGAATGGCCGCGTCACCGGTGTGAAGACCTCGCGCGGGACCATCTTGGCCGATCACGTGGTGGTCTGCGCCGGCCTCTGGGGTCGCCTGATCGCCGCCATGGCGGGCGAAGACCTGCCGGTGATGCCGGTCGACCACCCGCTGACCTTCTTCGGACCCTATGACGAGTTTGCCGGCACCGGCCTCGAGATTGGTCGTCCGCTGCTGCGCGACCAGGGCAACTCGGCCTACATGCGCGACACCGGCGATCCCGCGACCACCGAGGGTGGCCAGATGGAATGGGGCTACTACTACGAAAAGGACGTGCGGATGGTGCATCCGCGCGACATCCTCGAGAAGGGCCAGGCGCGCCTCGGGCCGTCGATGCGCGACCTCGTGCTGGAAGACGTGATCGAGCCGCTCGAAAAGGCCATGGAGCTGACCCCGATCCTCGCCGAACTTGGCTTTAACGAGAGCCACTCGTTCAACGGCCTGTTGCAGACCACCACTGACGGCGGGCCGTCGATGGGCGAAAGCCGCAAGCTGCGCGGCCTGTGGTACGCGGTGGCGATCTGGGTCAAGGACGGCCCCGGCATGGGCAAGCTCATCGCCGACTGGATGACCGACGGGCGCACCCACATCGACCATCACGCGATCGACTATTCGCGCTTCCAGGACTTCCAACTGAAAGAAGACTTCATCTGGGGCCGCTGCGAGGAAACCGCTGCCAAGATCTACAACCCGCCCGTCCACCCGCGCGAGCCCTTCGGCAACGCCCGTGGCATCCGCCGCTCGCCCTTCTACGAACGCGAAGTCGAGCTGGGGGGCTACTTCATGGAACTCGGCGGCTGGGAGCGTGCGCATGGCTACGCGGCCAACGAGCACCTGCTCGAGAAATACGCCGACCAGGTGCCGGTGCGTGAAAACGAATGGGACAATCGCCACTTCTGGCGCGTGTCCAACGCCGAGCAGCTGGAGATGAGCGCCGATTGCGGCATCATCAACCTGTCGCACTTCCACATGACCGACATCTCGGGCCCGGACCACGTGGCGCTGATGGAATGGCTCTGCGCCGCGAAGATCGGTGGCGACAACATGGTCGGCAAGGGTATCTACACCCACATGCTCGATGACGAGGGCAACGTGCGGGCGGACTTCACCGTCTTCCGCATGGGCGACCGTTGCCGCCTGGTGAACGGGGCCGACGCCGGTCCGCGTGACCTCGAGTACATGAAGCGCACGGCGATGGACAAAGGCTTCGACGTCACCATCACCGACGTCACCGAGAAGTTCACCACCATCGGCATCTGGGGCCCGAACGCGCGCGAGAACCTCAAGAAGGTGGTCGCGGATCCGGCCGGCCTCGATGTCGAGAACTTCCCCTTCGCGGCCATCAAGCCGATCGAGATCGCCGGCAAGATCGTCACGGCCTTCCGCATCTCCTATGTGGGCGAGCAGGGCTGGGAACTGCACATGCCCTATGAGGACGGTCTTGCCGTCTGGGACGCCCTGCGCGAGGCCGGTGTCATGGCGGTGGGGGTCGAGACCTATGCCAACTCGCGGCGCCTTGAAAAGTCGCTGCGCCTGCAGAACGCCGACCTGCACACGCAGTACAACCTCTACGAGGCCGACCTCTCGCGTCCGAAGGTCAAGGAGGCCGATTTCCGCGGCAAAGAGAAGCACGTCGCGTTCCGCGCCCGCGAGCACCAGCCCGCAATGCTCTGCACGCTGGTGATGAATGACAACGTCGACAGCAAGGGGGTCGCCCGCTACCCGGTCAACACCATGCCCGTGATGGACCCCGACACCGGCGAGGTGCTGATCGACGAGCTTGGCCGCCGCTCCTACACCACCTCGCAGGCCTTCGGCCCCAGCATCGGCAAGAATATCATGCTGGCCTACCTGCCGTGGGACTACTGCGAGGTCGGGCGCAAGCTGCAGGTGACCTATTTCGACGAGCCCTTCGAGGTCGAGGTCGCGGGCGTCGGCTACGCGCCGCTCTACGATCCCGAGAACAGCAAGCCGCGCAGCTGATCTGCTGGGTCACATGAAAATGACAGCGCCGGCGGGTCATCCCCGCCGGCGCTTCGGCTTTTCGGGTTTGCTCTTGAGCCTCACGCGAAGGCCGCCCCGGCCTCCTGCTCCGCGAGCCAATCGGCAAAGAGCTGTGCGTTCGCCGAGGCTCCCGCATGGATGCGCAGGTAGAAGGGATAGGGCGAGTCCATCGCCTCGGGCACCAGCTGCACGAGGCGATGGCTTTCGAGATATCCCTGCAGCAGTCCTTCCCACCCCAGCACCGCGCCGATGCCATCCTCGGCCGCCTTGAGGCCGATAAGGTAGTTGTTCAGCGCGAACTCAGGGCCGGTCGGCGCGGGCAGACCGAGCGAGGCAAACCATTCGTGCCAGCCGGTCCATGCGTTCGCCCCCGAATGAATGCGGATCAACGGCACCTCGGCCAGGTCCGCGACCTGCGCGATCTCGTGCATCTCGGCGAATTGCGCGCTGCCGAGGGCGAGGATCCGGTCCCGGAACAGCAGTCGGGTGTCGTCGTCCTCGCGCGCCGGGTCACCGTAGCGAATGCTCAGGTCCACGCCACTCACCCGCCCGCTGTCCGCGATGACCTGCGAGATCGCGACGCCCGGATGCGCTTTCCAGAAGGCCGCCAGCCGCGGCGTCAGCCACAGGCCACTCATCGCGGTTGTCGCCGCGATCGAAACCGCAGTGCGATCCCGGCGGTTGCGGATGCGCGTTACGCTGTCGGAGATTCCCTCGAACCCGCGTTGCAGCGAGACGAACAGCAAGGCGCCCGCCTCGGTCAGCTCCACCCCGCGGTACTGGCGCGAGAACAAGGCCTGTCCCAGGTCCTGCTCGAGCGCCTTGATCCGGTGGCTGACCGCAGCGGGAGTAACGTTCATCTCGGCAGAGGCCTGCTTGAAGCTCAGGTTCCGGGCTGCCGATTCAAAACAGGCCAAATCGCCTAACGACGGTAGATCATAGGGCTTTTGCATATCGTCAGGTCGCTTTTGTCTGGCAGGAGTCGCAGGTGGAGCATCGCGACGATCAATTTAGCTAGGCTAATCTCAGTTGAGTTTTTTGCCAATTGTCATCTCGCCGACGGAATGGCTTTGTGACGCGAAGCTCACCCTTCCGCGCGAGGATACCCAAGATGGCCAGCCAGCCCGCCCGGCTTTCCGATCTGCTCCGTCAGCACCGCCGCGGCCATGGTCTCCGGCAGCCGTTTTACGGCGCCCCCGAGATCTTCGAGGCGGACCTGCAGGCGATCTTCTACCGCGACTGGCTCTGTGCCTTTCCGGCCTCCATGCCGCTGCTTGACGTCGCGCAGAGCTACACGGTGAACGGCAAGATCGCGGTTCAAAAACGTCCCGGCTATGTCCCCGTGCTCGATGCCGGTGCGCCCTTGCCGTTCAAGTCGTCCACCTGGAACCACTTCCTAACCGATCACTCGATCACCTTCCGCGTGACCCCGATCGGGCCGCAGGAAACCGAGGTGCAGACCACCTCGCTCGTCTACAAGGACGCGGTCGAGGGGGTGGACTACGATCGCGAGACCGTGACCCGGGTCTGGGAGCGCAGCAACGACGAGGACCGCCGCGTGGTCAAAGACAACCAGCAGGGCATCAATTCGCCCGCCTACGAGCCAGGCCCCTATTCGGCCACGCATGAAGACGGCGTGCCGCAATTCGTCAGCTGGTACCTTGACCTGATACGCAGCGCTTATGCCCCCATCGCCCAGGCCGCGGAGTGACGTGATATGGTAACTGCAAGCCCCTCCCCCATGGCCCATTGGACCGACGAAGAACCGCTTGAGTGCGTGTCGATCCTGCCCGAAGCGGCGGATGTCGTCACCGTCTGCTTTCAGGCCCCCTCTGGCCGGCCCTTCCAGTTCGACGCCGGCCAGTTCCTGACGCTGGAGTTGCCGGTGCCCGGCGGACCGCTCTACCGCACATTCACGATCTCCTCCTCGCCGTCGCGCCCAAAATCGCTCACGCTGACGATCAAGGCGCAGCCGGACTCCATCGGGGTGCGATGGATCATCGACGCGCTTCGGCCCGGCATGAAGGTCAAGGCAAATGGTCCCTCCGGCCATTTCACCGCGGTCGCCCACCCGGCCAAGAAGTACCTCTTCATTTCGGCCGGGACGGGCATCACGCCGATGATGTCGATGACGACCGAGATCTACGACCTTGGCAGCCATTGCGACATCGTCTTCGTGAACTGCGCGCGGCGGCCTTCGGAGATCATCTTCAAGCGCCGCCTGGAGCACATGGCGACCCGCATCGCCGGACTCGATCTGAAATGGGTGGTCAGCGCGCCGGACCGCTACCAGCCTTGGACCGGGTATCAGGGGCGTCTCAACCAGCTCATGCTCGGGCTGATGGCGCCCGACTACCTGGAGCGCGAAGTCTTCTGCTGCGGCCCGGAGAGCTTCATGCAGTCGGTGCGCGAGGCACTTGCGGGGCTCGGCTTCGATATGGACCACTACCATCAAGAGAGCTTCCACGCGCCCTCGATTCCCGGACCGCAGCACGTCGAAGCACCCGTGCCCGATGACGACCTGCCGGACGAGGATATCATGGCAGAGGTCACCTTCGGCCGCTCCGGGCTGAAGCAATCCTGCGCGGAAACGGAGACGGTCCTCGCCGTTGCCCGCCAGGCCGGGATCGCCATCCCTACAGGCTGCACTTTCGGCGTTTGCGGCACCTGCAAGACAAAGAAGATCTCGGGCGACGTCTATATGGTCCACAATGGTGGCATCACCGAAGACGAAATCGAAGAGGGCTATTTCCTCGCCTGCTGCTCGAACCCGCGTGGCAAGGTCGAGCTCGACCTCTAGAACCCATGATCGCGGAACGAGCTGACTGGGCCGGGGGCCTCGCCCCCGGAATTCTTCGTTCGAGGGTTGCGTCAGCTGGGCTGACGCCGAGCCTCAAGAAAGCGGCGAGACCACATGCGGGTCAGCGCGCTCATCTGGCGTGATGTCCACAAGACCGCGCGCCCGCGCTTAACGATCGTTGTCCATGTCGTGCAACATCGCCACCCGGCGGCGGAAGTCCTCGTCGGTGGAGAATTCGGCCGTCAGGAATGCGTCGATGAGGTCGAGCGCCAGCCAGGGTCCGACGATCTGCGCACCGATGCAGAGCACGTTCACATCGTCGTGCTCGACGCATTGATGCGCCGAATGGACATCGTGGCCGACCGCGGCGCGGATGCCCTTGACCTTGTTGGCGGCAATCGAGGCGCCGACACCTGTGCCGCACACCAACAGACCCCGCTCGGCCGAGCCGTCGTTGACCGCCCGCGTCACCGCCTGAGCGATCTCCGGGAAATCGACCGGCTTGTCGTCGTAGGAGCCCACATCCCTAACCTCGTGGCCGAGGCGCTGGAGGTGATCGAGGACGGTTGCCTTGAGCGGGAAGCCCGCATGATCGGAGCCAAGGACAAGACGCATTGCAAGAACCTTTCGAGGTGGGGGTTAGCGAAGCAGTTTCGGCAGGGCCAACACGAGCCCGTCGGCAAAAGTGATGATCGCAAGCGTCAGCAGCAAAGGCGCGTAGAAGGGCAGCAGCGCCTTCAGCAGCTGGCGTAGCGTGATCTTGGCAATCGACGACACGAGGAACAGTGACAGACCCATCGGCGGGGTCAGCAGGCCCAACATCAGGTTGAAGATCACGACGATGCCAAGGTGCACCGGATCGATCCCCGCCATGACCATCGGCGGCGCGATCACCGGGACCACCAGCAGCGTCGCGGTGGTGGAATCGAGGAACATGCCGGCGATGAAGAAGATCAGGTTGGCAATCAGCAGGAGCACGAAGGGATCGCTCGAGATTGCCAGGATCAGCTTGGAGAAATCCTGCGGGATCTGCTCGACCGCGAGGATCCAGCCGAAGAGCGAGGCCGCTGCGACGATGATCAGGATCGCGCTGGTGTTGCGCAGCGTGGTCAGCATGGCGGACCACAGGTGGTCGAGCGTCAGTTCTCGGTAGACCAGCCAGCTGATGAGGATCACGTAGACCGCCGTTACCGCGGCCGCCTCGGTCGGGGTGAAAAGCCCCAGCAGCATGCCCGAGATCATCAGCACCGGGGCCAGCAGCGCCGGAAGCGCCGGCAGCAGGCTTTCGCCCACTTCGCGCGGGCTCGCCCATCGCTCGGCGCGCGGCATGTCCTTGCGGATGGCGATGATGGCAGCGGTGACCATCAGCAGCAGGATGCAAATCAACGCGGGCACGATGCCGGCGATCAGCAGTTGGATGATCGACACGCTGGTGACCGAGCCGTAAACGATGAGCGGGATGCTCGGCGGGAAGATCGGCCCGACCACGGCCGAACTCGCGGTAACCGCCGCGGCGAAGGGGGCGTCGAAACCGCGGCGCTTCATTGCCTCGATCTCGATCTTGCCGAGCCCCCCGACATCCGCGAGCGCGGCGCCCGACATACCCGAAAAGATCAGGCTCGAGAAGATGTTGACCTGCGCCAGCCCGCCCGGGATGCGGCCCACCAGCGTGTCGGCGAAGCGGAAGATGCGGTCGGTCACCCCGGCAAGGTTCATCAGGTTGCCGACGAAGATGAAAAGCGGCACCGCGACCAGCGGGAAACTGTCGAGCGCGTAGGTCACGCGCTGCGTCAACAGGCCGAGCGGCAGCCCCTCGATGACGACGTAGAAGATCGCCGGCAGCAGGATCGAGTAGACGACCGGGAAGCCGAGCACGAAGAGCGCCAGGAACAGGACGATGAGGATCAGGCCCATGTCAGAGGCTCACCGACTTCGCCGTCTTGCGCGTGCGCAGCTGCAGCGCATGGAAGAACGCCGCCCCGGCAAAGCCGACGAAACAGGCGCCGAGGAAGATCCAGAACGGGATCCCGAGCGTCGGCGTGGCATTCTTGAGGTTGTCCGAGATGTTGAGCGCGGTCACCACCGCAATCAGCGCACAGGCTGCGAAGGACAGCAGCGTGATCGCCAGCCCGAGCCAGCGCTGTACCGGCTCGGGCAGAGCCGCGCGCAGCTCGCCCATGACGATGTTCTCCTCGGAGCGGACCACCAGCGGGTAGGCAACGAAGACGGTACAGATGAGCAGGAAGCGCGTCAGCTCCTCGGCTCCCACGATGGCGGAGCCGAAGATGTCGCGCATGATCACCTGCAGAAAGGGCAGCGCGATCAGCGCCGCGAGCATGGCCACGCAGAGAAAGCGGAGGAGCTGTGTCATGGACCGGGGAACTCCGGGTATTGAGGTCAGGAAAGCGCGGCATGGGCGCGCAGGACGCCCACGCCGCCGCGGTTCACTTCATCGAAATGATCTGCTGGATGTACGGCTCGAAGTCCGGGAAATCCTGGTTGATCTGCGCCAGAACCTTCTCGCGGAAAGCGCCGAGATCGAGTCCGGTTTCCGCGGTGGTGAAGGTCATGCCACTTCCCTTCAGCTCCTCGACCAGTTCCTGCTCGGAGTCCTGCGCCCATTGCAGCGACTCCATCGCCTTGCCGTCGAGCACTTTGGTGATCGCGGCGCGGTTCTCCTCGGACAGCCCCTGCCAGGCTTTCTCGTTGACGAAGACCGCGAGGACCGACTGCATATGCCCCGTCATGGCGACGTGGCTCTGCACTTCATAGAGCTTGTTGGCCGCGATCATGGTCAGCGGGTTCTCCTGGCCGACGACCATGCCGGTCATCAGCGCGGTGGGCAGTTCTGACACTTCGACCGGCGTCGGGGTCGCGCCGAAGCCCTTGACCATCGACACCCACAGATCGAGCGGCACCGCCCGGAAGGGCTTGCCCGCCATGTCGTCCGGCGACTTGATCTCGAAGTTGGACGAGATGTGGCGCGCGCCGCGGTAGATGCGCCCGATGATGCGCACGCCGCCCTCCTCAACAAGCCGCGCGTTGATCTCCTGCAGTGCCTCCGACTTGGCCGGGTCGGTGGCACGCATGGCGTGCTCGGCGTTCTCGTAGACGAAGGGCGCGTTGAACACGGCGACCTCGGGCACGATGCGGGCCAGTGAGGCGAAGTCGTGGTGGCCCATCTGGATGGTGCCCATGCGCACCCCGTCAACCATCTCGGCGACATTGCCGAGCTGGCTGGCGGGGAACACCTGCACCGTCACCTCGCCACCGGTCTCCTCCTCGATCGCGGTGGCGGCTTCGGCGGCGAAACGGGTCTGGAAATCCCCCTCGGCGCCCACGTGGGCGTAGCGCAGTTCAGCGGCCGCAGCCGGCAACGCGCACAAGCCGATTGTCGCGGCAGCCAGAAGCTGCCGAGCAGAAAAAGCGAACATATTCTCCTCCCTTCGCTTGTCGTCCTAAGCTTTCTTGAGACCTTTTCGGTAGCTGTCGATCAGGCTCCTGCGACGCAACTCGTCGCCAATCGCGAAATGCTCCCGCAGGCGCTTGTCCGCGGCCTCCGGGTCCTTCGCAACGATCGAGAGGAAGACCTCCCGATGCGCTTCCACAAGGTCTCCGACCACGGAGCGCTCATGGTAGACCGTCTTGCGCCGCTGCACGTGGCTGCGTCTAAGCAACTCGGACAGGGCGCCGTAAAGGGTGATCAGCGAGCTGCTGTGGCTCGCCGCCACGATCGAACGGTGGAACATGAAATCCGCGCGGCCGCCCGCCTCGGGATCGTCCAGCGTGTCGATCAGCGCGCCGAACCACTGGCCGATCCGCGCGAGATCGACCTCGTTTGCCCGCGTGCAGGCGAGCCGGATCGCCTGGCATTCGATGCCGATCCGCGCCTCCATCACGTCGTCGAGCATGTCCTGCTGCTGAGCGAGGCAGAACGTAAAGAAATCCGACACCGTCCCGAGATTGGCTTGCCGCACGTAGGTGCCACTGCCGTGCCGTACGTCGAGCATGCCGAGCATGGCGAGCGAACGGATCACCTCGCGCAGCAGCGGGCGACCGACTTCCAGCTCCCGGGCGAGATCGCGCTCGGACTTCAGCCGGTCGCCGACGCGCAGGTCACCGGTCATCAGCGCGTCCTTGAAATACGCGATGACCCGGTCGGTTCCCTTTTCCGATTGAGCTGTCTCAAGCTCGCTCATCCCTGCCGCCTCCTCCTGGCTGACCAAAGTGAACCTCTTGCCGACCGGGTTGCCAACCAATTTTTGAGCACGCTGGCTTGGCCGGGTATTGCCGCCCGAAAAGCGTCCCGGTTTTGTAGTTTAAATATCTGTTTCCATTTATTTTTCTTGAACGACTTGGGGAACAATAGAATCCTAAAGAGGTCTTACCACTTTGACCTTTTCGACGGATCATCAGTCGCGGGGTGAATGACGTTCCGTAGCGGGCTCCCCTCTCCACCCCCCCCTGGAGCCGTGGTCGCGGCACGAGCTGGCACTGCGCGCTCTGCCTTGGAAACGAAGGGCTGATCCATGGGGCTATCGGTAAGAGACGGAAGAGTGCAGGCAGGACATGGCAAGATGCGCAGTGCTCTCGCCTTCGAGCGCCGATCTGCGAGCGCTGCCATTTGCCGTTAGCCCCCGCAGTCACCTTGGACTGTCGCGATACCGCCCCTAGAGCCGAAGCCCTTGTGCCGCACCCACGTCGCAGACGAGCTCTACGCGGGGGTGCAACTGCAGGGCCGAGGCGGGGCACCCGCGCGAGGGCGGGCGATGAAAGGCCGCGTGCAGCGCCTCGCTTTTTGCCTCGCCGGTCGCGACCAGCACGATCCGCCGGGCCTCGAGAATGGTGCCGATGCCCATCGTGATCGCCTCGCGCGGGACTTCGGTGCCTTCGGGAAAGTCCTTGGCATTGGCCCTGCGGGTGCTCTCGTCGAGGGTGACGATCCGGGTCCGACTGTCGAACTCAGAGCCCGGCTCGTTGAATCCGATATGCCCGTTTCGTCCTATCCCGAGCAGTTGCAGGCCGATGCCTCCGGCCGCGGCGATCGTCGCCTCGTACGCGCGCGCCTCCAAGGCAGGATCGCCAAGCCCGGAGGGCACGTGACCATGCCCGGCCAGCATGTCTACCTGCTCGAAGAAGTGCCGCCGCATGTAGCACGCAAAGGCCCCGGGGTGCGCCGGTCCAAGGCCGAAGTACTCATCGAGGTTGAAGCTCTCGACCGCCGCAAAGCTGGTTCCGGCGCGATGCGCCGCTGCGAGACGAGCGTAGACGGCCAGCGGTGTACGGCCGGTCGCAAGACCGAGAACGGGGTGCGCCCGTGTCTCGACGAAGCGCAGGATCCGCTGGGCGACCTCGGCGGCCACCGCTTCGGGGCTTTCCAGTACGACCAGCGCCGGGCGGTACAAGGCGCGCTGGGTCATGGCCGCTCCAGCGCATCGGCCAGCGCAAGCCGCGCCGCGCGCACCGCGCCGATCGCACCGGCGCGATTGCCGAGCAGGCTGATCCGCAGCTCCGGCACCGGCGCGCCGAGACGGGCCAGCGCCTCGCCCACCCGGGCCACGATTTCCGGACGCGAGCCGATGCCACCGCCGAAAACGACAAGCGCCGGGTCGAGCACCGCGCCCACCGACAGGACCGCCAAAGCGAGCCTTTCCGCGAGAACGTTGAGCGTGGCGTCAAGCACCGGGTCCGCGACGCCAGCACGGCTCAGATCCCGCAGGCTGCCCTCGCGGGCACCGCCCCTCGCCCTGTAGTCCTCGACGAGGACCTGCCCCGCCACCACGCTTTCGAGCGTGCCAAGGCTGCGGGCGCGCGGGCTGTAAGGATCACCACCGATGGGCAGACAGGCAATCTCTCCCGCGGCGCCGCCGACGCCGCGCAGCAGCCGGTCGCCGAAGGCGAGACCCATGCCGATGCCGGTTCCGAGCGCAATGAAGGCAAGCCCAGCTTCCGCAGCGCGAGAGCCCTGCGCCCCGTGGCCAAGCCAGCTCTCGCCGAGGGCGGCCAGATTGACGTCATTCTCAACCGCGACCGGCAACCCCAGCCGGTCGGACAGGAGCGCCGGCATCGCCCGCCCCTCGAGACCGCGCAGGTTGGGCGCGCGCGCGAGCACGCCCGTCACCGGATCGATCGCACCCGGCAAGCCGACACCCGCCGCGCCGACCGTCCTGCCGCAACAGAGCGCGGCAAGATGGTCCGAGATCAACTCCAGAACAGCATCGCCGCCCACATGCGGGGTCGCATCGCGCGCCTCTGCGAGGACCGTGCCCTCGAGATCGGTGAGCACCGACTGTACCTTGGTGCCGCCGACATCCGCTCCGAACAGGCAGCATGCCCGCGGATCAAGCGCGCCCTTGGACACGTCCGCGCCGCGCAGCAGACCGGCGAGGTCCCGGCGACCGGCAGCCGGGAGGTCGCGCGTGGAGGTCAGGAAAAGATCGAAGCCCGTCACGCCCGGCCCACCGCCTTCTCGGTCGCTGGGTCGAACAGATGGACCGTGCCCGCCGCCGCCCCGGCCTGGATCCGCTGTCCAGGTGCGGCGCCGGAATGGCCCGGCGCGCTTGCGATAAAGTCGTGGCCCTGCGCGGTGAAATGCACCAGCGTCTCGTGCCCGAGCGGTTCGGTGACCGTCACGGTGCCCTCAAGAACAATGGCGGATGACCTGCTGGGCACGCCGACCCTGAGATCCTGCGGCCGGACGCCAGCCATCACCGCCGGTTCCCCTTCCGCCAGCGTCACCACGCCGCCCGACTGTTGCGCCGGGAAAATGTTCATCGAGGGGGTGCCGATGAAGCGCGCGGTGAAGATGTCGACCGGGTTGTCGTAGATCTCCATAGGAGGTGCGGCCTGCAGGATATGGCCGTCACGCATCACCACGATGCGGTCGGCCATGGTCATCGCCTCGACCTGATCGTGGGTCACGTAGGCGATGGTCGTGCCGAGCCGTTGGTGCAGCGCCTTGATCTCGATGCGCATCTGCGCGCGGAGTTGTGCGTCGAGGTTGGAAAGCGGCTCGTCGAAAAGAAAGGCCGCGGGGTCGCGCACCATGGCGCGCCCGATGGCCACGCGCTGGCGCTGCCCGCCCGACAGCGCCGATGGCCGCCGCTCGAGCAGCGGCGTCAACCCGAGCGTCGCCGCCGCCTCCTCGACGCGCTGCGCCTTTGCCGCCTTGGACAGCTTCGAGGTGTAGAGGCCAAAGGCGATATTCTGGCGCACGCTCATGTGCGGATAGATCGCGTAGTTCTGGAACACCATGGCGATGTCGCGCTGCTTGGGGTCCACCTCGTTGACCCGGCGGCCGCCGATGGAGATGTCGCCGTCCGAAACCTCCTCGAGCCCGGCGATCATCCTCAGGGTGGTGGACTTGCCGCAGCCCGAGGGGCCGACGAAGACCACGAATTCGCCGTCGGGGATGTCGAGGTCGATGCCGTGGATCACCCGGGTGCGCCCGTAGGCCTTGGTGAGCTTGCTCAGCTGGATGGTGGCCATCAGCGCGCCTCCGTCAGTTCGTTGAATGCCGCCTCGAGCGCGGCGGCGGCGCGGGTTTCCTTCGCGGCCAGTGCCTCGGCCCGCGCAGTGAACCCGGCCAGCGCCTCGCGGTAACTGGCGAGGGCCTCGGCCATGGCCGCGGGCGCGGGCCCGCCGAACCGGTCGCGCACCGACACGAAGTAACGCGGCGAGACGATCTCACGAAAGCTCGTCTCGTCGAGGGTGGAGGCACGCCCGGCATGGGCGGCGAAGGCGGCGGCGAAGGGCGCGAAGCCGCCCGCCGCGAGGCTGGTCTCTGCCGCCACAACCGCCCGCGCCGTATCGGCGGCGATCTCGTGCGCGAGCCGGAACGAGAGCCCCTCGCGCCGGACGAGCGTGTCGGCGAGCTCGGTGATGGTGATGCAGGCGCGGTCGATGTTGGCCGCGACCCGGGCCTCGTTGACCCTCAGGCTCGGGACCAGCGCCGCCAACAGGCGCAGCACCCGGCTGCCGGTGTCGAAGGCGCCGTAGCCTGCCGACTGGCTCTCGCCCTCGCTGTCGTTCATGTCGGTGAAGGGCGTGTTGTGCATGATGTCCTTCATCATCCGTGCCTTGCCCACCGTCTGCGACGCGAGGTGGCGCATGTGCTCGATGGGCACCGGGTTGCGCTTCTGTGGCATGATCGACGAGATCTGAACGAAGGCATTGGGCACGTGGATCTGCGCGACCTCGAAGCTCGACCAGACCTGAAGGTCCTGCACCAGCCGCCCGAGGTGCAGGAAGATCAGCTCGACCGCGGAATAGGTCGCCGTGGTGTAGTCCACCGCCGCGATGCAGGAATAGGAGTTGCGCTGCGGTGCGGCGAAGCCGAGCAGTTCGGCCACCAATGCGCGGTCGAGCGGGAAGCCCGAGGTGGTGATCGCCGCCGCCCCCATGGAGCACAGATCGCAGATCTCGCGAGCCGCCTCGAGCCGCGCCATGTCACGGATCAGCACCTCGATCGCCGCGCCGAGGTAATGCCCGAAGGTGGTGGGCTGGGCAGGCTGGCCGTGGGTGTAGGCGACGATCAGCGTCTCCGCCTCGCGCGCGGCGGTCTCGGTCAGGGCGGCCAGCAGCGCCCGCGCCTCGGCCAGCAGCGCATCGATCCGCGCCTTGAGGGCCATCTTGAACAGCGTGTGGTCGATGTCGTTGCGCGAGCGCGCCGTGTGCAGCCGCCCGCCGGTGTCGGGGCCGACGCGCGTCTTCAGTTCGGCCTCGCGCAGGAAGAAATAGTCCTCGACCTCGCCGGTATAGACGAGCTCGGCCGGGTCGATCTCGGCATCGATGGCGACGAGCGCCCGGGCGATCTCAGCCGCCACGGCGCGCGGCAGGATGCCGGTGCGCACGAGCATGACCAGATGCGCCCGGTCGATGCGGCGGAAGCCCTCGGCGTGATCGTCCTTGGCATGAGCGAAGAGCGGAGCGAGCACCGTGTCCTTGTAGACCGGGTCGGGGAACACCGAGGTGTCGGCGTGGCTAGGATCGGTCATGCCGGTCATCCTTTCAGGCCCGCCAGCATGACGCCGCGGACGATGTAGCGTTGCAGCAGCAGGAAGACGATCAGCGTCGGGATCGTGGCCAGCGCCGCGCCGGTCATGATCATCTCCCACTGGATCGACTGCTCCACCGCGAAGGAGGTGAGCCCCACCGGAAGCGTGTAAAGCTCGCTCGAGGTGATCGAGATCAGCGGCCAGAAGAAGGCGGTCCAGTTGCCGAGGAAGGTGAAGATCGCGAGCGCCGAGAGCGCTGGGGTGACCAGCGGCATCGCGATGCGCCACCAGATGGTGAACTCGTTGAGCCCATCGATCCGCGCCGCCTCGATGAAATCGTCGGGCACGGTCTCGAAGAACTGCTTCATCAGAAAGGTGCCGAAGGCGGTCATCATGCCGGGGAACATGATGCCCCAGTAGGTGTCGAGCCAGCCGAGGTTCGAGGCCATGAGGTACCACGGGATCACCAGCATCTCGGTCGGGATCATCAGCGTCGAGAGGATGGCGATGAACACGAACTGACGGCCGCGGAAGCGGAACTTGGCGAGCGTGTAGCCGACGAGGCTGTCGAAGAAGCAGTTCGACAGGGTGACGCAGACCGCGACGAGGCTGGAGTTCAGGAACCAGCGGAAGAATTTCCCCTCCGAGAGCACCTCGACGTAGTTGGCGAAGCTTGGATCCTGGGGGATCAGGCGCAGGTCATAGATCTGCCCGGCGCTCTTCAGAGAGGTCGAGAACATGAACAGGATCGGCGTGATCATCAGCATCCCGCCGATGAACAGCACCGTCCAGAGCAGGATGCGCGCGGGCCGGATCTTCGACATGGGCAGCCCGGCACGGGCCTCGGCGGCGGAAGTTTCCACGACGGCCATCAGCGGCTCCTCAGGATCCAGAGTTGCAGCAGCGAGATCAGCAGCAGGATGGTGAACAGCACCACGGTCTGTGCCGCGGCCGCGCCCATCTGGTAGGAATTGAAGGCGGTCTGGTAGATCATCAGCACCAGCGGCTTGGTCGTGCCCAGCGGCCCGCCCGGATCGTTGGTGGTCATGTTGTAGACCTGGTCGAAGATGCGCAGGAAGCCGATCGACGAGAAGACCACCAGAAAGACCGTTGTCGGCTTCAGCAGCGGCAGGGTGATCTTGCGCAGGATCGCCCAGTCTCCGACGCCGTCGATACGCGCCGCCTCGTAGTAGGTCTGCGGGATCGACCGCAGCCCGGCCATGAAGATGATGACCTGGAAGCCGAGCCCGGCCCAGATCGCCGTCACCATGATCGAGGGCAGCGCCCAGGTGGTCGAGCGCAGGAAGTCCATCTGCCCCATGCCGAGCGCGCCCAGCACCGAGTTGATCACGCCGGTTGGCGCGGGCTGGTAGAACCAGCGCCAGACCCAGGCCATGGCCGAGGCGGTGGTGATGTAGGGCAGGAAGTAGAGCGCCCGCAGGAAGGCATGGCCAAAGCGTATCCGGTCGAGGAAATAGGCCACGGTGAACGACAGCACGAGGCTGATCGGCGTGCCGATGACCAAATAGGCGAAGGTGTTGCGAAAGACCTGCCAGAAGTCCGCGGAGGCGAACATCTCGCGGTAGTTCTTGAGCCCGATGAACTTTGGCGGCGACATCAAGTTCCAGTCGGTAAACGACAGCCGAAAGGCGTCGAGCGTCGGGTAGAACCGGATGACCGCGTAGAAAAGGACGGGAAGGGCCAGGAAGGCCCATACCCAGAGTGCGCGGCGTGTCCGCATGCTGAGGCGCGGCGCCCTGGCCGCACGTGTGGTGTCGTCGAACGCCATGTCGGTTCCGCCCTCCGCTGCCCGTGCCTCAGTGGAAGCGATCGAGGATCGCCTGTTCCTCGGCCGCGGCCTCGGCCACCGACTCCTCGACCGACTGCCCCTGCAGGAACACACGGTTGGCCATGTCCATGGTCACCTGTCGCTGCGCCTGCTCGTCGAAGAAGGTCGTGGTGTGGGCGTATTCGAGACCCGCGAGGAACGGACCGTATACCGGATCGGCGAGGTTCTCCTCGGTGAGCGCGGCCTCGGGGCGCGCGGGAAGCTCGCCCACCACCTCGAGCCAGAGCTGCATCGCTTCGGGCGACGTCAGGTAGGTCAGGAACTTCGTCGCGGCGTCCAGCTCCTCTCCCTCGGCCCCGGCACCGATGCCGTTGGCAAAATAGGAGGCGTAGTTCGAGCGCAGCCCCTCGGCGTTCGCCGGAAGCTCGGCAACGCCCCATTCGAAATCTTCGATCGAGGAGAAGGAGCCGAGGCGGAAGGTTCCGTCGATGGTCATCCCGGCGCGCCCGGCACGGAACGCGGCTTGACCCTCGTCCATGAATCCCGTGGCGCCGACCTTATGCTCGGTCGCCAGGTCTGTGTACCATTTTGTCGCGGCGATGCCCGCCTCGCTGTCGTAGGTGACCTTGGTGTAATCGTCGTTATAGGGCTCACCACCGAACTGGCGCACGAGCACTTCGCGCCACCACTGGTGGTCCTGTCCGCCCATCTCGACCGTCATCCCGACGGTGGTGAAGTTGCCCCCCGCATCCGTTTCCGTCAACTTCACGGCGGTATCGACCAGCTCGTCGAGCGTCGCGGGCGGCTTCTCGATCCCGGCCTTCTCGAACAGCGCCTTGTTGTAGAAAAGCGCCAGCGAGCGCACCGCGGTGGGCAAGCCGTAGTAGTCGTCGCCGCGCTTCATGGCGCCGACGATCGGGAAGAACTCGGATTCGATCATCTCGTCCGGAAAGGCATCCTTCGGCAGGGGCTGCAGCACGCCGCCGTTCACGAAGTTGTCCGTCCAGCCATAGAAGAGTTGCAGCACGTCGGGCCCCTTGCGCGCCATGTTCGCGGCGATCACGCGGGTCTGGTAGTCCGCGTAGGGGAAGGTCACCTGCTTCACCGTGATGCCGGGGTTCTGCGCCTCGAATTTCTCGATGAGCTGATCCATCGCCGTCACGCGGGTCTCGTAGATATACTGCCAGTATTCGATCTCGACGTCCGCGGCCGCCGCATGGGCGCCGAAGACCGCGGCACCGGCGAGAAGGCCGGCCTTCATCAGTGCTGGTTTCATGTTTACCTCCGTTGGAGACGGCGCGTCGCCGCCCTTTGTCCGCGCTTGTCCAGTCCGACCGGAGCCGCCTGCCGCGCCGTGAGCCGTGACGCTGAGCCGCCCGACCACCCGCAGGCTGTCGCATCGCGCCCCGAGCTGTCAAATAAAATAAGTTACTTGAGTTATCTTTTGAGCCATGCCAGCGTTTACGCGACGCCGGAGGTCCGCAGAATTCCGCTCTCTGGCAACAAGAAGGACAAAACAGTGCCGCCTCCAAGCAAGACGGGAGTCCCGCGTGCTCGCACCCCGGTCAGTGTCGCCATGGGAAAGAACCCCGGCCGCAACCGCAGCCACAACCGCCGGGTCGTGCTGGAGTTGCTCCGCCGCAACGGCCCGATGGGCCGCAAGGCCATGGCAGATCTGGCGCAGATCTCGACCCAGGCGGTCGGCAATATCATCGAGGATCTGATGGCCGAAGGGCTGTTGCTCGACCTCGGCCGGCTGCGCAGCGGACGCGGACTGCCGCCCATCCAGTACGCCCTGAACCCCGACGGCGCCATCACCCTCGGCTTCGAGATTGCGGTGGGCGAATTGACCGTCACCGTTCTCGACATCGGCGGCAACCTGCGCCACGAGGCCCATATCCCGCTGCCCGACATGGCCTCCGGCCCGGTGCTTTCGCTGGTGGCCGACAGCGTCGCTCGGCTGCGCGCGGACTTTCCCGGGCAGGTCATGGGGATCGGCGTCGTGATGCCCGGCCCCTTCGGAATCGAAGGCCTGTCCGGTGTCGGGCCTACAACGCTGCACGGCTGGACCGAGCTCGCAGTGGCGCAGGATCTGGCGCAGCGCTGCGGCGTTCCGGTCTACGTCGACAACGATGCCAATGCCGCCGCCGTTGGCGAGCTGCTGTTTGGCAAGGGACAGAACGTCTCGCATTTCTGCCAGGTCTATTTCGGCGCGGGCACCGGCCTCGGCGCGATCATCGACGACCAGCCGCTGCGCGGGGCATTTGGCAACGCCGGTGAGATCGGCCACATCGTCGTCGCCCCCGGAGGGCGACCCTGCCAATGCGGACAGTCCGGCTGCCTCGAGCGCTACGCCTCGCTGCATCGGCTGCGCGAGATGCTGGAAGCCGCTGGAGAGCCCGTCACGCTGGACGACCTACGGCGACATCACCGCGACGGGCACCCGGTGCTGGACGAGTGGCTTGCCACAGCGGCTCAGCACTTGTCGGCAATGATTGGCATCGTCGAGAACATCTTTGATCCGCAGACCGTCATCATCGGGGGCAAGCTGCCGGGCGCTGTGCTCGATGCCCTGGTCGAACGCCTGACGATCCCCTCGACCGTCGCGAACCGTGCCGACCGCACACTGCCGCGGGTCCAGCGCGGGCAGACGGGGCAGGCTTCGGCCGCGCTCGGCGCCGCCGCCCTGCCCTTTTTCAACGCGATCACGCCCCGCCTCGACCGGGCCGAGGACAGTCTCGTGCCCACGACTGACTGACAGGAGACAAAGATGACGATCCAGGACCGCCTCGCCCGGCGCGAAGCACAGCCCGCGCTGATGCGACTCGATACCGCGCTCTCGCGGCTTTCCGGATGCCTGACCGTCATGAACACCGGCGCCCATCCCGACGACGAGCACAGCGGGCTCATGGCATGGCTGCGGCACGGGCTCGGGCACCGCGTGGTGATCGCCTGCTCGACGCGCGGTGAGGGCGGCCAGAACGCGCTGGGACCGGAACGCGGCGCGCTGCTCGGCGTGCTGCGCAGCCGCGAGATGGAGGAGGCCGCGCGAGTGCTTGACTGCGACGTGGCGTGGCTCGGCTTCGGCCCTTCTGATCCGGTACATGATTTCGGTTTCTCCAAGGATGGCGACGACACCTTCGCCCGCTGGGGCAAGGCGCTGATCACCGAGCGGCTGGCACTGGCCTATCGCCGCTACCGCCCCGACGTGATCCTGCCGACCTTCCTTGATGTTCCAGGGCAGCACGGCCATCACCGGGCGATGACGCGCGCGGCGCTGGCCGCCGTCGCGCTGGCCGCGGACCCCGGCGCGCTGAGAGGCAGCCCTCTCGCCCCGTGGCGGGTTTCGCATGCCTATCTTCCTGCCTGGGGCGGCGGCGGGGGCACCTACGACGACACCCTTCCGCCCCCCGCGGCGACGCTCCGCGTCGAGGCCACGCCCTGCGATCCCGCGCGCGGCGTTCCTTATCAGGAGATCGGGCAGTGGTCGCGCCGCCGACATGCCTCGCAGGGGATGGGCGGCTGGTCCGACACTCCGCAGCGGGTCTGGGAGCTGCACCTGACCAATGGTCGTGCCGAGCGCAGGCTGGCCGAAGGCATCCCCGCGACGCTGCCCGAGCTTGCCGCGCTCGCAGGCCCCGCCGCGGCAGCGCTGGGGGACGCGGCCGCCGCGATCACCAGCGCACAGGCGGCCTTTCCGCGTCGCGACGCGATCATTGCCGCGCTCGCCACTGCTGACGCGGCGCTGGAGTCCGCCGCCGCAAGCACCACCCCCGAATTCGCCGAAGCCCATAGCCACCGCCTTGCGCGCAAGCGCCGCGAGATTGCCCACGCCCTTTTCGAGGCCGCCGCCCTCACGCCGGTCTGCGCCCTCGCGCCGACCCGGCTGGCCCCGGGTGACTGCGCGTCTCTGACTCTGCATCAGCCCGCGCCGACGCTTGCCGAAGAAGTCTCCGCCCGGTCCCGCATTCCCGGCTGCGCCGACGAAGCGCAGCCACTTCAGCCCGGCCTCACGACGATCCCCGTCGCCCTGCCCCGCGACATGGCGCTGCCCAGTCAGTTCTCCGACCGTTTCGATCCGCTCGGCGGCAATGGTCCGCACGTCAAGATCGCAGCGCGGATCGGTGGGCGTGAGGTTTCGCTTGCTCGTGATTTCGAGCACCCGCCAGCGATCCTCCCGGCGCAGATCCTTGCTGCGCGCCCGGCTGCCTTTCTCCGGCGTCTTGGCACACCCAAGCCCCTCACCGCGACGCTCTCCTCCGAGGCGCCGGTGACCCTTGACACGGTCGAGGGCTGGGCTGTCGATCAGACAGGCCGTCAACTCACCCTCACGCCGCTGAGCGAAACGCCGGGGCTCGCGACTTTCACCCCGCGCATCGACGGCGCGCCTGCCTTCACCGAGAGCCGGGGCAGCTATCCGCATGTCGGCGATTTCGCGTTGCACGAAGCGGCCCAGCTTCGCGTGCTGAGCCTCGACCTCGCGCTGCCCGAGGCGGCGACAATCGCTTACATCGGCAGCGGAGATAACGTCGGCCACTGGCTGCAAGAGCTCGGAGCCGATGTGCGCATCATGGACGAGATCCCTTCCGATGAGGACTTCGCTGGCTTCACAACGGTGCTGGTCGGTGTTGTCGCCTTTGGCAACCGCGCCGACCTGCGCGCCGCGATCCCGCGGCTCCACCGGTTCGTCGAGCGCGGCGGACACCTGGTCACGCTCTACCAGCGTGCCGACCAAGGCTGGCACTCTGAGGCCACCCCGCCGCGGCCGATGCGGATCGGCACCCCCTCGCTGCGCTGGCGCGTCACCAATGCGGGCGCCCCTGTGACCGTGCTTGAGCCGCGGCACCCGCTCCTGACCACACCGAACCTTATCACTGAAAGCGACTGGACCGGCTGGGACAAGGAGCGGGGCCTCTATTTCGCCGCCGACTGGGCGCCCTGCTACGCGCCTTTGCTCTCGATGCACGATGCGGGCGAGGCGCCGCTGCTCGGCAGTCTCGTTTCAGGCCGGATCGGCAAAGGAAGGCACACCCACACCGGGCTTGTCCTGCATCACCAGCTCGACAAGCTGGTACCCGGCGCCTTCCGCCTGCTCGCCAACCTCGTCCAGCCCGCCGGAGCCTGACGCGCTCCGGCCCGGCGGCCCTTCCGCGGGCGTCGTCTGGCTCCTGACCGAAATGACCCTGTTCACCGCGGTGCCAGCGGCGCCGAGGTGGCAGGCAATCGAGCTCAGGCACTACGCGGCGATACTCGGGATCGGCGTGATGGCGCTCGGTGATATGCCCAAGACCCCGCGTCATCTCGTACCATAGCCAGCTGTCGACACGACGTTTTGCCGGTCGCGTCAAGCGGAGAGGTGCGATGCTGCGCGTCCGGCGAGGATGCAATTCTCGAAAGTGGTCACTCACCTGGGACCAGCGCCGTCTCAAATCATCACTCCGGGTCTGGAGGGGAGAGGCGCGCGGAAATTGGGGGGGGGGCGGCTCAGAAGACCGTCGCCTGCATGGGCGCCGCCGGAAGGAGATGAGGTCGAAAATTAGAAGCAAGGGTGTCAAATTCAGCCGATGTCGCAAAGCCTTCAACTGATGACGCGCATGCGCCTCGCCAGAGCCAGGATATGGTGCAAGGATCGACAGCGCTCCTGCTCACATAAGAAAGACGCCTCATGATTTCCGTTCTCGGCACCGTCTGGGCGCTGCTCCTCGGCATCCTGCTCATCATGCTCGGCAACGGCATGCAGTTCACCTTGATCGGCTTGCGCGGGGATCTCGAGGGCTTCTCGACCGCAGCGCTCGCGGTCATCACCTCGGGCTACTACATCGGCTTTCTTTCCGGGGCCCGCGTCACCCCGGTGCTGATCCGCCGCGTCGGGCACGTTCGCGTCTTTGCGGCACTGGGCAGCTTCATGTCGGCCGGCCTGATCGCCTTGCCGCTCGCGACCGAGATCTGGGCCTGGACGCTGTTGCGCCTGATCATCGGATTTTGCATGTCCGGGGTCTACGTGTCGGCGGAAAGCTGGTTGAACCACGCTGCCACCAACGACACACGCGGCAAGGTGCTTTCGGCGTACATGTTCGCCCAAACCCTGGGCGTGATCGGGGCGCAATGGCTTCTGACCCTGGGCGATGCGGCGACCTCCGGCCTGTTCATCGTCGCCTCGATCTTGGTGTCGCTCTCCTTCGGCCCAATCCTGCTCTCGGTGTCCCCAACGCCCGCGGTCAAGGTCACGCGCGCGATGTCGCTCAGGGAACTTTTTGGCCACGCGCCTCTGAGCACTGTCGGGACGTTTCTGCTGGGCAGCATCTACGCAACCCAGTCGGGGATGGGGGCTGTCTTCGGCACGCAGATCGGGCTCTCGACACCACAGATCGCGCTCTTCGTCGCCATGCTCTTTGCGGGCGCGCTGTTCCTTCAGTTCCCGATCGGCTGGCTGTCGGACATCATGGATCGGCGCAAGCTCATCTTGGGGGCCGCCGCCCTCGGCGCGGCGGCCTGCGTTTTCGGCCTGACCACGGAAGGCCGGTCGGAATTGCTTCTGATCGCGGCCTTCCTTGCCGGTGGGGTGACGACGCCGCTGTATTCGCTCTTTCTGGCCTATGCGAATGACGACCTGCCAGCCGATGACATGCCCGCCGCCTCGGGGGGGCTGGTCTTCGTCTTTGGCATCGGGGCCATCGGAGGGCCGCTTCTTGCCGGTTGGGCCATGCAGCTCTTCGGACCTCAAGGCTTTTGGTTCTTGCTGGCGGTGACCTTCGGCGCGATCGTCCTTTATGCGCTCTACCGGATGACTCAACGCCCGCCGCTCCAGGTCAAGGATACCGACAGCTACCTGAACGTTCTGCCGACGACCTCCCTCGTAGCCATCGAGGCCGCAACGAGTTGGGCGGTGGAGCACGCGGAAGGCGAGCAGGACGACAAGAACCCTGGGTAGGAACAGCGCGGCATGACAGGTCAACGCCGCACGCCCGGCACGAGAGACAAGACCCATCGAGCGAATGTCGCCTGATATGCTGGACGCCTCACCCAAATGCCGCAGCAGCCCCGCACGACGCGGGTCACCGAAAAGACGATCATAGACGATGCCCGCGAGATGCAACGCGCGAAAGGGATCACCTGATATGCCATTCACACGACGCGCCTTCTGCACGGGACTTGCCGCGCTTCCCCTGTCACGCCCCGCATGGGCGCAGGAGACGCCCCTGCTGACCGCCCGCCCTGCCACGGTCCAGCTCGCGCCCGAGGGCTATCCGGCGACCGAGGTCTGGGGCTACGACGGCCGGCTTCCCGGTCCGCAAATCCGCGTGCCGCAGGGCAGTCGCCTTTCTAGGCGCCTGGTCAACGGATTGCAGGTGCCGACCTCGGTGCATTGGCACGGCATACGCATCGACAACGCGATGGACGGCGTGGCGGGACTGACGCAGGATCCCGTGCCGCCGGGCGGGCGTTTCGACTATGCCTTCGAGTTGCCGGATGCCGGGACCTTTTGGTACCACGCCCACACCAACTCCATGGAGCAGGTGGCGCGCGGCCTCTCCGGGGCGCTGATCGTCGAGGAAAGCACGCCGCCGGACATCGACCGGGACGAGGTGCTGATGCTCGACGACTGGCTGCTCGACCCGGAGACCGGCCGCTTCGCCGGGGATTTCGGCAATCCGATGATGCGCAGTCACGCAGGGCGCCTGGGCAATTTGCTGGGGATCAACGGCCGGTACGACTTCTCCCTCGAGGCGCGGCAGAACGAGCGCCTGCGTCTGCGGCTCATCAATGCCGCCAACGCCCGCATCTTCATGCTCAGGCTCGAAGGAATGGTGGGCTGGACGGTCGCGCTCGACGGGATGCCGCTGGCACAGCCCGAGCCGGTGAGCACCGAGATCATCCTCGCCCCGGCGCAGCGCGTCGATCTGATTGTCGATGTCACCGCCGAGGCCGGCACGCCCGCGGCGCTGCTCAGCTACGCCGACGACGACAGTTGGCAGGCGCTTGCCGAGGTGACTGTGACCGGCCCAAAGAGCAGCGCGCGGCGCGCCGCACCCGCGCCGCTACCGCCCAACCCGCGCATGGATGTGCCAGGTGTCGCCGAGGCCGAACTGCGCGAGATGCGGATGGAAGGCGGTGCGATGCGTGGCATGACCTCGGGCCGGTTCGAGGGGCAGGACATGGACTTCCAGCGACTGGTGCAGCGTGGGCAATTCTGGGCGCTGTCGGGCCAGGTGGGGCGCGGCGAGGCCCCCTTTGCTCGTTACACCCTCGGCGAGACCGCGCGCATCCGATGGGTCAACGACACGGTCTTTCCCCATGCGATGCACCTGCACGGCATGCACTTCCGGACGGTCGCCGCCGATGGGTCCCAGGGGCCGATGCGCGACACGCTGCTGGTCAAGCCGCAGGAAAGCGCAGAGGTCGCCTTCGTCGCGGACAACCCCGGAAAATGGCTTCTGCATTGCCACATGCTCGGTCATGCGGCCTCGGGGATGACGACCTGGATCGAGGTGGCCTGATCCGCCCAGGCCGACAGCGAAAAACACCGGCGGCGCGAGCGTCTCGCCCGCACCGCCGGTCCTTGGCTCAGGCCGTGGCCCGCACCTGAAGCTCTGTCATCATGCCGGTCGCCAGATGCCCCATGTGATGGCAATGCATCATCCAGCGCGCCGCCTCGCCCGCGTCGAACGCGACCGTGACCGAGCCCATCGCCGGCACGAAGACCGTATCGCGCAGCGCCCCCCGCACAGGCTGGTTACCGACCGCGACGACCTGGAAGACATGGCCGTGGAGGTGCATCGGATGCGCCATCATCGACATGTTGTGGAACATCATTTCGACCCGCGCACCCTGGGGCACCGTGATTGGGCTGTGATCCTCCCAGACGGCGCCGTTGATGGTCCAGACATAGGGGGTCATCACGCCTCCGAGCATCACCATCTGCCGCGCATCCGGGGTCCGGGCTGCGAGCGGCGAGACGGCGCGCAGCGCAAGCTCCTGCCGCATGTCACCAGCGACGGGCGGGGTCTCGGTCGCGGCGCGGGTCGGCAGGCGCGGCACGGAGGCGCCCCGCGGTGCGAGAACGAGCCCGGTCTGTTCTTGCGCGCCCTCCCGCAGCGCGAGCACCGGTCGTGCAAGCCCGTCACCCGGCAGATCGAGCTCGATCTCCAGCCGTTGGCCCGAGGCGATCGGAAAGCGCGTGTCGAAAAACGGCTCGACCCTGTCCCCGTCCACCGCGAGCAGCCGGCCCCGCAGTTCCCCGGTGTCGATCCAGTAGGCGGTCATCGATGAGCCATTGATGATCCGCAGCCGCACCCGACCGTTGCGCTCGACGGTCACGACCTCCGGATCATCAAGCGTGCGATCGTTCGTGAGATAGGCGTCGAAATGGAAATCGTTGAGGTCCATCGGCATGCCAGGCCCCCCGCTCATTCCGGGCATAGGGCCATTGCCCGAACTTCCGCCCGTCGGGGCCAAAGCGTCCGACCTCGCCCCGCCGTGGTGCATGGTGGCATGATTCATCGGCGCCGGAGCCTGGGCTCCGCCATGGTGCCCGCCGGTGCTGCCGGCGGTCTCTGCCAGCACCTCTTCGGGGGATTTGAAGCTGAAGTCGTGCAGGAACATCACCACCTCCTGCCGATCCGCGGCCACGTCCTCGGCGCTGCGCACGATCAGCGGCGCGGCAAGCATGGCGATCTCCTGCTGTGGGATGTGGCTGTGCATCCAGAAGCTGCCCGGACGCGCCGTGAAGTCATAGGCGCGGCGTTCGCCGATCTTGAGCATCGGGTTGGTGTTGGGCGCGCCGTCCTGCGCATTGGGCGGGATCTGCCCGTGCCAGTGGATGATCGTCTCCACATCGAGGTCATTGGTGAGATCGACGGCGAAGCGCTGGCCGGGGTCGAGGGTCAGCCCCTGCCCCCCCGTGCGATTGGTCAGCCCCATGACGGTCGCGGCGCGGCCGTTCACTTCAAGAGTGCGGGTGCCCGCGGTGAGCGAGAGCCGATCCGTCGCAGCCCGCGCCCTTGCGGGCAGCAGCAGCGCGGCAGACATGGCGGCAGAAGCGGCGAGAAAGCCGCGGCGGGAATACTGGGTCATGATGATCTCCGGGAAATGAAGTTTCGCGAGGCGGGACCGTGTCCCGTGGAGATCAGCTTCGGGGAGGCGGCGATGTGGGCGCGAAGTCCCGGGAGGACAGCGACACATCGGCCATCGACGCAACGATGCGCGACCCATGTGCCTTGCCGGGGCTGGGCAGATCTGCGCTGCGGGCCGCGTCCAGCGGCAGGCAGTGCAGTTCGCAGATCTGGGCGTGGCTCTTGTCGTGCATCGCGCCATGGCTAAATGCGGCTTGCTGCGCGGAATGGTCCGCATGCGCCATGGCCCTATTGTCGCAGCAGAGCGCGCTGGACGCCATGGCGCGCACCGGCCCGGCCGGCAAGGCGGTCCAGACCCCTAGAAGGGTCAGCAGTAGCAGGCGAAGCACAAGCTGTGTCATGGCGCAACGCTACGCCTTTCGCGGGACGGCGTCAGATCACGTTCGCGGCACGGGGGTGCGGTTTGCGCTTAGGTCCGAAAGGTCGATGCCACCGCGATGAGAGCGTACGCGCGGCTGAGTGTGCAGCGACAGCCGTGTGCGGAGGGAGAAGGTCCATCGAGGAACCGTGTCAGGACGATGCGCGTTACCCGGGCGTCTCGGAGATCTCCGCCTGATGCGCGCGCAGCTCCTCCGGCCAAGTCGACTTGATGTGGGTGAAAATGGCCTCGATCTGCGCGTATTCAAGCTGATCACCGAAGCCCGGCATGTTGCTCTCATAGCCATTTCCGACCACGGCGGCAGTGCCCAGCTTGGTGATCCTGAAGAGCACCTCGTCGGGGTGGTGCCAGGTGTGACCGCTGGCGTCATGCGGAGGGGCAGGCAGGCGGCCGTCAGGGCCCGGGGTGCGCCAGTTCGGCTGGCCTTCGAGGCGTGCCCCGTGGCAGGCGGCGCAGGTTTCCGCGTAGAGCGTCTTGCCTTCGGCGATCTGGGCAGAGCGTGCCGGGGCACCTTCGGCCCCGACGAAGACAAACCAACCCGCGCCCGCAACAAGCACCAGCGTAACAAGACCCAGCCATTTCACAGCTTCACCCCCCGCAGTCGCAGCGCGTTTGCGATCACGGAGACCGACGAGAGGCTCATCGCCGCCGCCGCGACGATGGGCGAAAGCAGGATGCCGAAGAGCGGGTAGAGGATGCCCGCCGCCAGCGGCACGCCGGCCGAGTTGTAGACGAAGGCAAAGAACAGGTTCTGGCGGATGTTGCGCATGGTCGCCTCGGCGAGGTGGCGCGCCCGGACGATGCCGCCGAGGTCTCCCTTGACCAGCGTGATACCGGCGCTTTCCATCGCCACGTCCGCGCCGGTGCCCATGGCGATGCCGACGTCCGCAGCCGCGAGCGCCGGGGCGTCGTTCACCCCGTCTCCGGCCATGGCAACCGACAGCCCCTCGCGGCGCAATTTCTCGATCAGCGCGTGCTTGTCCTCGGGGCTGACCTCGGCATGCACCTCGTCGATATTGAGCTCCCGCGCGACCGCTTCGGCCGTGGCCTTCGCATCACCGGTGGCCATGACGATGCGCAACCCGGCCTCGTGCAGGGCGCGGATCGCCTCGGGCGTACTCTCCTTCACCCGGTCGGCGACCGCGACCAGCCCGGCGGCGCGCCCGCCCACGGCGACGAACATCGCGGTCTTGCCGTCGCGTTGAAGGTCGCTGGCGCGGTCATTCAAGGCGCCAAGGTCCACGTCTTCTTCCGCCATCAGCGCCGCATTGCCGAGAGCCACGCGCTGTCCGCCAACGCTGCCGATCACGCCTTTGCCGGTGACCGCTTCGAAGTCCGAGGACTCGCGCTCGGGTGCCTCGGCTGCTCGCGCGCCAGCGGTGATCGCTTCTGCCAACGGGTGCTCGGACCCGCGTTCCAGCGCGGCGGCAAAGGCGAGAAGTTCGATCTTGTCCGTCCCCTCGGCGGGCTCAGCGTCGGTGAGCGTCGGCTTGCCCTCGGTCAGCGTGCCGGTCTTGTCGACCACCAGCACATCGACCTTGGAGAACCGCTCCAGTGCCTCAGCGTCGCGGATCAGCACGCCCGCCTGCGCACCGCGCCCGGTCGCCACCATGATCGACATCGGCGTCGCGAGGCCAAGCGCGCAGGGGCAGGCGATGATCAGCACCGAGACCGCCGCGACGAAGGCGTAAGAAAGCGCCGGGGACGGGCCGAAGACCGTCCATGCGAGGAAAGCCAGAACCGCCACGCCCACGACCGCGGGGACGAAATAGGCCGCCACCCGGTCGGCCATCGCCTGGATCGGCGCCCGCGATCTCTGCGCCTTGGAGACCATTTCGACAATGCGCGAGAGGGTGGTCTCGGAGCCGACGCTCTCGGCCCGCATCAGGAAGCTGCCGGACTTGTTGAGCGTGCCGCCGGTGACGGGCTCGCCTTGGGTCTTCTCGACCGGCACCGGCTCGCCGGTGATCATGCTCTCGTCCACCGAAGAGCGCCCCTCGGTCACCACGCCGTCCACCGGCACGCTCTCGCCGGGGCGTACACGCAGGATATCGCCGGAGGCGACCTCGTCCAGCGGCACGTCCTCCTCCGATCCGCCCGTCACCCGCCGCGCCGTCTTGGGCGCAAGGTCGAGAAGCGCGCGGATCGCGTCGCCGGTGCGCTCGCGGGCGGCCAGTTCCATGACCTGCCCGACCAGCACCAACACGAGGATCACCGCCGCCGCCTCGAAATAGACCGGCGTCATGCCCATCCCGTCGCGCATCGCTGCGGGGAAGAGGCCGGGCGCCAGCAGCGAAACAATGGAAAAGACATAGGCCGCCCCGGTACCGAGCGCGATCAGCGTCCACATGTTGGGTGAGCGGTTGATGATCGAGGCCCAGCCCCGCTTGAAGAACGGCCAGCAGAGGATCACCACCGGCGTTGCCAGTGCGAACTGAACCCAGCCAAAGAGCCTATGTCCGATCCAGTCGGCGAAGGGGATGCCGATGTGGGCCCCCATCTCCAGCACGAAGACCAGCGCCGCCAGCGGCGCGGTGATCTTCAGGCGGCGCTTGAAGTCGACGTATTCGGGGTTCGGCCCGCTGTCCGCCGAGGGGGTCATCGGCTCCAGCGCCATGCCGCACTTGGGGCAGTCGCCGGGCGCATCGCGGATGATCTCGGGGTGCATCGGGCAGGTGTATTTCGTGCCCTCGGGCATCGGCTCGGGCGCGGGGCGGTGGCCGAGATAGGCCTCGGGCTCCGCCTCGAACTTCGACTGACAGACCTCGGAGCAGAAGTAGACCTTCTGACCGCCGTGCTTGAGCATGTGGACGGCGGTAGAGCGCTCGACCTGCATGCCGCAGACAGGGTCTGTGGCGGTGAGATAGGCGTTTGGGTCTGTGCGGAACTTCTCGCGGCAGCCCTCGGAGCAGAAGTGGTAGTGGTGGCCGTCGTGCTCGAAGCCCGGCGTGTCGGCCGTGGGATCCACGGTCATCCCGCAGACCGGATCGCGGGTCACGTCCTGGGCCGCGACTTCCGGCTCGGCATCACTTGTGTGGTCAGAATGGGCCATAAGAACCTCCGGGCGCGGGTGTCAGTGTCCCACGATGACTTGGGGGTTCCAGCAGGGGGAAGGTCAAGAAAAACTCGCACGGCGTAGGACCAGGATCTGCGCAGCCTCGGCGCTCAGCCCCTCCGGCGTGACCCGCGCGAAGGTTGCTTCCGGACGCCTGCCGGCCCTTGGCCATCGCGCCCAATGCCCTGAGCCGGGGATTGGCCGCCTTATCCCTTCCGTCCGGGCTCGGTCGCGACCACGCGCAAGGGGGCCGCCCGCGGCATGACCATGATGTTCGGCTTGATCCTTTGACTGATCGTCTTAGGGTTGGTTGTGGTCGGGGTTATAGGGCTTCGAGAGACACCAGGCCTGCGGAGACCGATCCGGCCGGGTGGCCGCTCTGTCCGCAGCGGTCGAGAAGACGGTCACCGACGCCGACCAGATCGCCATGACCGAGTTCGCGGGCGTGACAGGCGCAGCGAGGCGCGCCTGGCCGACGATGGCGTTTCCGCGCGTGCAACAGACACATGCGCAGTTCCCGGCAACGGGGTGCGGGCCTGCGAAGGTCCCCGTCCCTCGGTCAGAAGCGAGCCGCTCCGCGCCGGCAACGCCGTCATCCGCGCGCGCGCGCACCAGTCCCAGGCTCGGCGACGCGCTGCGCCGTCCCTTCGTTTGCCACGTTGAGATGCTCTTCGATTGCCGCCAGGCGGCGGATCACCTCGTCACGGTAGGTATCCGTGGCGGCGTTGGATTCCTCCGCGTGGGCGTCCTGCATCGAATTGACGATCAGGCCGACCACAAGGTTCACCACGGCAAAGGTGGTGATCAGGATGAAGGGAACGAAGAAAATCCAGGCGTGCGGGTGGACCTCCATCACGGGCCGGACGATGCCCATGGACCAGCTCTCCAGCGTCATGACCTGGAAAAGCGTATAGAGCGACCCGCCCAACGAGCCGAACCATTCGGGGAAGGTCGCGGCGAAGAGCTTGGTCGCGATCACCGCAGCGATGTAGAAGATCACCCCCATCAGGAGGAAGACCGAGGCCATGCCCGGCAGCGCTGAGATGAAGCCCTCGACCACGCGGCGCAATGTCGGCGCGACCGAGATCACGCGCAGAAGCCGCAAGATCCGCAGCGCTCGCAGCACCGACAGCGCCCCAGCGGCCGGCACCAGCGCGATGCCGACCACGAGCAGATCGAAGATGTTCCAGGCACTGCGGAAGAACCGCAGGCCGCGCGCGTAGAGCTTGGCCGCCAGTTCGGCCACGAAGATCGCGAGGCAGGCCGTATCCAGCGCGACGATCACCCCGCCCGCGGCATTCATGACCGATCCGGAGGTTTCCATGCCCAGGATGATCGCGTTGAACAGGATGACCCCCATGATCGTGTAACGCGTCGATGGTCGATCAAGGAAATCGGAAAGGCGCTGGCGCATTGCTTGTCGGCTCCTGGCTAAAGTCCAGAGCCATCTATGATCGCCGACGCCAATATACCACCCTGACGCCGACGGCCTTTTCGCGGGCCGACCTCATCAATTCCTCGGCGATGGACCTGCAGGTCGAGCTAGTGGACCGGGGGCCTGCTCGCACGCTGAGGCTGCCCAGCGCGATGCTGCTGCCGGTCTGGGCCCGCTGGGGGGCTCGATTGGTCGGCTTCACCCGGGAGCGCGCAGCGATCATCTACGACGAACGCGAATTAGACGAGGAAGACCTTCCGACCAGCCATCAAGACCTCGCTCCTTCATTCGCGAGAACGTCGGTGTGCATTTTCTTCAGGATTGCAATCTCGTGATATCCCGCGCCGTCTGGGTTCCGAAGACCGCGCGAGAGCCGGAAAAACCGCTTCCGACTCATCCAGCAATTCTGCATCCGCCATCGTCCGCACGCCGGCAGCGATTGGAAAGGGCCTGTGGCGTCGCGCGCCGCTGCTGCAAGTGCCGGGTGGCGCCCTGCCCCATTTGCGAGCGCCCTGACCGCATTGGACGCACAATAATTAAGCGCACCTGCCGAAAGTGCCGCATCCAGACCCTGAAACATTTTGACAGCCTCCGCAGGTTTGCGCAGACAAGAGGCAACATATTGGCAAAAGCGCCTCGCACCCTTCGGTCTGTCTTCGCGACACACGCTGGGTGCGGGGCGTTTTTCGTTTCAGGAGCGCCGCGTGATCCGCAGTATCGACATAGGACTTCTCTTCTCAACCTCCGGTCCCTACCGGCTCATGGGGCAGGCCAGTCGCGAAGGCGCGCTGAAGGCAATCGAGCAGGTCAATGACGATGTTGAGATAGATATGGTCTTCTGTCCGGTGGAGCGTGACCCGGGCGGCGATATCGATGCCTATGCACCGCTGTGCGAAGACATCCTGAAAAACAGCTCGGCGCGGCATGTGATCGGCTGCACAACCAGTTGGAGCCGCAAGGAAGTGATCCCCAGCCTTGAGAGGCTGGGAGGCGTGCTGTGGTATCCCACGCCCTACGAGGGGTTCGAGTCCTCTGACCGCGTGGTCTATGCCCATGCCTGCCCCAACCAGCACTTGCTGCCGCTGCTCGAGCACGCCTTCGCAGCCTATGGCAGCCGGTCCTACCTGACGGGATCGAATTATATCTGGGGCTGGGAAATGAACCGCATCGCCCGCGAGGTCAGCGCGAAGCGCGGCGCGCCTGTCCTTGGCGAACGGTACGTGCCGATCGGATCGACAGACATCGCCCGCCTTGTCGATGAAATCGCCGCATTGAAGCCGGACTTTGTCCTGAACCAGCTGATCGGTCCGTCGCAATATGCGTTTCTCGAGGCAATGGCGCAGCTGCGCGCGGACGATCCCGCCTTCGGCGACAACGCGTGCCCGGTCCTGTCGTGCAACATGACCGAGGCCGAACTGGGCGCCATGGGCGCCGCGGCAGAGGGGGTCATCGCCGCCGGTCCATGGTTCAAGGGCATGGCCCCCGCGCTGCCGGGCAACGAGGGGCGTTTCGATTTCGGATCATCTTTCGAGGCGGCGGCGCACGCCTCTGTCATGATGCTGGCCCGCCTGTTGGCGAGCGTGCCGGACGCCGAGGCCCTGAGCCTGCCCGAGCTTCTGGCCATGCCGCGCGCGGCATCGGTGGGGATCAGCCCGCGCACCCATCACGTTGCGCTGCCAGTGGCCATCGCCGCGGTGCGCAACGGCAGATTTGTCCCGATCGAGACCCACGCACCGATCGAAGGCGATCCTTACCTGACGCAGTCGACGCAGCGGCCACAACCGATGCTGCGGGTGGTACGATGAGAGGGCGTCTGAGCATTCCCGAACTGGGCGGCGCGCGCGCGGTGATCCTGCACCGGCCACATGCCAACGTGACCGCGCTGGTCCGCCAGTTGGAAGCGGTGGGGCTGCACGTCGAGTGTTGCTGGCCGGAGCTTCCGGCCTCGGTGCGCGGCGCCGACTTTCTCTTCATCGATGTGGACACCGCCTTTGACGACCAGTTTCCCTGGCGCCCGGGCGACGCGCCGCTTCCGACCATCGCGCTGATCGGGTCCGAAGCGCCCGGTCGCATCGAATGGCTGATGAACTTCGGTGTCGATGCGCAGATCCTCAAGCCTGTCGGCGACAACGGTGTCTATTCAGCGCTTCTGATCGCGCGGGCGACCTTCGATGCGCGGATCGGCTTGGCTGGCGAAATCCAAAATCTGCGCCAGCGCCTCGGCCAGCGGCAGACCGTGGTGCAGGCAGTGGCCGTGCTGGCGACGCGCGGAAAAACTGAAAACGAGGCCTACGAACAGCTGCGCGGCATGGCGATGGCGTGGCGCGTCAGCTTCGAGGAGGCCGCCGCAAGGATCGTGGCCTCGGTCAGCGATGGAAGGACGGACAAGGATCATGGCTGACACGACGGTACAAGCGACACCAACCGCCTCTCCGGCCAGCGCCCTGCGGCGGCTCTTGCGCCGCAAGCTCGCGCTCTTCGGGCTTGCGATCATCACGCTGGTGGTAGGGGGTGCGGCCCTTGCACCGTGGATCGCGCCCTACGCACCTGACGAACAGCTGTTCGAGGGGCTGACGCTCTACGGCGAGCCCATGCCGCCAGGGGGCGACTTTCTCATGGGAACGGACCTGCTGGGCCGCGACTTGTTCAGCAGGATGCTCTACGGCGCGCAGACCTCGCTCATCATCGGTGTGGTCGCCAATGGCGTCGCGCTGGTCATAGGAACACTGGTGGGCGTGCTCGCGGGGTACGTCCGCGGTTGGGTCGGGGCCGTGCTGATGCGGTTCACCGACCTGATGATGGCCTTCCCGGCCCTGTTGCTTGCGATCTGTCTCGCGGCGATCTTCCAGCCGTCGCTTTGGATCGTGGCCATGGTGATTGCGCTGGTCAACTGGGTACAGACGGCGCGGGTGGTCTATACCGAGACCACCTCGCTGGCAGAGCGCGAATTCATCGCCGCCGAAAAGACGCTGGGTGCGTCCCGGTCGCGCATCCTGTTCAAGCATATCCTCCCGCACCTCATCCCGACGCTGATCGTCTGGGGCACGCTGGGGATCTCTGTCACCGTGCTGCTCGAGGCGACCCTCAGCTTTCTCGGGGTCGGTGTTCAGCCGCCGACGCCCAGCTGGGGCAACATCATCTTCGAGAACCAGACCTATTTCCAGGCTGCACCCTGGCTGGTCTTCATCCCGGGCGCGGCGATCCTGCTGCTGGCGCTGGCCTTCAACCTCGTGGGCGACGCGCTGCGCGACGTGCTCGATCCGACCCAAAGGGGAAACGACTGATGCCCGGTTACCTGTTTCGCCGCATCATCCAATCCTTGCTGATCCTGCTGGGCGTCAGTTTCATCACCTTCGTGCTGCTCTACGTGCTGCCCGCCGACCCGGTGCGCCAGATCGCCGGGCGGTCGGCTACGGCGCAAACGGTCGAGAACATCCGCCAGCAACTGGGGCTCGACCAGCCGATGCTCGTGCAATACTGGCGCTACCTGTCGGGCCTTGTTCAAGGTGACATGGGACGCAGCTACCTGCAGAAGACCGAGGTCTCGACGCTGATCGCCGCGCGTCTGCCCGCCTCGCTGCTGTTGATGGCCGGCGGGATCTTCTGCGAGCTTCTGATCGGGCTCACGCTTGGCATCGTGGCCGCCCTCTATAGAGGCAAGCCGCTCGACCAGGGGCTGATGCTGACGTCCTTCGTCGCGGTCTCTGCGCCGCAGTTCGTGGTGGGCCTACTGTTGCTCTATGTGTTCGCGGTGCTGCTTGGATGGTTCCCCATTGGCGGGTACGGCACCTTTGCGCATCTCGTTCTGCCGGCGGTGACGCTGGGGATCATGGGGTCCGGCTGGTATTCCCGCATGATGCGCTCCAGCATGGTCGAGGTGTTGCGGCAGGACTACATCCGCACCGCACGCGCCAAAGGGCTGAAGCGCTCGAAGGTCCTGATGCGCCATGCGCTGCCCAACGCCATCCTGCCCATCATCGCCATGATCGGCATCGATATCGGCATCTTCATGGGCGGCATCGTCGTTGTCGAAAGCGTGTTCGGCTGGCCCGGCATCGGCCAGCTCGCGTGGCAGGCGATCCAGCGCGTCGACATCCCGATCATCATGGGCGTCACCATGGTGTCTGCCACGGCCATCGTGCTGGGCAACCTGCTCGCCGATCTCATTACCCCGCTCATCGACCCGCGCATCAAGTTGCGCTGATCCCTGGGCATCTTCTTCAACTTTAAACCAACAGGGAACGATCATGAAAAAACTACTTCTCTCCACTGCTTTGCTGGCGGCCTCGGCTCTGCCCGGCTTTGCCGAGGGCTACACCGCTGATCCCGATGCCACGCCGGGCGGCATGATCACCGTCACCTACAAGGACGATGTGGCCACGCTCGACCCGGCAATCGGTTACGACTGGCAGAACTGGTCGATGATCAAATCCCTTTTCGACGGGCTGATGGATTACGTTCCCGGCACGACCGAGCTGCGCCCCGGCCTCGCCGAGAGCTACGAGATCTCCGAGGATGGCACGGTCTTCACCTTCACCCTGCGCAAGGGCGTGACCTTCCACAACGGGCGCGAGATGACCGCGGAGGACGTGAAATACTCGCTCGATCGCGTGACCAACCCCGAAACCCAATCGCCCGGCGCAGGCTTCTTTGCCTCCATCGCGGGCTATGATGCCATGGCCTCGGGCGAGGCGGATACGCTGGCAGGCGTCGAAGTGGTCGACCCCTCGACGGTCAAGATCACCCTGTCGCGGCCCGACGCGACCTTCCTGCACGTGATGGCGCTGAACTTTGCCTCCGTCGTACCGCAGGAGGCCGTGGCCGAGCATGGCACCGATTTCGGCAAGCATCCCGTCGGCACCGGCGCTTTCAAGCTCGGGGAGTGGACCATCGGTCAGCGGCTCGTCTTCGAAAAGAACGAGGACTACTGGCGCGATGGCGTGCCGTATCTGGATGGCGTGACGTTTGAAGTGGGCCAGGAGCCCATCGTCGCCCTTCTGCGCCTTCAGAACGGCGAGGTAGATGTGCCCGGCGACGGCATCCCCCCGGCAAAATTCCAGGAAGTCATGGGGGACCCGGCGCAGGCCGCGCGCGTGGTCGAAGGCGGCCAGCTGCACACCGGCTACATCACGCTGAACGTCGGCATCGAGCCGCTCGACAAGCTGCCCGTGCGCGAAGCCATCAACATGGCGATCAACAAGGACCGCATCACCCAGATCATCAACGGCCGCGCCGTGCCCGCGACCCAGCCACTGCCGCCCTCGATGCCGGGCTACACAGACGGCTACGAAGGCTATGCCTTCGACGTCGAGGCCGCCAAGGCCAAACTGGCAGAGGCCGGCCTTGATGATGGCTTCTCCACCGAGCTGTTCGTGATGAACACGGACCCGAACCCGCGTATCGCGCAGGCGATCCAGCAGGACCTGAAGGCCATCGGCGTGGACGTCGAGATCCGCTCTCTCGCGCAGGCGAACGTCATCGAGGCAGGCGGCGCGGGCGAAGCGCCGATGATCTGGTCCGGTGGCATGGCATGGATCGCGGACTTCCCGGACCCGTCGAACTTCTACGGCCCGATCCTGGGGTGTGCCGGTGCGGGCGAAGGCGGCTGGAACTGGTCCAAGTTCTGCGACGAGAGCATCGACGCCATGGCCACCGCCGCCGACAGCATGACCGACCCGTCGGCCCCGGAGCGCCTGGACATGTGGTCCGACGTCTACATGAAGGTCATGGAGCAGGCCCCCTGGGTCCCGGTGTTCAACGAGCAGCGCTACACCGTCAAGTCCGAGCGCATGGGCGGCGCGGATGCGCTCTATGTCGACCCGGTCTCGATCCCGGTCAACTACGACTACGTCTACGTGACCGAGTAAGCGCATGTGCAAGGCCTGTGATTACACGATCCACGGCGCGCAGCACCATTTCGGCTGGGACAATTCCATTGCCCCGGTCGAGACGGTCGCGCCCGGAACGACGATCTGCTTCAACTGCATGGATTCTTCGGCGGGCCAGCTTGGCCCGTCGAGCACCGTTGAGGACGTCAGGACGCTTGACTTCGGCAAGATCAACCCGGTTTCCGGCCCCATTTACATCGATGGCGCAGAACCGGGCGACGCGCTGAAGATCACGCTCGAGGGTTTTGCCCCGCGCGAGCAGGAGGGGTCGGCCTGGGGCTGGACAGCCAATATACCGGGCTTCGGCCTGCTGGCGGACCAGTTTCAGGATCCGGCGCTGACGATCTGGAAGTATGACGCGCAAAGCCTCGCTCCGGCGCTTTGGGGCGACATGGGGCGCGTGCCGCTCAAGCCCTTCACCGGCACCATAGGCGTGGCGCTGGCCGAACCCGGGCTGCATTCCATCGTGCCGCCGCGGCGCACGGGCGGCAATCTCGACATCCGCGACCTGGCCGCCGGGACAGAGCTGTACCTGCCGGTTGAAGTCGCGGGCGCGCTGTTCTCCGTGGGCGATACCCACGCGGCGCAGGGCGATGGCGAGGTCTGCGGCACGGCGATCGAAAGCCCGATGGATGTGACGCTGACGCTCGATCTGGTGAAGGGGGCGAACCTCAAGATGCCGCGGTTCACCACGCCGGGGCCAGTGACCAACCACCTCGACCAGAAGGGCTACGAGGTCACGACCGGGATCGGGCCCGACCTGATGAGCGGCGCGCGCGACGCGGTAGCGGGCATGATCGACCTGCTCACGGCCAAGCACGGCATGTCGGCAGTGGATGCCTATATGCTGGTCTCGACCTGCGGCGATCTGCGCATCTCCGAAATCGTCGACATGCCCAACTGGGTCGTCTCCTTCTACTTCCCGCGAATGGTGCTCGAATGACCATGACACAAGCCGCAACCGCCCCTTCGGGGGCGACTGCACCCCTCCTGTCAGTGCGCGAGCTCACCGTCTCGGTCAGGGATCGCGGTGTGGTGCGCCCTCTGGTGGCGGGCCTGTCCTTCGACCTGCACGCCGGCGAAACGCTCGCCATCGCGGGCGAAAGCGGGTCGGGCAAGTCGATCACCTCGCTGGCGTTGATGGGCCTGCTGCCCAACAATGTCGCGGTCACCTCTGGGCAGGCGCTGCTGGACGGAACCGACCTGCCGAAGCTGCCCGAGACCGAGATGCGCAACTGGCGCGGAGCCCGGCTGGCGATGATCTTCCAGGAACCGATGACGTCGCTGAACCCGGTTCACACGATCGGCAGCCAGATGACAGAGGCGATCCGCGCGCACGCGCTGGTCGCGGCCTCCGCGGCGCGCGCGCAGGCGGTCGAGGCCCTGCGCAAGGTGCGCATTCCCGAACCCGAGCGCCGGATGAAGCAATTCCCCCATGAACTTTCGGGGGGCATGCGGCAACGGGTCATGATCGCGATGGCCCTCGCGCTGCGGCCTGCGCTGCTGATCGCGGACGAGCCGACCACCGCCCTGGACGTGACGGTGCAACAAGAAGTTCTCGAGTTGTTGCGCGACCTTCAGGCCGAGACCGGGACCGCCATCATCCTGATCACCCACGACATGGGCGTGGTCGCGGAAAGCGCCGATCGCGTCGTGGTGATGCGACAGGGCCGCATGGTCGAAAGCGCGCCGGTCGACACGCTCTTTGCCGCGCCCCAGCATGACTATACCCGCAGTCTCCTCGCCGCGGTGCCGCGCCTTGGCGCGGGTGCCGAACGGGCCAAGCCCCTGCCGCCCGTTTCAACTGCGCCTGCCGCGCGGCTGGTGGACGCCCGCGTGCATTTCGATATCGGTTCAGACTTCTTTGGACGCCCCACGCATCGCGTCCATGCCGTCGAAAAGGTGAGCTTTGACATCCGCCCCGGCGAAACCTTCGGGCTGGTCGGGGAATCCGGCTGTGGCAAGTCCACCATCGCCAAGGCGCTGTCGGGGCTCGTGCCGCACGCGGGACACATCGAGGTCGACGGCAAGGCGCTTGCCGGCCTGACCGACCGGGGACGCCGCGACATCTGCCGCGACATCCAAATGGTTTTCCAGGATCCCATGGCGGCGCTCGATCCGCGCATGACTGTCGGCGAAGCGGTCATGGAGCCGCTCTTGATCCATGGCATCGGTTCGGCCGAAGACCGGATCGCCCGCGCAACGGAGCTCTTTGAACGCGTGGGCCTGAGCGCTGGTCAGATGCAGCGCTATCCGCATGAATTCTCGGGGGGGCAACGCCAAAGGATCTGCGTGGCCCGCGCATTGGCCCTCAAACCGAAACTGATCATCTGCGACGAGAGCGTCTCCGCGCTTGATGTCTCGGTGCAGGCACAGGTGCTGGCGCTGCTCGAGGAGTTGCAGCAGGAAACGGGGGTGTCCTACCTGTTCATCAGCCATGACATGGCCGTCGTGGAAAATGTCGTGGATCGCCTCGCGGTCATGTACCTGGGGCAAATCGTGGAAATGGGCACCCGTGATCAGGTGTTCGGCAACCCGCAGCACAGCTATACCCGACGCCTTCTGGATGCCGTGCCGATCCCCGATCCATCGCGCAAGGGCCGCCCGCATGCTCGGCGGGCAACGGACCTGCCCTCGCCCATCTGGAAAATCAACGAGGGGCCTACGCCTGTCAGCCTCCTGGACATCGGCGACGGCCATCTGGTTGCCCAGGACGGGTGAAGGGACAGGGGCCTCGGGTGGTCGAGGCGCACCAGGCGCCTGGACCTCACACGGCGGCACGATCAACAGGCAGGCTGAGCCGCCGCACTCCTGGCCGGGAAACAGGTCGCCTCACTCCAGCAGCTGCATCAGCCGGTCCGTGTCCAGCGCCCGGCAGATGCCCCCGGCGGGGCGCGCCATGGGCACATCCTCCGCGGCGCAGAGCGCGTTGAGCACGGCCTCGTCCACCGCCTCGACGGCAGCCATGTAGACCGGGTCGAGAAGCTCGTCGTTCAGGCAGGTCATATGCCGCCACGGGCCCGAGAGCTGCGGCAGCGGCATCTCGTTGGCGGTCGAGAAGGCGAGGAAGATGTCCCCCGAGTTGTTGCCCCCCGGCGTCCCGGCGCGCCCGATGCCGATGGCGGCGCGGCGCGACAGCCGTTCAAGCTGGCTCGACGAAAGCGGCAGATCGGTGGCGAGGACCACGATGATCGATCCGCGCTCGGTCACCATGTCCACGACCCGGTGCTCGGGCATCTGTTCGCCGACGCGGCGCCCGGCGACGGTGAGCCAGGGCCGTAGCCCGTGGTTGGCCTGCACCAGCGCCCCGAGGGTGAAGGCTTGGCCGTCGACCTCGAGCTGCCGCGAGGCGGTGCCGGTGCCGCCCTTGAACTCGTAGCAGATCATCCCCGCGCCGCCGCCAGAGTTGCCCTCGCGCACCGGCCCGGGCCGAGCCGCGTCGAGCGCCCGGCGCGCCAGGTCCTCGGTCACATGCAGCCCGTTGATGTCGTTGAGCACGCCGTCATAGGTTTCAGCCACCACCGGCATTGCCCAGAGGTGATTGTCCTCCCAGGTCGCGCCATAGGTCTCGACCATCCAACGCACCGCCGCCGTGTGGCAGGGACCGATGGCATGCGAGTTGGAGATCATGATCGGCCCGGCCAACCAGCCGCCGTCGCGCACCCAGTGGGCGCCGGTCATCTCGCCGTTGCCATTCAGGCTGAACTGCCCGGCCCAGACCGGCTTCGGCTCGGGATCGTGGCCGCGCGGCAGGATCGCGGTGACCCCGGTCTGCACTTGGATGCCGCGGGTGGCGAGCGACGGATCGCGCGCCGAGAGCAGTTCGGTCGTGCCCACCTCGAGGCCCGGCACATCGGTGATGGCGTTCAGCAGACCGGGCGTGCCCGGAAGCGGAATCCCCAGCGCGCGGGCGCGGGGCTTGGTATTGCAGGTCATTTCTGTCGTCTCGATCTGAAGTAGAGGCCGGCGGCGGCGATCACCAGGGTGAAGAGCAGCATCAGCGTGGCGATGGCGTTGATCTCGGGCTTGATGCCGCGACGGAGCAGCCCCCAGATATGGATGGGCAGCGTGGTGTTGCCGGTGCCGGCGATGAAATAGGTGATGACGAGGTCGTCCATCGAGATGATGAAGGCCAGCAGCCAGCCCCCGAGGATGCCCGGCGCGATGCCCGGCAGGGTCACCTTGCGGAAGGTCTGCGCCGGGATGGCGCCAAGATCGGCTGAGGCCTCCTCGACCGAGGTGTCGACCTCGGCCAGCCGGGCGGAGACGGTGACGAAGACGTAGGAGATCAGGAATGTCGACTGGCCGATGATGATCGTCAGCATCGACAGGTTCATGCCAATGGTGATGAAGAAGATCAGCAGCGCGATGCCCAGCACGATATCGGGCATGATCATCGGCAGCATCATCAGCGTGCGGTAGAAGCGCGCCAGCCGGAAGCGGTAGCGCGCCACGGCGAGCGCCAGCGCGGTGCCGCAGACTGTGGAAAAGACCGAGGTCGAGAGCGCGACGATCAGGCTGGTGCGCACCGCGCCCCAGAGTTGGTCGGTGCTGTCGACATAGGTCGCGCTCTGGGTCAGCGAGGTCTCCATGCCGAAGAGCTGGCGGTACCAGTCCAGCGTGAAGCCGTCCCAGATCATCATGTTCAGCGTGTTGGCATTGAAGGAGTAGACCACCACCAGCAGGATCGGTGCGTAGACAAAGACGAAGAAGAACAGCCCGTAGAGGCTGAGCAGACGGCGCAGGATCATGACTGCGCCTCCTTCTTCGCGAGGCGGAATTGCGCGATCAGCAGAAGCAAGACCGCGCTCATCACCAGCATCGCCAGCGCCGAGCCGAAGGGCCAGTTGCGCGCCGACAGGAACTGCTGCTCGATCAGGTTGCCGATCATCAGCACCTTCGCCCCGCCCAGCACCGAGGGCACGATGAAGTTGCCCAAGGCGGGAATGAAGGTGATCACCGAGCCTCCGACGATGCCGGGCAGCGTCGCGGGCAGGATCACCTTGCGGAAGGTCTGGACGCGGGTGGCGCCAAGGTCCGACGACGCCTCGATCTGCGCCATGTCGAGTTTTTCGATCGAGCCGTAGAGCGGCAGGAACATGAAGGGGATGAAGACATAGGTCATCCCCAGGATCACTGCGAAATCGGTGTAGAGAAACTCGAGCGGCGCGCCGGTCAGCCCCAGCCCCATGAGCCCCTGATTGAGGAAGCCCGTGGGCCGAAGGATCAGCACCCAGGCAAAGAGCCGCACGATCAGGCTGACGAAGAAGGGCAGCGTGACGAGGAAGATCGCGAAGTCGCGCATCCCGGGCCGCATCCGGCTGATCCAGAAGGCGGCGGGATAGCAGACAAGCAGGCTGGCCAGCACGGTCAGCGCCGCCAGCTTCAGCGAGCGCAGGAAAATGGCGATATAGACCGGGTCGAACTTCTCGTAGCGCGTGTCGGCCCAGCCGAGGATGCGTCCGTAGTTGAGGTGCGAGAAGATCCAGTCGACCCCGCCATAGAGCCCCGGCGTCAGGAAGCTGTAGACCAGCATGATCAGCAGCGGACCGAAGAAGAAGACCAGCAGGAAGACCGTCGGCGCACCCAAGAGGCCGAAGAGCTGCAGCAGCTTGCGGTGGGCAAGGCTCATGCGGCCACCTCGTCGATCAAGTGCAGACCGTGGGCGGCGGCGTACAGCGTCATTTCCGAGCCGACGCCGGGCAGCGCGCTGCCGCTGCGCAATAGAGCGTGCAGCGTGCCGTGGGCGGACGTTTCCAGCGCGATCTGGTGGTCCGTGCCGGTGTAATAGGTCTCGCGGATGATGCCGGTGAATCTGAGCGCATGGCCCTCGGGCGGCGCGACAGAAAGCGCCTCGGGGCGCAGCAGCAGCGTCGCCGCACCGGAAGCGTGGGGTGTGGCAAAGCCCTGGCCGTCGGACAGACTGGCGCTGCCGCCGGTGACCGTCACGGGCAAAAGGTTGCTCTCCCCAAGGAAGTCGGCGGTGAAAAGGTTGGCCGGGGTCTGATACAGCTCTGTCGGCGCGCCGATCTGCTGGATCTGCCCATGCGCCAGCACGGCGATCCGATCCGACATGGTCAGCGCCTCTTCCTGGTCGTGGGTGACGAAGATGAAGCCGATGCCGAGCTCCCGCTGCAGCGCCTTCAGTTCCTGCTGCATCTTCTGTCGCAGGTTCTTGTCGAGCGCCGAGAGCGGCTCGTCGAGCAGCAGCAGCTTGGGTTTCGCCGCCAACGCCCGCGCCAGAGCGACGCGCTGCTGCTGGCCACCCGAGAGCTGCTGGATGGACCGCTTCTCCATCCCCGCAAGGCCGACCAGTTCCAGCATCTCGCCGACGCGGGCGCGGATCTCGCGCTTGTCCCGACCGGCGATCTCCAGCGCGTAGCCGACGTTGCGCGCCACGCTCATGTGGCCGAATAGCGCGTAGCGCTGGAACACGGTGTTCACCGGACGGCGATGCGCCGGCATCTGGGTGACGGCGGCACCGTCGATCAGCACCTCGCCCGCGTCCAGCGTCTCGAAGCCGCTGATGGTGCGCAGAAGCGTGGTTTTGCCGCAGCCCGAAGGGCCGAGCAGGGTGACGAACTCGGCGCTGGCGAGCCTCAGAGAGATGCGGTCGAGCGCGGTCATGCTGCCGCCCTCGGGGGTGCGGAAAGTCTTGCGGGCGTCGATGATTTCAAGCGGAGAAGGCATGGGCGTGCGGTCCTGCGTGCCGGCGGAGAAGCCCCCCGCCGGTTGGGTGTCAAAGGGCGTCATTGCGCGGTCTTGATGCGGGTCCACTCGGAATTGTAGAGCTGCAGGTCGCGGCCCAGGTCTTCGAAGATCTGCAGCTTTTCCATGACATCCTGCGACGGGTAGATCGTCTCGTTCCCGGCGATCTCTTCGGGGATCAACTCCCGTGCGGGCAGGTTGGGGGTCCCGTTCATCTGCTGCGCGACGTTCAGTGCCGCTATCTCGGGGCGCAGGTAGAATTCGAGGAACCTCTTCGCGGCCTCCTTGTTGGGCGCGGATGCCAGCACGCACATGTCCTCCTGGTACAGGGTCGCGCCTTCCTCGGGGATGATGTAGCCGATGGTGTCGGGGTTCTCGGACACGTAAAGGTTCGCGCCCACGTACCAATGCGCCGCCGCCACGTCGCCCGAGATAACCTGCGGCACCGAGTCGTAAGTGAACGCGGTGACGCCGCCAATGTGGTCGATGATGTAATCCGCCGCGGCCTCGACCTCGGCCGGATCGGTGGAGTTGACCGAGTTGCCGTTCACGATAAGCCCGATGCCGATGGTCTCGCGCAGGTCGTCTAGCAGCGTGATCTTCTTGCCCGCGGCGCCGAGCGCGAAGAAGTCCTCCCAGCTCTTGATGTCGCCGGCCAGTTCCTTGTTGTAGACGATGCCGACGTTGCCCCAAGCATAGGGCAGGCAATATTCGGCGTCCGGATCGGTCTGGGCACGGACGAACTGCGGGTCGATGTTCTCGAAGCCCGGGGCCTCGCCGATGTCCGTCTGCGCCAGCAGGCCGAGCTGGAACATGATGTCGTGCATGTGGACGGAGGGGAAGACGATGTCGTAGCCGGTCGCCCCGGCCTGGATCTTTGCCAGCATCTCCTCGTTCGAGCCGTAGCTGTCGAGCGAGACCTCGATGCCCGTCTCTTCGGTGAAGGCCTCCAGTACGGCGGGGTTGATGTAGTCGCCCCAATTATAGAGCGACAGCGTTTCGGCGGCGGCCGCCAGCGGCGCGAGGGTCAGCGCCGTCGTCGCGGCAAGATGCATCTTCTTCATGTGTTCAGTGGCTCCCTGTCAGGCGGTTTTTCGGTTTTGCCTTGAGTCGCCAAAATGGTTCGTTACTGTCATTTTCGTCAAATGTTAGTTTTCTATCATATGGAGATCCGCCATGACGCAGGGGTTTGCATCCTACGCCGAGGCTCCGATTGATGAATTCGTGAGCAAAGTCGAAGAAGGCATGGCCTCGCTGCCCAAGCAAGAGGCGAAGGTCGCGCAGTATTTCCTGCTCAACCTCAACTCGATCTCCTACGAAACAGGAAAGTCCATCGCTCAGAAGGCGGGGGTTGCCGAGATCACCGTGGGACGGATGTTGCGCCGGTTCGGCTGCGCCGGGATGAAGGAGTTCAAGGCGATGCTGCGGCACCGCTACTCGGTCACCGGCGAGAGCCTCGCCGAGGAGGGCTTCGAGCTGCCCGAGGACTGGCAGGAGCAGATGACCGCCGAGCTGCGCGCGATCAGCACCGTCTATTCCAAGATGGGAAGCCCCGCCTTCCAGGCCGCAGAACGCTACCTGCGCGAGGCCGATGAGGTCTATGTCACCGGCTTCCAGACCGTGCGCGGCCTTGCCGAGGACACCGCCCGCCGGCTCGCCCTCGCCCGCCCGCGCGTGCGGTTCCTGTCGGGCCATGACAGCATGCTGTCCGAATGGCTCGACCCCCCTGCCCCCGGGAGCAGCTGCCTGCTTGTGATCGATGTCATACCTTATGCAGCCGAATGCGAGACCATCGCGCGGCTCGCGCGCGAGCAGGGCCGGACGGTGGTGGTGGTGACTGATGAATACTGCCATTGGGCGCATGAGGTCACCAACGCGGTGATCAATACGCCGTCCAAAACGGGGCTCTTCCTGGAGTCGCTCCTCGGACTGACCGCAGCGACCGGCCTGCTCATCCACGCCACGGCCAACGCCGCAAACCACGACCTGGACCAGCGGATGCGCGACTGGAAACGGCTGGCGACGCGGATCGGGATCTTCTAGCCCTGCGGGCCCGTGCCCCGATCGGCGCGACGCGGCGGCATTGGGTCTGATGCACTTCCGGAGAGCTCGCGTCGATCATTGCGATCATCGCGGCGCAGGCGCTTCTGCGGCGGCCGTAGTCTTGCCCTGACCGCCTTGGGCAAACGTCGACCCTGCTCCCGGCCGCAGGCCTCGGACGAAGTTCCTGGCGCCCAGGTCTCGGTAGCGCCTCGCGCAGCCCTCCTGTCGAAAGGCAGTTTTGGGTGCCGTCGTGCAGCCCACCAATCTCACGCTTGATCTTGGCGGCTTGAGGTTACCCTTGTTGGATGTGCGCCAGTCTGACCTGCCGCCCCGCCGAAGCCTAAGATCACAGTTGACCCAACGTTGGTATACCATATACCGTTTGGTCATGTTGAGGAGGCATTACCGTGGATGGACCGACCCTGCGTGACGGCGCGCCGAAGCTCTCCGACCGAGCCCGCGAGGCGATCCGGGAGCAGATCATCTCTGGCGATCTGCCCATGGGCTCTGCGCTGCGGGAATCCGAGCTGGCCGCGAGTCTCGGCATGTCGAAGATTCCCCTGCGCGAGGCGCTTGTGCAGCTCGAATGCGAGGGAATGATCACCACCAGGCCCAACCGCAGCCCCCGCGTCTTCGAAATGTCGCAGGAGGACATCGGCAGTCTCGGCGAGCTGCGCGAAATGCTCGAAACCGAGGCGCTGCGGCTTGCCATCGCCCGCCGCGCCCTGCCGCTTGCCACCCGCCTTCGCGAGATCACCGCGCAAATGGCCGAGGCCCTCTCCACCCGCGACGCGCGCAGCTACAAGCTGCTCGATAACGCCTTCCACCATGCGATTTTTGCCGAATGCGGCAACGTCTACCTGGAAAAGACGCATCACATGCTGTCCTTCCGCATCCAGGCGCTGCGCAACAAGCTGAGCCGCGAGCATGAGCTGAACGAACGCTCCCTGGCCGAGCACCAGCAGCTTGCCGCACTCGTTGCCGAGGGCGATACCGCGGCGGCCGAGACCCTGATGCGCAGCCATATCCGGGACACCACGCAGAACTACCTGGCGCAGGACAGTGCCGCGAGCGCCGCGCCGCGCCCGCCCGAGCGGGTGAAGCAGGCCGAAATGGAACGCTTCGCCGACGCCGCGCTGGCCGCAGCCGGCTGCGATGATCGAACCCGGAAGGCGGTCATCAGGGCGCTCAGCCATGCCTCGTCGCTTGGGGTCGACACCCATGGTTACCGGCTGCTGCCGCATTACCTCGATGGTTTCACAAAAGGCCGGCTGAACCCCGCACCAGAACTGCGTTTCGTCCGCGAAAGCGCCGGCGCCGCGCTGCTCGACGGCGGCGATGCGCATGGCGCGCGGGCCACCTATGCTGCCGTCGACAAGGCGGTCGAACTGGCCCGCGCCAGCGGCTCGGGCGCGGTGGCGATCCGGGCCAGTTCTCACTTCGGTGCGGCGGGGGCCTACGCGCGCGCCATCGCCGAAGAGGGGCTCCTTGGGTTCTGCTTTTGCAACTCCGACAGCTTTGTTCGCCTGCACGGCGGGGCCGAGAAATTCCACGGCACCAACCCGATCTCGATGGCCGGTCCCGCCGGGATTGGCGAGGAGCCCTGGCTCTTCGACATGGCGACAAGCGCCATCCCCTTCAACAAGGTGCAACTCAGCCGCGCGCTCGGCATCGAGCTGCCCCACGACACGGCTTCGAACGGGCTTGGCGAGAACGTCACCGACCCCGAACGCGCCGAGATGCTCGCGCCGCTCGGCGGCGAGTTCGGCTACAAGGGCGCGGGGCTGGCGGGGATCTCCGAAATCCTCAGCACCGCGCTCTCGGGTGCCCCGCTCAGCTTCGAGCTGCCGGGCATGATCTCCGACGACATGTCCACCCCGCGCGGGCTGGGCGCCTTCGTCATGGCCTTTGACCCGGCGGCCTTTGCCGGGCTCGAGGTCTTCACCGCCACGCTCCGCCGCTACCGGACCGCCATTCGCGGCTCGAGCACCGCGCAGGGCGCCGAAGTCATGGCGGCGGGGGACAGGGAATGGGCGGAAGGCAGGCGCCGCGCGGTGCAGGGCATGACGCTCGATCAGACGGCTGTCGAGGCGCTGGCGCGCTTCGCAGAGGAGAAAGGCATCCCGCCATTGGAGGTGGTGGGCGGCTGAAAAGACCAAAGTTTTGGGAATTTAGGGAGGAGAACCAAATGACCCGGATTACGAAGACACTGGCATTCCTAACAACGGCGGCGATCGCTTTGGGAGCGGCGCTGCCCGCGTCGGCGCAGGCCGAGCGGGTGCTCAAGTTCGCGCATGTCTATGAGACCGCCGAGCCCTATCACACCTGCGCGGTGGCGGCGAATGACGCGCTGACGGCGGCCACCGACAACCGGCTCGGCATCGAGGTCTTCCCGGCCTCGACGCTGGGCAAGGAGTCGGACATCAACGAGGGGCTCAGCCTCGGCACCGTCGACATCATTTACACCGGCCAGCTCTTTGCCGGGCGCTACTACGGCCCGCTCGCGATCGGCGGCGCGCCCTTCATGTTCCGCGACTACGCGCATTGGGATGCCTACCGCACGTCCGATCTCTTCGACGAGCTGACCCAGGGCTACGCCGATGCCACCGGCAACCACGTGACCTCGCTTACCTATTACGGGCAGCGTCACGTGACCTCGAACAAGCCGATCCTGGCCCCGGCAGACATGAAGGGGCTGAAGATCCGCGTGCCGAACGCGCCGCTCTACATGATGTTCCCGAAAGCCACCGGCGCCAACCCGACGCCGATCGCCTTTGCCGAGGTCTATCTCGCGCTGCAGCAGGGCACCGTCGACGCGCAGGAGAACCCGCTGCCGACGATCCAGGCCAAGAAGTTCTACGAGGTGCAGTCCGACATCAACCTCACCGGCCACATCACCGACGCGCTGCTGACCATCGTCGGCGGCCCGACCTGGACGAGCCTCTCGGAAGAGGACCAGGCGGCGCTCGAGCAGGTGCTGGACGACACCGCGACCTGCGCAACCGAGCAGGTGATCGAGGCCGAGAACAACCTCAAGCAGTGGTTCGTCGACGAAGGGGTGACGGTCAACGAGGTGGATCGCGGCCCATTCATCGAGGCGGTGAAGGCGGTGCACAACGGCGACATGGCGACCTGGGATCAGGAGACCTATGACCGCCTGCAGGCCATCGGCCAGTAATCCGTCGCGCCGGGGGCGGCCGTCGCGCCGCCCCCGGCCCACCGACCCTCAGACGAGGCGCCCCCATGCATGACGATACCGACCCGGGCAAGACGCGCCCGATGTCCGGCCCCGAAACCGGCCCCGAGGATTTCACCCTGCACCTCGCCGAAGAGGACGCGCAGGAGATCGACCTTTCCGACATCCGCTGGCAGGATGCGCTTGTGCTGGCCCTGTTCTGGGTGCTGGCCGGCGTGGTCTTCCTGCAGTTCTTCACCCGCTACGTGCTGAACGACTCGCTGGGCTGGACCGAGGAGATCGCCCGCTACCTGCTGATCGCCGTGACCTTCGCCGGATCGGTGATGGCGGCGCGCAAGCACAGCCATATCGCGGTGGAGTTCCTCTACCGCTGGGTGCCCCGCCCGCTGCGCCGGCTGATGCAGGGCGTGATCGACCTCATCACCACCGGTTTCTTTGCGACGCTCGCCTGGCTCTCGGGCCAGTTGGCCACCCGCACCGGGGGCATGATGGTCTCGATCGACGTGCCCAAATCCTATGTCTACTGGTTTGTCGCGCTCTGCTTCGCGGGCATGGCGATCCATTCCGCGATCAACGGCGTGCGGCACCTGACCAGTGGCACCAGCCGGCTCATCGATCCCGAAGCCCACGCGGATGAAACCCGCGCCATCGACTAGGACCCGGACATGACAATCGCACTTCTCTTCGTCCTGCTCTTCGTGCTGATCCTCATCGGCGTGCCGGTCGCCATCGCGCTGGCGGGGGCGTCGCTCGCCTTCATCCTGTCGGGCACCGTGCCGCCGATGGTGGTGGCGCATCGCATGGTGAACGGCGTCGACAGCTTCCCGCTGCTCGCCGTGCCCTTCTTCATCCTCGCCGGCAACCTGATGAACACCGCCGGGATCACCGAGCGGATCTTCAACTTCGCGCTGTCGCTCGTGGGCTGGATGCGCGGCGGGCTCGGCCATGTGAACGTCGGCGCCTCGGTGATCTTCGCGGGCATGTCCGGCGCGGCGGTGGCCGACGCCGGTGGGCTTGGCGCGATCGAGATCAAGGCGATGCGCGATGCGGGCTACAAGACCGACTTCGCCGTCGGCATCACCGCGGCCTCGTCGACCATCGGCCCGATCATCCCGCCCTCGCTGCCGATGGTGATCTACGGCGTGGTCGCCAGCGCCTCGATCGGCCAGCTTTTCGCCGCGGGCTTCATTCCCGGGCTGGTCATGGCCGTGGCGCTGATGCTCATGGTGGCCTATTTCGCCCGCCGCGACGGCTTCAAGCGTGACCAGCCCTTCGCCATTCGCATCCTCGCCATCAGCTTCAAGCGCGCCTTCCTGTCGCTGCTGACGCCGGTGATCATCGTCGGCGGCATCCTCACCGGGGCTTTCACCCCGACCGAGGCCGCGGTGGCCGCCTGCGCCTATGCGATCTTCCTCGGGGCCGTGGTCTACCGCACGCTGACCCTGCGCCGCCTGATCCGGGTCAGCTACGACACGATCGAGACCACCTCGGTGGTGCTGCTGGTGGTGGGCGCCGCGTCGATCTTCGCGTGGATCCTCACCTCGAACCGGGTTCCGGAAATGGCCGCGAACCTGCTTCTGGGGGCGTCGGACAACCCGTGGGTGATCCTGATTCTGATCAACCTCGTGCTGCTGATCGTCGGCTGCTTCATGGAGACCGTGGCGGCGATCACCATCCTCGTGCCGGTGCTTTTGCCGGTGGCGGTTCAGCTTGGTGTCGATCCGGTGCACTTCGGGGTGATCATGGTGCTGAACCTCATGCTCGGGCTACTGACGCCGCCTGTGGGCATGGTGCTTTACGTGCTGAGCCGGGTCGCCAACATCCCCTTCGAGCGCGCGCTCGCGGGGACGGCGCCCTTCCTGATCCCGCTGGTTCTGGTGCTGCTTCTGGTGACCTTCGTGCCGGGCGTCACCATGTGGCTGCCGACCCTGATCTACCGCTGATCCCGGCAGCACGACGGCGAGGGTCGGTCTGGGCGAAACGGCTCTGAGGCCGAGCGGCATGTCCGCGTTCCGGGGCCATCGCGTACTGTGCGGCAGCCCCGGTCCAGCCGGTCTTCGCCGAGTGAGGGATACAGTTCCTAGCTCTTGCTGAAACACAGCCCCACGACCCGGGCGGCCTGTGGTGGTTTCCGATATGGCCGTACAATGCTGCCTGTCGATCAAGATCCCGTTCAACCTGCCGCTTCGCCAGACCTCTGGCATGGTGGCGGGCCTGCTGACTCAGATTCCGGAGACCGAGCCAATCGGCAAATTGACCGCGGACGGCGCAGGACGAACGCAACAGTCATCGCCAACACCGTCGCCAGAAGCCCCGAGTTGTTCGGCGGCATCCAGCGTGTTCACGCAATGCTCGGCGACCTGTCAGGACGCATGTCGAAGCATCACGCCAGACGCGCGGAGGTCAAGCACATGAACCGCGAGACGGTGTTGCTGCTACCCAGACGTCGGGAACCAGATTCCCGAAAATGGGAAGCTTAAGACCAAGAGGCTACGAAGTGATTGAAAATGGTGGGTGATGAGGGACTCGAACCCCCGACATCTTCGGTGTAAACGAGGAAACAAGCATCCTAAGCACATGAACACTCGGGAGAACCGTTTCCCAGACCCCTAGCAGAACACGCCGGACAAAAGCGAAACGAAGCGCGAACTTGGGAAACACTACCGGACAGCCTTAACGCGAGTATCACAGTCCTATTGTTGCCAGCCAGACCAAGCCGAGAACATCAATATTTAAGTTCCACACCGGCTGGCAGAAAGCCGAAATTTCTCGATAAAATCAGTCTGCAGGTGACCCATTTTTTGAGCGATGCGCGCCTAGCTGAATCAATGGTCTACAGAGGAAGTGTCCCACGTTTCGCAAGCGCCTTTATGCACCCATGTCGACCGCACCAGGCATGAAGCGCCCACCGGCCGCTCAGCGCAGGAAGCCGACATAGCGAAGGGACGACCAGTGGTCGCCATTCAAGACGTGACCGGCCCATATGTATGTGCCGGCTGCTGTTCGCAATCAAGAATTTGGCACGACTTCGGAAATCGCTCATATGTATCCGGCCTGTTGATCGGCTCGCGGGCCGTGGCCTTGATGGGGTTACGCACGCGCCGTGGTCTCATTACCGGCAAGGTCCAAAATGGCGTTGTTGCAGAACGGCGTCCTGAGGCGTGGGGGGCCCTTTCCCCGTCAGGTTCAGGTCACGCGGACGATCTCGGCTGTGCCGAGGGCGTTGAAGCGGTTCATGAGGGCGACGCGGATGTGGATTTCGGCAGTCTGGCGGTCGGGGTCTCTGGCGGCGATGCGCTCGCCGAAGGCCTTCAGGCATCGCATCCTGGCCTCGGCGCGGCTGCGGATATGGTATCCGGTCCACCGCTTCCAGAACGCCCTGCTATAGTGACGTGTGGCGCGCAGGGTTTCGTTGCGCGCCCGGGCAGCTGGGCAGTCGTCTTTCCATGGCCGACCGTTCTTGCGGATCGGGATGATCGCAGTGCCACCGTGTGCGATGATGGCGCTATGGCAGCGGCGGGTGTCGTAGGCGCCGTCTGCGGTCACGGTGCCGATGTCTTCGTCGTCCGGGATCTGGTCCAGCAGGTCTGGCAGGACGGGGCTGTCGCCTTCCCGGCTGGGGGTAAACTCGACCGCGCGGATGTCGGAAGTGGCGGTGTCCATGGCCAGATGGACCTTGCGCCATTGGCGACGGCCTTGCAAACCGTGCTTCCGGGCCTGCCATTCGCCATCGCCGAGGAACTTGATGCCGGTGCTGTCCACCAGCAGGTTCAGCGGCCCGCCGGCACGGCGATAGGGGATCTGCACCTTAAGAGTCTTCTGTCGGCGGCACAGCGTGGAGAAGTCTGGAACGGGCCAGTCCAGCCCGGCGAGGCGCAGGAGGCTTGCGACCATCCCGGCAGTCTGCCTGAGCGGCAGCTTGAATAGCACCTTGATCGACAGGCAGAACTGGATCGCCGCATCCGAGAAGACTGGCGGGCGTCCGGGGCGGCCCTCATGCGGCGCGTGCCAAGCCATCTCCTTGTCCAGCCAGATCAGCAGAGACCCGCGCTTCGTCAGCGCAGCGTTGTAGGCGGACCAGTTCGTCGTGCGGTAGCGGGCGGGCTTGGGCTTGGGCTTGCTCATGACGCCCGCCTAACCGCTTGGATTCGTGATGTGAATCTTTCACGATGAGATTTCTGCAACAACGCCGTCCAAAATGACCATTTGGGCCGTCAGACTCTGGGGGCGTATCTTCTCCGTTCCATGCTGTCGTCTCTATCGCGAACTCCTTGGTGGCTGTGGAAGGCGTTAAATCGCTTCCATCGCCGCGTCTCGTGAGGCGTCGAACCGGGTTCCGTGCCGCAGAAGGCTCCAGGCGGTCCGAGCCAGCTTGTTGGCAAGCGCGATGGCCGCCTTGTTTCGCGGCATACGGGCGACTGCCTCGGTCAGCCACGGGCCGAAACTGAAGTCGGACCATCGGTGAGGGCGCATCATGATCACTTTCGCAGCTTGCACGAACAGCATCCTCAGATAGCGGCTGCCGCGTTTGGTGATCCGGCCGAGGATCGTTCGCCCGCCGGTGCTGAACTGTCGGGGCACCAAGCCAACCCAGGCGGCGAAATCGCGCCCCCGGTCGAATGCCTCGCCTTTGCCGACGGCCGCAACCATCGCCGTCGAGATCATTGGCCCGATGCCGGGTATTGTCATGATGTTGGCGCAGTTCTCTTCGGTTCGGCTGATCCCTTCGATCTCGTCGGAGACATCCTCGATCCGTTTGTCCAGCCAGAGCCAGTCGCCGTAAAGCCCGATCAGGATACCTCGCATCCGGGGCGAGATCTCGTCCCGCCGCTGTTCGAGGATCGTCTCAAAGGAATTCTTCAGCGCCCGCAGCCCCGACCTGACGGTGATGCCCCGCTCGATCAGGAAGGCCCGGATCTGGTTGATGGTCGCCGTGCGCCGCGACACCAGCCGCGCGCACCCGGTGCAGGGCCTGAAGGTCGAGCTGGTCCTGGCTCTTCTCCGTCACCGTCCGCAGGTTCGGCCGCAGAGCGGCTTCGGCGATCGCCTCGGCGTCGTTGTAATCGTTCTTCTGACCCTTGTTGAACGGCTTCACGTAAATCGCCGGGATGATCCGTGGCTCGAACCCCATCCGCCGCAGCGTTCGGCTGACAAAATGGGCGCTGAGGCAAGCCTCCATCCCGACCACACATTGCGGCAACTTCTCGAACGTTGCCTCCAGCGCAAGCCGCTTGATCTGCTTGCGCAAAACCAGCTGACCCGAGCAGTCGAATCCGACCAGATGGAATGTATCCTTGCCGATGTCGATGCCGACAACCGCCAAGTCTTCAATGCTTCCTGTCTTCTTCGCACACATGGCTGCTTCTCCTTTGGCGCGGATGATCCCAGTGCAGGATAACCCAACGGTGGGGGAAGCAGCCGGCACATCCCATTACCGGCCGTTCGCCGGGCTGCGCTTTTCTGCGGCGCAGCTTCCCAAACCTGCCATCGGTGGCATTACGCAGTATGATCATAGGCAGTGTGGGACAAAGCTGGCGTTGACAGTATGGTGCAACCAGAAAGCATCGGGAGTATGGAAATGGCGCAATTGGATGAAGATGTGCTCAAGGAGAGAGAGGCACAAATGGCGCAGCAGTACCAGGGAATCTATCCCGTCTACGAAGCGTTCTACATCCACTCCATAATCTATGCAGCCGAGCGATCGGAGTCGGCGTTCCAGCGCTTTGATGAGGCTGTTGCCGCCTCCTGTCCGGCCGAATTGATCGTCGCCACTGTTCAGGAGGCGTTGACCCACGCGGGGGCGCTATCCCGCTTCTTCTGGCCAATGAAGAAGCAAAACCAACTTGCAGTCGCCCGTGGTGATCGGCTGCGAGGTGCCTTCGCGCTTGATGAAGCATCAGCGCTGAAATGGCGCAAGCTGCGAAATGCCTTTGAGCATTTCGACGAAGACCTTGACCGCTTCCTTCTTGAGGATCGAGCCGGGTACTTCTTCCCAAGTCCGTTAGTAGACGACCAGGCGCTCGCCGACGAAGCCATCGGGCATATTTTCAAGCTGGTCGATCCAACGCATGGCATTTGCGTGCTCCTTGGCAGAAAATTCGAATTTCAGCCCATTCGGAGCGAAGTGCGGCGCATCCTGTCTCACGCACGCGAAATGGACGAGCAAGGCGGTCGCCTCTGACAGTAGGCATTAACACGCGGCGTCGCTGTGAGAAATGCCAGGAGCGGGCACGGAGCAGACCTGCCGCGGAGCGGCGTTCTGGACGTTCTGGTGAGTGGGTCTGCCCGCTAGATCGGCCCAGACCGAACATTGGTCTGAGCGCGGGACGCTGCATTGCAGCCTTCCTTGGGCTGACATCGGCTAAACTCGCATGCTAAACTGGTTTCCAATCGATGAGTGAGTGGAGCGAACAATTGAAGAAGATTCCGGAAGGCCTGGTAGAAGACCAAATTCTCAAAAATTTGATCGACTTCAACAATGAGCTCGGTACAGGAACAACGCGTCGCGTGTATGGAGTGAAAGGTTCTCAGGACTTTGTGATCAAGCAAAGCCATCGACCTTTCCACTACAGCAACTTTGTTGAGTGGACTGTTTGGCATGCCGTTGACAAAATGGCCGAAGACATCTTGGGCAACGAAGCTAATTTGCAACTACTTGAGCTCTTTGCGCGCACCGCGGCTATTTCGCACTCGGCAGAATTCTTGATTATGGAACGGCTGCAACCTTTGAAAGACCCTGATCGCCTTCAACTAGGAGGGTTCCCGGATTGGCTAAATGACCGCAAGCCAAGCGCATTTGGTTTAACTGGTGATGGCAGGGTCAAAGTGATGGACTATGCTATGGTCAACTTCTACCAAGTGTTAAACCCTCTAAACAGATCTGGTCGGTTCTGACCTGTCCGACCCTAAGTGCTAATTTATATGGAACGCTGCCAGCGTCTTCTAGTGGACCAAAGTGGAAATTTTCTTGGGACATGTCGGTCATGAATTGCACATGCTTCTTACGTAGAAGCCGGGTAAGCCGATTTTGGTACCAATGGTGCGGGAGACACAAACATTGTGGGATGGTTTAACCAGTTGGATTCTTGGTTCCTGGGGAAGTTTTTCTCAATGGTGGGATCAAAGCTTGGTTGTTGTCGCACGTGACGACTACACCCCTTTTCTCGATATTAGCGGCTTTCTTGGCATACTTGCGTTTTCTTTAGCGGTATTCACTCTCTCCAGTCCGAAATTTCAAATCAGGCAGTCGACGGCAATCATTTCCTTCCGACCGCTGTTTTTTGGCATGCTTCTATTTTCTGCCGTCATCACATTCGCAATTGAGGCCTGTATTCTCTACGGCGTTCGAATTCCAAATTTTCTCAACCCTAACGCGATCAACTACTTCATCACCGCAGCAATCGCGGTATTGATCCTCTACTGGATGATGATATGCTTTATCAGGCCTCCTCGGTTCTCACGGTTTACCGCCAAGCATTTCTTTCAGCAGACATATGTCCACATCGCGAATGGAAGCAAAGAAGAGATGCTCGCATTGGCGCGCGAGATCATGCGTGAAGCTCCCAGACTGATCCGCCACACACCACGCATGAAACGTCATCGCGTCGAGGATGACAAATCCGTTAAACCGTCGGCGCTGCAAAGGCACGCTCACTACCTTAACTCGCTCTTGTCCGATACACGGTTCTGCGACGCTGTCGCAAAAGAGATGCCTTCATTTCCAGCTCATATGGTAACGGTCGCTGTCGAACTAGAAAGGTATGATGCACCTATTCAGCTCATGGTAAAGCGTACCGTGATAGCCATGCTCAGCAATCCGGGATCGGCATTATTTGTCGAGAACGAGTGGCTGGGCCAAGGTTTCATAGGTAATACAAAGCCCATAACACGATCGATTTTTGCGCATTGGTATTTATTGGAGGACTTCGAGTTGGGATTGGAATCGCCGCTTGACTTGGATTATCCGTATGCTCGTAGTTGGGATGCCGATACTTGGCGGGTATATTTCGGTATGGCGCGCGAGTATATTCGTGGTCTAACGTCCACCGGGAGCGCAAATTGGAATACCAGAGGCATCCATCATATCCTTCAGACGACAAAGCAAGCTTATAGCCAAATCGGCGACTTGAAGAAATATGAGGACACATTCAGTCCATACAACCCAACTTCGCATGCCATGGAGGCCAATGGGTTCCTAAAGGACCTCATCAAAGAATTCGATGACGCTAAGGGGTGGGTTGGCTTCGACAGAAAAGACGATTTCAGATACGGGCGCGACCTGTCTTCAGAGATTGCGGCGCTGCTTTTCAAGGCGATCTTTAAGGCGGCACAGGTCAATACAAAAGAATTCCGCATGTGGGATGTTCAGCGCAATACTGTTTGGGCACTCACTGAAAATCTTGGGGTCAGAGACACAGAAGTCATGAAGATGGTGCGCCGAAAGCTTCGGCGGATGATCTGGGATGAGGTCGTTCGCATGGATGACTTTCCAAATTATAAGGGAGCAGCATATATCCGTTTCTGTCTGAACGTCTTAGGATTTTACGACGAGAGCGTTCATCGAAACGACACCTTGGAAAGAGATAGTTGGCCGCTTGCGAAAGTTGTCGGAGGGTGGGTGAAGAAGAACTATCAAACGATTGCGATATCACACCCGCCTGTGGCAGAGGCGATGCTGCCAGCCAACATAGAATACGATCGTGACGCACAAACACTCGTGAGGACCCACGATGATACGTTGACTGGTGTGCCGCGCTTGAAAACCTTCACCCTTGATCCCCCGCGTGACAGTGCCTGAACTTTGCAAAATCCGCTTTTGCACCCTTTCCGAAATTGGCGCGGACTGCTGCAAATGTCCGGTATCCGCCCTTCCTGTACGTGATCCAGGGTTCCGCGGCGCGATACTGGCGGAGTGTCCGCTTCCGCGATCTGGCATAGCTCGGTTCGCGCGCGCAACGAATGTCCGCATACCGCCCTCTGTGCCGGCGCCTGGCGTGATGCTGCGGCGAGCTCGGAGGGCAGCTCTGGGCTGGCTCCAGTCGCACGCGGTGTGGTTCGGCCGGCAGTAGTGCGCAGGGAGCGGACTTCGCTCCGCTGGGCTCACTTCTCTGAAGCGGCCGTTCGGGCTGAGCGCAGCGATCGACGCCTCAGAGCCCAGATTGCCCAGTTCTGCCGCGTCCTCGAATGACGGTTATTTGTCGGTGACGCGTGCACTTGCACGTAAGACGGTTATGGTGCATTTCTCTGCATGCATGAATTGCCTTAGAGAGATAACGTGCCAGCTCCAAGCAAAGCGACATATTTTGAGCGCCGTGTGGCAAGGGTATTCGAAGCCGTGGAGAAATTGGGCGTCGAGGTTACATGGAATGCCAAGATCAAAGATCCGCACACACATCAGACACGCCAGATAGACGTAATACTAAAACATTCAAATGGCCGCACCACCTGCGTGGAGTGTCGTGATCGCGCCAGCGTTCAAGATGTCATGTGGATTGAGGAATTGTCTGGTCGTCAGCGGTCAATGAATTTTGATAACGTATTCGCCGTTTCTTCGAGCGGCTTCACACAACCTGCAATAGCTAAGGCGCAAGCCCTTGGGGTGACTCTCTTCAAGCTGTCTTCATTTGAAGTTGAGGCGACCGAGATTGCGCTTGCAGAGCCCGCCGTATACATCTTGTGTGCGGATCAGGTCAACATTCAATGTTTTGCGAAATCAGATCTGGTTTCCAAAGATGAGTTACAAAAATTGTTGAGCCAGAAATTTACGCTCGAGTTTGAAAGGTTTTACAAAGCAATAGAGGGTCTCAACAGTTCTGGCAACGGCACGATAGAAATCGGTCAGCACGCTGTCCGAACTACGTCATTCACGACAACCAACAAGTTTGATGGCGTTGATGTTGATTTCCAATATGTTCTTCAGGCAAGGTTGTTCTGGCATCGGTTCGAGCTCAAGCCATACTATTTTCGAAAGTTGAAACCCGGCGAGGTCTCAACTTCAGCAGAGATTTATGACGACGAGATGACCTCAGGAATCACTGCGGAATTTATACTCACCGAAAGGCGCTTTGATATCAATTTGGACTACCACAAAAATAACGACTGGCATGATCGATATCACTTTTGCAGCGCTCAGATTTTTCATGAAAGCCTGCTAAACAAGAAAATCCGCGTGAGGCAGAGCGGACGGACACAAATCCACTTCTCTTTCAAGTATGAGGTGCTGTAGGGTGATCAACGGTTCGCAACAGCAAGCGGTTGCACCATTCGCAGTGATTCAGTGCATTCTATTGGCTTTGCATGCCTTCAATTGACAAACGTAATTGACAGCTTTGTCCGCGCTGCTGCCGCCCCATGCTCTCGGGGTGAAGGTCCGCTTCGCCGCGTAGGCAACTCGGGGCGAAGGTCGCGGAAGGGCTGCAAGCAGCCGAACGCCCTTGTCCAGAAAACCCGGATCAGCCGACCCGCCGCCGCACCTCATCCAGCGCTGCGTCAATGCTCGTCGCATACCCGTGCCCCGTCGGCCCGACCTGGACAATCCACATCCACCGCAGCGTCGGGTCGCTGATGTGCGTGGCATAGACGCGCCCGACCGGCTGGCGGTCCCGGTAGACTGTCCAGTCGTTGTCGCCGTCGGTTCGGCCCGCGACGACCGTGCGCTTGCGTGTCCACATGGAGCGCAGATAAATCGAGAACAAATCGGGATCAAGAAACGAAAAAGCCCGGCGCGATGGCCGGGCTCTTGATTGTGATGACGGTGATGATGATCAGGCCGGGATCTGCACCCCGACCCGATCCATGGCCTCGCGGTAGTAGCGCAGCGCGAGGCGGTCGAGCACACCGTCGCCGGGCACCAGCCGCGCGATCGCATCCGGGACGGACTGCTGCGCGTGGTAGATCGCGTGTGCCTTGATCACCTCAAACCCAGCGTCCGGCCCTTCGAGCAGCGCTGCTTCGACGCCGGACTTGATGGCCGAATGCAGCGCCTCACGCGCCGCCGCCTCGATCCTGATGCCGGCGAAGGCTTCGAAGGCCGCCGCGCCGCGATTGATGATCAGCATGAGCGCGATGCCGAGCAGCCCGGCGATCGCCTGCACCAGCTCTGGGCTGGATAAGAAAGCTTTGAGGAAGTCCATCTTGGGAACCTTTCGGAAGGCGGCAGAGCGCCGCGGAGAGAACCAGCGCGAGACGCCGGTCGATGATTGGGAGAAAGGGCATCAGCAGGCGCGCCAGACGCCCGCCTGAAGCCAGCCGTGCCAGTGGCCTTGCCAATTGACCGAGGGCGCGAGCTCGGCTGCAGCGGTCGAGCCATTCCAGCACCAGCTCGGGCCTTGCTCCGGCTTGAAGCCGTTGCCGATTGTGAGGACCGACTTGTCGCCGCAGCCGCATGGGCAGAAGAAGATGAAGCTCTGCTCACCATCCTGATCCGGCCCGCCGATCCAGAAGGAGCCGGGCTCACGGTCGCCAAGGAACGCGTTGCGGTCGCGGTAGTGGACGGCGCGGGTCATGCGGCCCACCCGGTCGGTGCCCACGCGCTGTCCTCGACCTTGAAGCCCGGGCAGAGCTTGTTCGCGAATTCGTTGTGCCCTGCAATCCGGCGGATTTGCGTGGCGTTGCAGGCCTTGGCGATCACGCCTCGTATCGCCTCTAGCGTCGCGGCGGTGTAGAAATCCTCGGCCGCGCCCATGTGCGTCACGGTCTTCACTGGGACCATCGAGTAGCCGAGCGAGCCGGCGTTATGGCCGATGACATGCGCGCCAATCTCGGACCAGGCGCGGCCTTCGATCACCTCACCATCCGGGAAGATCAGCCCGTGATAGCCGATGTCGCGCCAGCCGTTGGCGAGGTGCCAGCTGCGGACCTCCTCGAACATCTGCTGGTTGGACTTGCCCTTCCACCAGGTCGCTGAGGTGGCCGTGGTATGCAGCACGAACATGCTCACCAGATAGCCGGCGCTTCCTTGCAGAACCTGCTTCTCGTGCGAAACCCAGCCGCCCCAGCCAGGCGACACCGTGACATCCTCGACAATCGCACCTGCACGCGGCATGCCATCGGCCTCGACCAGAGCGCGCAGCCCGCGGTCAAGCTCGGGCGTCCAGACGCGGCTGACCGGTCCCGCCGAGAGATAGCCTAGGTCGATGATCGCCTGATGCATCTGCTCGACCGCATCACCCCAGCGGCCCTCGTGCGCCGCCAGCAGCGCGAGCATTCCTGCCTCGGTGCGCGGCCCCCAGAGGCCGTCTTCAGGCCCGGCCGAAAAGCCGAGCGCAGTCGCCCCCGCCTGGAGGGCGCGGATATCCTGTCTCATTGCGATCTCCCATGAAAAAGCCCCGCGCGACGGCGGGGCGTGACAATGCTGAGTTCAGCGATAAGTTAAGCCCCGAGCGCGGCGCGGACCCTCTCCCTCATCCCCAAATCTCGGGAGGGTTCAGGCCTCGGAATTTCAACCCTTAGCGGTATTTTCGAGCCAAACGAGGCCGAACGCCGCGCTCACCTTCGCAGCTGGCAGGTCACGGCATCGGGGCGATCTGGCACCCACTTGAGCAAGCTCTGGAGTCGAGCACCATGTAGAGCTGGATGCGGTCCGGCGCGAAGCCGAGAGGCGGAACCATCTCGGCCCACAGACCGAAGCGTCGCGCCAGCACCAGGGTTTAGGGGATGCGCATCGGCTTTGAGATATTTCAGCAACAGAATATCTATGCGGTCTCTTTTGCCCGTACCCTCTGATTTTGCCGTAGCGTAAGCGAGGTGGTGAGTGCGGCCGTCTCTTCCCCCCTTGGCACTCTTGCTCCTGTCCCTAAGGCTGTGCCTCGAGGGCGGGCTTCCCCAGGCCCGTCGGTCGCACTCACCCCATCTGAGACCCAATCCCCATCTGCTCGTCTGAAACGGGCGCCGGAACAATCCGAGGTTCTGCCCGTTGAATGACGAGCGCGGCCCTCTGGCTGGCTTTTCTCTGCGCGGCGGCCCCTACCAGTAGCTTCAGCGGTTCGGGGAAGCTCCGCTGACAGCTGGCCGCGCTCACCTCCCCTGTTGCGATATCCGATCGAGCTTGCTGTCAATCTTCAGCAGCGTCGCCTGGATGCTGCGCAGGTCGGAGGCCTGCCCCGCCTGGGTCAGCTCGGCCGCCCTCAAGCGCGCGTCGAGGCCGCGCGAGCCCTCTTCAAGTCGTGCGATCGACATCGCCTGGCTTTCCTGCGTGTTCGTCAGCGTCACGTAGCCGGCCGTTACGGTGACCATCATCGCAAGGATCGACAGGATATTCCCGGTGCTCACGGTGCTGTCGAACTTGATGTTGGGCATTGTCTTCCTTCCCATGAAAAAGCCCGCTGGCGGCGGGGTCGTTGCAGGCTGGCCTGCAGGTCGAGTGAGCTGAATCGGTTAAGCTGGCAAGAGCGCGTCGTCTGTGATGTCGCTCGGCGCCTGCGGCATATCCTTCAGCGCGAGCCGCTAAGATGTGCGTCTGCTTGTGCGCCATTGCGCCTCGGCCTTCACCCTGCCCACGATCCACTCGCGATTGTAGGCATAGAGGCCGTAGAGAAACACCAACATCATCGGCGCGACGACGCCAACCAGGTAGAGGAAGTCACGCACAAGCCCCGCGCCCGTGCGGACGCGCGGCAGGAAGTCTTTCAAGATCATGGGACGTCCCGAACTTATTGCCTGAAGAGGTGATCTTCTAATCTCGGTCAGCCATAAGGCCGATCACAGACTATCGCTCAGCGCGGCAGCCAGACGGGCGCCGAGACGGCGAACCTCGTACGGCCCAGGGTGCAGATCGAGCGTGGCAGCGCAGTGGTCGTAGCCCGAGAGCCCCATCGCCTCTCCATCCTCATAGAGAACCTCCGTCGAGACGTAGGGAACGTCAGCTGCCAGGGCAGCCTCCCGCAGTGCGCGTTGCGTGAACCGCCAGTTGGCGTCCGTGTGCAGAGCATGCAGGTCCGCCAAGTTGGGCCTGAAGCACCCCATGACCAAAGGCAGTGTCCCTTCCGCGAGAAATGCTTCGCAGATGTCTATGACGTTGGCCCGGGTGTAGCTCTGACCTAACTCATTCTGTCCGAACCCGATGATCGCGAAGTCTGCACCAGCGCCCGTCGCCGCCGAAAGTCTCACGCTGTCGAGGCCGTGGTAGGTTAGCGCCTCCGAGCGTGTGCCGGGGATGGACCGGTTCTCATAGCTGATCGTGCTGGAATAGCCGTCTTCGAGCGCCCGGATCAGTTCCCACACAATACCGAAGCGGGTATGAACCAAGCCGGCTCCGTCACCAGTATCATATAGAGTGATACCTGCCAGAATATCCGCGCCGATAGGCTTGTCGTGGAGCAAGCCGCCACTATCCAAAGTGCGGTCATGGTAGATGGTATTCGCTTCAGATCGAACCGCGGCCAGCGAGTATCCCCCGCCGATCTGCGCAAAGTTGCTATCGCCATAGCTCAGCAGCGTGACCGGATCGCCCGCACGCAGCTTGCGCAGCACAGGACGCAGAAGGCGGCGGTTTCGAGCATCCTCTTCGGACGCATCGGCTGCAATTGCTCGACGGACCCCTGCTGGAGACACATCCCATACTGGGATTGCCTCGTTGCCCGTGCTTGCACCCAACCTCACATTGAAGAGCGGGACGTGACCGGCCGGGGCTGTGGGGATGCGCTCTTGTGCATCGCGGTCAGTGTCCACGCCCTTCGTGACAGCAATCTCCCCGGTCGCGGGCACATAGCTCACAAGGTCGTAGCGCTGCGAAGTCCAGTCGTAGCTGACCAGAACGTCGAGATTGTCCCCCGAGGTACTCTGGAGGGAAAGACACCCGAGTTCTTCGATCAACGCATAGTCGGTGTTCTTGACCAGAACGACACCATCAGAAGCCCTCTTCACCACCACGTTGCTCATCTGCGCATGCTCTGTTCGGTTGCGCAGATAGGACCAGAGGATAGCGGCCCCGCCGCGGGGGGTCAGCGTCAGCTCTTCGTCGGTGACGGTTCCCGAGGCAGGCGCGACCAAAGACAGCCGACCGGAGAAGCGCTTCTGATCGCCGCTGCGCCCGGCGATCCCTTCGACGATGATCGCATTTCCAATGATCTCCGCGCTGGCTGCCGCGATCTTGTCGGAAATGCTTGGCGCTTGAGCAGTCTCGTAGCCATCAATCACGAGATCGAAGGGGTATCGATAAGTCGTCGAGGTGACACCAGCAGACCAAGCAACGGCGGCTCCGCTGCGCCACCATTTCCTAAGCTGATGAGTCGTAAAACCGCCATCGGTGCGGTGGGGAATGGCAGAAAGGATGCGGTTCCCAGCATCATCCTGCGCCTCCAACTCCCAGATGTGAAGCCAACCATCTTCAAACACCAACCTCGGGAATCGGAATACTACCTCTGCCATCGCGGTATCACCTGCGACCAGACCAAGTTCGGCCAGCGTGGACGTCACATCCGCGTCAAGCCGATCAAAGGTATTGCCCGGCGCCTGGGACAGCCACCATGCCCCCACAGGGCGCGACCAAATTCTAAACCGAACGCGGGTTGCTCCAGCCGCTGCCTTGAAAGGAATGCGGAAACCCGTGGCAGGCATGCCCCCAGGCGTGTCCACGCCACCGACAATTGCCTGCGCCCACGCATAGATTCCCGACGTGAACCCGAACTCGCCCTGCCCCAGCGTTGCGGCTTGCCGGAACAAGCCGACCTCAAGTGCGCCGTCAAGGCCGGTCCGCGCGTCTCGAAGCGCGTCGATATCCGAGGCCGTCGCGGAAGCCGTGGCTGGCACCGACCGGGCAAGCGTGATCCCGAGGGCCGAGCCGGTGCTCAGGTTGGCCCAGGTGGCTGGGTTTCCAGATGAACGAAAGTAGCCGCTGCGCCGCTGCGAGCCGGTTTCCGTCAACCATCCCATGCCAAGTGCATCACGCTCATCTCCTGCAGTCCGAGCGTCGATCTCGACAAGATAGCAAACGTCCTCCTCGGCCTCGAAATACTCGAGCGGAAATTCAACGGTGCGCGCAATCCCCGGAACGAGCTTGGTGTCAGACACTGCGAGGTCTCGGGTTTGGAGCAGCACGTCGCCCGCTTGTCCTGGCCCTGCGCCCTGTGTGCCTGTATCGGAAAGTGCGCGCTTCCACACCTTTACCCGAATGACTTGGGTCGTCGCCGTGACATCTATCAGCGCGCGCACCACATCAATCGCGTCCCCGACCGCAAGGTCGTTGCCGACGTCGAAACCCAGAGACCAATCGGAATAGCCCTCGCTCGCGGCGAAGAAGGAGGTAGGAGAATTTTCTGCCACCGCTATCGAGGCCACCGCCGCCGCATGCCCGAGTTCGGAGGTGCGCCTGACGGTCTGCCGGACCTTCCCCGAAATCTCTGCGTCGAGGTAGTCCTTGAGCGACTTGGGGTCATCGACTTTCACCGCCGCAATAGCGTCCGAGCCGAGCGTAAATGTATCTGGGTCAGCTACCCAGAACTTCCAGCTCTCGGCGCCATGCGTCTCCCCACCCTCTACAAGGACAGTGGTCAGATTGACCTTGGCGCTCGTGTCCATGTCAGTTGCACGGGTCCATGCGCCGGACGCGGTGACATAGATGCCGTTCTGCTGCGCACTAGACTGATTGGTCACCGCAACGCGTGATGCGCTGGTCAGTACCCCGTCGATGGTCTGCTCGCCGCTAAGCGTCACGTTTGCCGGCGCTACGAGCTCAACAGGCGCCTTCGAGATTTGACCAGCCGTGACGGTACCTTCCATAGCATCGAGACGGTCTTCAATGTCGAGCGCCTCAAGTGCCTCGACGTTCGCTCCGATCGCCAGATACTCCTCGCGGATTTCCTCGGAAAGCCTCCGCGCATCCGCCGGAACCACTCTGTGGTTCGGATCAACAGGGCTGCCTTCATAGACCTGCTGTGGGGTCTTGGTCAGTGCCATGATCTACCTCAATCTTCATCGCCCGAGATGGGCACATCAACTTGCTTGCGCGGCTTAGGGGTGACGGGCATCAGGTGACCGTCGCGGCAAAGGGACCGTCATCGTTCCCGGGCACGCCGGAGCCGTTGATCGGAGTGAACCAGTAGTAGTAGGTGTCCGCACTGAGCCCGGCGTCGGTGGCGCCGCCTTCCGTATTGGCCGGGGTGATCACAGTGCTGATGAGCGTGGCAGCGGCAAAGGTCGCCGTGGTGCCGCGCCGGACTTGCACAGCGTGCTGGTTCGGATCGTTGGCGGTGGTCCACGCCAGAACCGCCTCGCCAACGTCGCCGGTGGCGCTTGCCGAGCTCAGGTCATCTGGCGGCGTTGCATTCGCCGTGACGGTGATCTGCTCGACATCACTCCAATCTGTGCCGCGATCGCCGTTCACCGTCTTCCACTGCACGTCGAACGTGGCGCCATCCGAGACCAGCGCCGAGTTGCCGTAGAGCCGATCCATGTCGACGCTGAAATACTCGTATTCGATCGTGCCGGCAGGCGCGTAGCGGAAGCGGAACACGTCTCCGCCCCGCGCCGGGGCGTCGAAGGTCGCCGCAATCCGAACCGATGCGCCGTTGTCGGTCGCCACGGATTCAGAGGTCAGCACCACGTTTTGCGGCGGGGTCAGGCTGTTGTCGATGTTCAGCGTCGGCGTGGGCACCGGAGGGGCGCCTTCCTCTCCCTCACCTAGGGTCCAACGATCCTCGGCCAGGGGAACCACGGCGAAGGCGCAAGCCATGCCGTCAGCCTGCTGGGTGACCGGCGTGGCGATCTCATGGACCCCTGTGAATACGGCGTCATACTCGAGCTGGATGGCGCGCTCGCGCGTGGCCAAGATGCCCTTGATCGTCGCCCCAAGCGCTGCCTTCCGCAGCGCCTGCTCCCGGCCGCCGATTGCCTTTGCCAGCCGCACTGCCTGGTTGTGGTTTTGGCACCCCAGGATGTCGACGAAGAGATAGTTCGGCTCACGGCTTTCGTCGTAGAAATCCGGGTTCTTCCAAGGCGCGCAGGGCTGCTTGGTATAGTCGTGGTCCGGGCTGATGTAGCGCACCACCACGCCATCCATCGGCTGCTCGCCATCGTCGACGCTTTGCGTGGCCACCGTGAACAGATCGCGCTCGGCGGTGAAGGTCAGCGTCGGCGCCTCATACCATCCAGGAACCGGATAGGCGCGCCCTTCGTCGTCGTAGGCCACGAAGGCATCCATCGACTTCAGGATTTCCGCCTCACCTTCCTGCCGCGTCATGCTGTCGGGGATGGCCACACCGCAGCGGTAGAGCGTCACAGGATCGCCGCTCCGGTCGGTCACGGTCAAATCGCAAATGTCCGCCGCCTCAGCCACTTTCGTCCAGTTGATGTCACCGGCCGAGCGCGCGCGCCCGAACTGATTGAGCCGCCACCACGCCCAGAGGATCGCCGGATTTCCATCGCCCGCCACCCAGGTCGAGGGGTCCGCCGGATCGACGCCCTCGACGCGCACGTCAGGCACCCGAGAGAAGTTGGCGTAGACCGTGACGCCGGGCTCACCAATGCCGATCGGACCCTGCCGCCAGCGCCAGACGACCGGCTTGGCCTCGGTGGATACATCGCGGACTTTGACGATCGTGTAGCACACTCCCGCAAGGAAGAAGTCTTCCGGCAGGTCAGGGAACGCGCTGGTGAACTGGCTCGGCAGAGCGCCAGAGACCTGCCCCGCCGTCGGCGTCACCGGGAAAACGTAGGTGGACTCGCGCTTGTCCGAGCCGCCGGTGTAGACCTCTTTGTCGCCGTTGAAGCAGAAGATGTCCGTCGTGACCGATCCAACGGGAAAGCCGTCCGACCCATCCGAGATCTCGATCGGGATACCGTCGAGGAAATACTGCGGCTCGCCGAGCATCTCGGCATCGCCATGCACGACGATATACCAAAAGCTACCCTCGCCGTCGTATTCGGCGAATATGCCACCGGCGCCGCCGATCTTGACCGGTCCGCCGAGTTGATACCGCGGCGCGTCTGGCAACCGCACGTTCACCTGCGCGCGCTCAATTTCCGGCGCCTCGACCTCTGGGCGCATGAGATAGGCGAGACCGACATTCAGAAGGAGCGATCCGAGCAGCGTCTGCCCGAAGAACGATCCGATCGCAAATGCGGCGCCCGTCAGGCCACCAATGGTGCCCGCGACCGTCGCACTGACCCCAGCCGCACCCGAAGCGGTGAAGCCCGCGACAAATGCCGACACAGGGTCAGCCTGCACCAACGTCGGACTGACGACCAGCGTCGTGCAGAGCAGCACCGTTCGCATCACGCGCATTTCCAAGCCCCCAGAACCGGAGCCGGCCAATCGACCAGCCCGCGCCGCTCAAGTCGCAGCATCGTTCGTCCTCTCCCAAGGTGAATTCCCGTGATTTCATGGCCGAAGAAATCGACCACGACAGGTGCGCCGAGCACCGGGCGGTCTGGATCGAAGCCCGCCAATGTCATGCCGTGACGCATGAGCCCCAAGGCGCCGCCGTGCGAATTGCAGATGGCGTCAGCCCCTTCCCGCGTGCAATAGCTCCCGCGCCAGGGCCGCGCCGGATCAGTGCCGGTCTGATCAAGCAGGTAGTCGCACACGCTGATGATGCAGTCTGCGGTGCCCCACGCGAACGCCTCGCGCCGCCACCGCGCCCGGGCCCGCTCGACCGCGGGCGGAAGATCAGAAAACACGTTTGAAGGTCCGCTGAGCGTTCTTAGCGACGAAGGCGCAGCCGCTGTCCGAGGTCACGCCAAGACGCCGCGCACGGTCGCGCTGGATCGGGTCGGTGTAGGTGCCGCCAGGGGAGCGCGACCGCCCCGCCTCGCCGGACCGGGCAGAAACCGAGGCGGAATAGATGCGCTTGATCGTGCCGCCCTCGACTTCCTCCAGCCCCTCTGAGAAGTCCACGTTCTGCATTTTCAGGCGCCACGCGAAGCGCAGAGGGGTCGCCGGCAGCAGGCCTTCGTGCGGCAAGAAGATCGCGTGGTAGCAGGTCAGGTCCCGCCCCGTGGCCTTCGCCTGATCGGCCTTGATCGCATCGAAGGCCTCACGGTTCAGAAACGGCAGGCCAAACGTATAATTTGGCGCGGTGCCATCTCTATCATCCGAGACATCAGGCGCCTGATGCACATTGCCGCCCTCGCCATCGCGCGTGCCCAGCCATTCCGTCGGCGCGATCACCTGGCCGTCCGGCAGCGTCAACGGACCGCCCACGCCGATGGCGGTCTTCATCACGCCGACGCCGTCCCAGAGGCGGACGGGCGCTCCGTCGAAGTCATAGAAGAAGCACCGGCGGACCGAGGCGCGGATATCCCAGGCATCGTCCGCGCGCCCGAGGGCCGTGAGAAGCTCTGACTCGAAACTCACAGCAGCGCCTCCACAAATTGGAGCTCGGCGAGCGCGATCCGGTTCCGGCGGGTCAACGCGGCCAGCGCCGAAGACGCGTTCCGACAAACCGCCATGACACGCGGGCGGAACTGCATGGCATCATCCGTGGTCAGAGCGCGGCGAAGCGGTGGGCTCACCGTCACCGTCGCCACGTTGCCGGAGGCGTAGCTGACATCCATGACCTTGTGCGCGAAATCGAGCCCGTCTTGGCTGAAGCCGATCACATCCCCGATCACCAGCACCTGACCGAAAGCCGAAAGATCGGCCTGGAAGGACGTGCCGGACCGCTCGGCCGCAGACACTACCGGAGCGGTCGGGCGCCAGCCCCAGTTTTCACCGGTAGACCATGGCTCGTCATTCGACCATGGCTGACCGGCATCTGTTCCCCCGAGGTCGGAGGCGGCGACCAGCTGCACTGAGGGCAGAAGCGGAATGCGCATGATGCTACCAGCGGACAGGCGCGTGATCGTCCAGCTCGCATCCTTGTTGCGCGCACGATCCTTCCAGAACGCCGGAAAGCTCATACGCAGGTGATACCGGCCACCCGGCTCGGGATTCTCCGACAAGAACCCGCCCAGCGTCATGCCGCCCATGTCAGACGCGCCCGGAGCGTAGAAGGCCTGCCCGACATTGCAGAGCCGCGATCTCCAATCATAGATGGGGGGCATCAGGGCGCTCCGTAGATCATGTTGTTGCGGTTCCACGCTGAAAGGTTGCGCTTCACCGTGTTGACGGCAGACGCCTCGGCGGCCCGCGCGCCCTGGATAACAGCCCGTTTCACATAGGCCTGCACCATGCCGTCGTCGTCGACGCTGACGCCGATCTCACCCATGAGCACGCCCGCGGCGCCCGCCGGAATGTCGGAACGTCGCGCCATCGGGATCTGCGGCGTCGCGCCCGGCAGGACCGGCCCGCCATCGGCATAGCCCGGCATCCCCCCGCCGCTGCGGCGCATGGCCTCGACCATGCCGACGCCGCCAGCGCGGCGCACGTCGCGCTGCGACCAGACGACCTCGCCCTTGTGCACGAACCCTGCCGGCACGTGCTTCCCACCGGGGCCCGTGTAACCGCCGTCATCGTAGCCGATGCCCTTCAGGAACGCCCCGACGGGGCCGCCTAGGCCTCCGCTGGAGCCGGCACCTTCCCAGATGCGTTCGAAGTTCTTGCTAAGCGCGAGTTCCGCCAGCTTGCCCAGCACCATCCCGAGCGCGTCGTTGAAGCTATATGCGCCCGTGACCAGGCCGCTGAAGGCATCGCTCATTGTCGAACGGAAATCCTCGAGCGCAGCCTGGAATTCCTCGTGCCGCTCCTGCGCCACCGCGAGCGCAACATCCGCTTCTTTCCATTTGTCGGTGAGAGTTCGGACCTGCGTGGCCATCTCGGCCGTGATCGGCACACCCTTGTTCTGCAGCTGCTGCAGCAGTTCGGCCTCTTTCCGCGCCGCTGCAACCGCGCTGCCGTATTCATCCTGCCCGAGCGCGAGTTCATTCAGCGCGCCAGCCTCGGCCCGCATGCCCTCGATTTCTTTCAGGATTGCGTCGTCATAGCGCTCCGTCGCTTTGTCGGCGCTGGACTTGCCGCCGGTCTTCCCGGAGGCGGCGCGCCGATCATCCGCAGCGATATTCGCCGCCGCGATGCCGCGAATCTGCTCTTCGGTGAGCGTCGCGCCGGCCTTCTGCGCATCCTTGCGGACCGACGCCATTTCCTTCTCGAGCGCGAGCTGGTCTTTGGTCAGCCCCTGAAGCCGCTCCTGCTCGGCAATGAATTCCGAGCCCGCCTTCGCCGCCGCCGCATCTGCGCGCCGCCGCGCAACCTCGGCGGCGCCATCCCCGCGCCCGGGCCGGTCACCACCTTCTGCGGCGACTGCGGACGCTGTCTCCACTGCCTTCGCGCGCAGAGTGTCGAGCACACCGATCGCGTTCAGCACGTTCGCAATTAACCCCGCGAAGCCGGGCGCCGTCTTGCCGAGTTCATCGATAGCCGACTTCGCGTCATCCGCCGAGCGCTCACCCTTCTCGAATTCGTCGATGATGTCGACAATCTGGCCGATAACCGGCGGCGCGAACTGGGCCTGCGAGATGTTGTCGAGGTGATCCCGATAGCCCTGCAGCTGGTCATTCGCATCGCGCAGTGCCGGGCTGTCGCCGAGTGCTTCCTGTTCTCTCGCGAGGGCGCCAGAAAAAGAGCTCGCATCTCGGAGGCGGTCGACAAGCTTCCTCGCCTCGTCGCTGATATCCATTTGGCTGAGCGCCGTCAGCCTGGCTTGCAGCTCCTGTGCGCCAACTTCACCATCCCTAAACGCCTTTGCGATGTCCTGAACCTCGAGAAGCGCGGGAACATCTCTGGCCTCAAGGTCATTCCCCGGCCGCCAATAGCGCGCAACGCCATTGCCTGCATCTTCTCCGATTTTCCGCAGGTTATCGCCAGTATCGATGACACGATCGAGTAACTGCCCACCCCGGAGACGATCCAACTCTTCCCGGATATCCTTGACACGACGAAGCCTCTCTTCACTCGACATATCGTCGATCGACTGCGCGACTTGATCGATTGCACCCGCCGCCTGCGGTGCGTACAGACCCAGGTCTTCCATCTCGGACTTCAAGCGACTTGTCTTGTCCTCAGCATCCCGGCTCGCGTCCGCATAGAGGACCATGGCGGTTGCCGCGGTCGAACCCAAGAGAATTCCTAGCGGGCCCGCCGCAGCGGAGAGGCCACCGATCGCCGTGGCGATGCCGGAGATGCTGCTGGCCGCGCGCGCCGCTGCGACAAACTTCGTCAACGCGGCGCCCGCGAGGCCCAGCTTGGCGATCATGCCGCCGATCGAGCGGCCCAGCAGCCCCGCCGCGAAGATGCTGGCCACCTTCAGCGTCACATCCGCGACCTGGTCGAAATTGTCCGCGAGCGCTGTGAGGCCAGCGACCAGACGCTGTGAGGCAGAGAGTCCTTCGTCCGTCTCCCCGATGTACTTCGTGAACGCATTGTTCACGCGTGTGATGCCCTGATCGATTGTGGTTGCCGCGTTGGCCGCCATTGTCATGATCTTCGGCAAACCACGCAGGAAAGCTTGGAAGAAATCCTGCCCGCTAACCTTTCCTTCGGTAACCAGCTGCTTCAGCTTCGAGACCGACCCTCCCGCCTCATCAAGCCCGGCAGCGACTGCCATCAAGATCGGACGAGCACCCTCATTGATCGAATTGAACTCTTCGGCTTGGACACGCGAGCTCCCCAAAAGTTGGCCCAATTGAGTGAGCGCGCCGGAGGCCTCTGTCGCAGAGACACCGGCGACCCGCAGCGAAACCGCAACGCCATCGGAGAACTTGATGAGGTCCTGCTCGGAAGCCCTCAGATTATCGTTCGCCTGAGCGGCCTTGCCATAGAGATCAATGAGGGCGGTCACCGGCGCCGCATTGTCCTGCGAAGCCCGATAGAGTTCGTCGAGAACCCTCACTTGAGCCTGCCCCGTCACGCCCGCAACAGCTAGGGAGTTCCGAGCGCCAGTCCAAGCGTCAGCATACCGCGCGACCTCACGCACAGAGAGAGCCGCGCCGATACCGGCCAACGGAGTGATGATTGACTGCGCCGCGCTGCGACCGATCGCACCCAGACGGTTGTCCATTTGCTGGTAGCGCTTCTCGATCGCTCTCGCCTGCTTTTGCGAGACGCCAACCGCCTTGCGCATCTCGCGCTCGTACTGCTTGATGTCCGCCGAAAGCTGAACGACCAGCTTTTCTAGATCAGTTGCCATCTTTTATCCCTGGGAGGGTTCATGAAATTACGATCGCGCTTCTCCACCACCGGGTCAGCCGGCGCGGTGTTTTTCATCGGCTCAGTCGCGTTGAGCGGGTATTTCTACGTCTCGATGATGGAAGGGGTCGCCCGCGGGCGCTTTGAGCCCGGGCTAGCGACCCAGCCCATGCTCTACGTCGCGCTGACGACCATCGGGGCCCTCGGGATTGCAATGATGCTCGGCGGACGTGAGATCGTCTCTGACGACGTCATCGAGCAAGAACGTCTCGAAGCCGCCGCCAAACGGAAACCCTAACCCGTCCGCTCGATGATCCCCTTCCACAGATCATCCTCTTCCTGAGCCGAGATGCCGCCACCCTCGTCGCCGCCGTGGACCGCGTTCCAGCCCGCCACGGCGGCGCCGAACTTCCAGAGCGAGCAGGACGCGACCTGATCGGGGCTTAGGCCGACGGCTGCGCCGGTTCCGTATATTTGCGCGAACCTGAGCTTTCCTCGGGGGAGCGGTTCGCGCTCATCTCGCTTTCCCCCTCCGGCTTTTCCGGCTCATCCTCCGGCACGCCTTGGATCGCCACGCTGATGATCGAGAAGGCGAACGGTAGATTTTCGGCCAGCTGCCCGGGCCCGACATAGGCGCGGACCTTCTTCAGCGCCGGGATCGCATCCATGCCCCCGCCGATGAGCCCGAGGCGGATCACCTCGGAAACATAGGCCGGCGAAATGTCCTTCGGCGGCTGCGAGCCCATGCCGCTGGCCAGCATGGCCGACTGCAGCGCCCACTGGATGTACCATGGCCCCGCGTCGCATTTCTCTTGCAACTCTTCGAGCTGCCCGATGCCGAGGGCGAACGGGTATGTCCCGTCCGCCCAATCCAGCGTTACGCGCCCACCGCGGCTCACGGTGCGGTGGTCCGTTCGTAGGTGATCTCACCATCGGACTGCATCGAGACCGACACCGTGACCCGCTCGCCACGTGTGCCCGCCGTCTCGAAGGATTCCACGTGGAAGCTGCCGGTGTAGATGTCGGAGTCGCCGTCCGGATAGACGAACTCGACCTCGCATTCGATGCTGTCCGAGCTCGCGAGCGCGGCTTCCCACTCCGGGATCGCCGACTTGGCCAGCACACCTTCACCGCTGATCGAGCCGGACATGCTCTGTACGTCGCGCTCGATCCACGACGGCGCATCGGGATCGTCGCAGTCCGGCACGTTGGTCTCGCCGAACGTCTTGCTGCGGTTGAACGACTTCGAGGTGAACCCGCAGGGCGCGGTGAACGTCGACGTCTCAGCGCCGTCGGAAAGCCGGACAAAGAACTGCCCGAACTTGACTGTGGTGGGTTTTGCCATCGCTGGGCTCCATCAAAACAAATGGCCCACCGGAATGGTGAGCCCCACGGCTTGCCGAAGGCCATTTCTCAGCACCCTGCCGAAGCAGAAATCTATCCGTGACGGCGCGGCTACGAGCCGCGGGCTGCAGCCTTCGCCGACTCGCGGACCGCTTTGCGAACCTCTCGGCGCGCCTCTTTCCGGTTGGCGCGCCAGCTGACGTAGAAATACGGGCTAGCGGGCATCTTCACCGTGCCGAACTCCTGCCAGCGCGCGTAGAAGGCCTCTTTGTTCCCAGCGTAAATCGTGAGGATGAGGTCACCCCCAACTCCCGCTCCCTTCAGCGCGGCGAGGACGAACGAGCCCTTCGGCGCGGCACCCCAAGTCCAACCGATGCTATCGCGAAGCGTGCCGGGCGGCTTGCCGTGGGAGCCGTCGCCACTGTCGGGCGCCAGGTTCTTCATCATGGCGACGACTTTGTCTGCCGCCTCTTCCATCGCCTTCCGGACCCGCTTCTTTGTCTCGGGCGGCAGGCGCTTCAGCTTCTTATCCAGCTTTGCCAGATTGAGGATCTTCGACGGCATCCGCGCCCCCTTTGTCCGCGCCGCCGGCCTTGACCGCATAGCCCTTCGCGATCGCGGCCTCGGCGCAGGCACGGGTGACGGACCCTTCATGGCCCTCCGGGTAGCGGATCGATACGCTGGGCTTTGGTTTCCAGCGGAATGGCTTCGTGAACTTGACCGTGGGCATAGCTTCTCCCCTTCGGCGCCTTGTCAGGCGTAGGTTTCGATGATGGCACGCACGGAAACGACACCGTGGACCGTGATGCCGTCCGGGTCATCGAGGATCCGGACGCGAGAAACTTCGATCAGCGCGAGCGCATAGGGATCGGGCATGTCGAGCTCTGCCTTGTGCAGCACCGAGCGGACAGCATCGGCGACCCGCTTGAGCCGGGACTTCCGCCCGTAGTTCCGATCCCAAATGTCGATCTGCAGGACGTGCTCTTCGCCGTTGATGCAGTCGGCGTCTTCGTCGGTGCCGTCAGAAGGGCCGAAGGTGACATCCGGGTATTTTCGGCGGTCGGCCGGCGGCGCGACCTCGTAGACCCTGTCGCCCACCAGGGCGGCGACACCCGGCGCGGCGAGCAGCGTCGCCTCGACAAGGTTCTGGAAGGCCTCGGACGAACTCATGTCGCCACCCCGCTCTCGGCGGTGATTTCAAGCCAGGCCCGATCTTCCGTCGGGACGATGGCACGGACGTTAAAGATCGTGCCGCGGCGAGCGTCCTTCATCTTCCAATCCGAGGTGATCATGTCGGCGACATCGCTGCGCCTGATGGTCACGACCGCCGGCTGTTTGCCATCCAGCCGTGCGGCCTGCACAGCTTCGCCCCCGCGCAGGTACCGAATTTGCGCCCGGCAGCTATACGCCCCCTCTGACCACCCGGTCTGGAGGCCGCGCGCGTCATAAATCGGCGCATCGAAGGACAGACTGTCGACCAGCTTTGGCGCGTTCATACCGGCACAAACCTGTATTTATCGAGCATGACCATCTGAGGTGGCAGCCCCTCTTGGCCGTCGAACCAGTGCCGGGCGAGCGCGGTGACCACGAGCGTGATGTCGTCGGGCACGTCGCCTGGCGCGCCGTACCCAGCCTCGAAGCTGATCTTGATCGGCAGCGCCGCGTCATCGCTCAGGCTCGGCTCCGAGAAATCATCCTTGAAGACCACCTCTGCACCCATCGGCCCCTCGACGATCTCGAAGAGCGACCCCGCAACGCTTTTCTCGGCGCCATCAGCATCGACATATGCGATCGTCGCCGAAGCCACGTCAGGAAACGGAAGCCGCAGCCTGTAGCACCAATCGACGAACCCTTGCTCCCAGGTCTGGGTCACAAGACAGCGGCCCAGAATCCCGGCGTAGCCGTCGAGGTGCGCAATCGCCGCATTGAGATACGACTGAAGGAGAGCGTCGTCGTCATCGAAGCCGATGCGCGCATTCACCTTCAACTCCTCCAGCGTCACCAGGGGCAACGCCGGAGGGACCTTGAGCGAAGGCCGGATCATCGGATCAGGCCTGGTCTGCCTGCGGGTTGTCGTGACCCTCTCCAGCCAGCACCACAGCCGCAATGGGCGTGCCGGTACCGTGTGTGCCGGAGAAGTCCGCCAGCAGCTTGAGGTAGCGCTTACCGCCTACGTAACCGAAGCGATAGGCCGCAGCCGCGGCGTGCTCGGCGGTCAGCGCCTTGACGATCCCGCCATCGGCAACCGCATCGACGCCAAGAACGTCGGCGGCGGTCACAGCCTCATAGGTTGCGTCGTCATCGGAATGGGTGAGCTTGAACTCAACCTTGTTGGCGCCCGTGAAGGTGATGCCGCCAACCCCGACAGCAAGAACGACCTCTGCTGCGTTGTAGCCCTGAAGATCGATGGTGGGAGGCGTGTTGTCGTCGGAGAGCGTAGCGGCCGCAATCGCCACCAGCGCCGTCATTCCTGAATGCAGGTCTTTCATGGGACGAACCCCCTATGTGAAAGGTGAAGGAAGAAGGGCGGCGCGAAGCCGCCCTGCCGAGATCAGGTGGAAATCTTGAGGTGCTTGATCGCCTCGAAGTTCTGCACCCCGCCACCAACGCGCTTCGTGGTGTAGAAGTGCACGTAGGGCTTGTTGGTGTAGGGATCGCGCAGAACACGGATGCCGAACCGATCGATGATCAGGTAGCCGCGCTTGAAGTTGCCGAAGGAGATCGGGAACTTGTTCGCCGCCACGGCGTCCATGTTGTCGTCGGTGCTGACCGGCTTGCCCAGGATCGTCGGGACGTCGGCGGTACCGGCCGGAGGTGCCCAGATGAAGTTGCCTTCGGCATCCTTGAACTTGCGGACCTTACCCATGGTGGCGTCCGACATCAGCCAGCTCGCACCGTTCCGGTACTGCTGCTTCAGCGCGTAGTAGAGGTCGATCAGGCAATCTGCCGGGCTCACCGAAGAGGTGGGAGCGGCGAAACCGCCGGCATTCCCCGAGGCGACAAACCCGATCTTGCCCCAAGCGTAGCTGGCATTCGCGACGGTGTCGTAAGCCATGACGCCGCGGGGCTTGTTCACGCCATCGCCGGAGATGAAGGCGAGACCCTCCTGCTCGGCGAATTCGGTGGAGACCTCATTGGCGAGCCACTGGGCGATATCGAGGCGACTGTCGTCGAGCGCCTTCTGCGTCGCCGCGGGGTTCGCGTAGAGTTCCTGCGTGTTGAAGATCAGCTCACGGAGGGTCGGCGTGCCGGTCTCATCCCGCTTCTCCTTCTCGCCAACCCAGCCGGAGCCCGCGCCGCCCATGCTGACCAGTTTCTTGTAGGTGTCGGTGCCGATCGACATGACCGTCGCCAGCTCTCGCATGGCCGAGATCGTCCCGACCACACGGTCAATCTCAGTCGACATCTCTTCGGGCACCAGGTAGCCGCCGTCCGGATCACTCTCGGTGGTCAGCGCGGCCTTGACCTCGAGGTCGTGCAGATTTGCATCGATCGCGCGCTCGCCGCGGCGGAACCACGAATTGAAAGCGGTGGAATGCGCCGCCACGTCCGGGTCCACGCCCGCGCCGCCGTTCCCGCCGGTCCGCAGCGCCGCCAGAGTCGAGTTCGCCTCGTCGAGCGATGTCTGAAGCGCGCTGATCTCGGTGTTGATCTTGTCGATTTTCTCCGAGCGGACAACGTCCTGCTGACCTTTCTTGAGGTCTGCGATTTCGGCCTCGCGCTCGGCCTTGAATTCCTCGAAGGCGCGCTTCATGTCCGCGAGCACTTGAGTGGGGTTCGATGCGTCCGCACGCACCATGACGATCCCGCGCGCCTTCGGCGCCGGGGTGAAATGCTTGGTCATCGGAATGCTCCTTTACGACCGAATGAGGTTGATCAGCTGCTGAGCAGCGGGGGTCCAATCGCCAGCGTCGTGCGTGACGTTGGGGGCAGCGTCGCGCGTACCCCCCTTTAGATCGCCCAGAAGCGCACGGCGTTCTGAGCGAGGCAGGCCAGCTTTCGCCAGCAGCGTATCCACCTTCTTGGTGGAATTCTGAGTGCGGCTCTTCGGCTCGCCTTCGGCAATGGCATCGGCCGGCAGAAGGCCGTGCGCGAGCCCGAGCTCGACGGCCTGCTCGCCGTTGAACCAACTCTCGCGATCCATCCATTCGGCGACCTTCGTCTTCTCGGCGCCGCACTGCGCGGCATAGACCGAGGCCATCGCGTCGTCGAAGGGCTCCAACACCGCAGCCGCATCGCTCATGTCGTGCCGGTTGCCGATCGCGACCACCCACGCATTGTGGATCATCAGGAACCCGGCCCGGCCAATCTGGATGTCGTCGCCAGCCATGGCGATGACCGACGCGGCGGAGGCGGCCAGACCGAGGATCCGCACATGGACCTTCTGGGAGTGCTGGCGCAGCATGTTGTAGATCGCGACGCCCTCGAAGAAATTGCCGCCCGGCGAGTTGATGTCGACGTAGACCTCCTGGTCACCGATGCGCCGCAGCGCCGCGGAAACCCGGCGCGAGGTGACGCCCTCCCCGTAGTAGTCTTCCCCGATCACATCGAGGATCGAGATGGTGTTTTCTGGCGCCTGTGCGGCGGATATGCCCGAACTCCAGCGGTCGAACGCCTCGGGGTCCGCCTCGAAGGCGAAGGTGTCGGGCATGCGCCCGGCCCGAATTTCAGGCAGGCTCTTTAGGGTCATCGAGATCACCTTCTTTCTTGTCGGTTTGGCCAGCGGTGTTCGGCGGGTCATAGTAAACGCCACCCTTGCCATCCTGGCGGGGGTTCTCGTCTTCGCGGGCCCGCACCTCGTCCGGGCTGTAGACACCCCACTGGAGCATCTTCACGTAGTGTTCGGTGCGGGTCTTGATGTCGCCCCGGACAAGCGCCCGCCGGTTGAAACGGGTGTAGACGTTCGGCTCGCGGATCAGATCGCGATTGGAGGTCTCCTCCCAGGTCGTGAGGTGGTCCTCGAGCGTGTACGTCACGAACCCGATCGACTGCTGTTCGATGCCGCTGCCCCAGCTGGTGCTCTTCTCGGTGTCGCCAATCATATGCGGCGGCACACCGAAGAACATCGCGATGTCGGTGCGCGAGAACTTCCGGCTCTCGATCCACTGGGCGTCTTCGGCGGTCATCGACAGCTGGTTGGTGTCCATTCCCTCTTCGAGGATCAGGGCCTTCCCCTCGCTCTCTCCGCCCTGACGGTATTCGTCGAGGCTGGCGCGCAGGAATTCCAAGCCTTCTTTCCCGAGCTTGCCCGGGTGCTTGAGCACGATGCTCGGGCGGGCCGAGTTCTTGAAGGTGGTCGCGCCGTGGCGCTCTTGAGCCATGCTGAGGCCGATGGTCTCGCGGGCATAGGTAATTGCCGAGACGCCGGTCACACCGTCCAGGGTCAGGCCCACGAGGTGGAAAACCTCTTCCTGTTTCAGCGGTACTTCGCGTCCATCGCGCCGGGTATAGGTGTAGCGCAGCGACAGGTCATCGGCCTGCTTCACCTTCATCCGGTCTGGGTCAAGCGGCAGAAGCGCGATGACCCGGTTCCGCGACCAGACGATCTGGGCGTAGGCGTTTCCCCGCAGCAGGATGTGCGCCTGCATCATCCGCTTGAACTGCGACGGTGTTTGCCAGCCGTTCGGCTTGCGCCTCAGAACTGACCAAAGCAACAGATCGGGACGGTTCGTCCTGGTATCGTCGTTGATCCGCTCCTTCACATCGATCGGCAGGTTCGCCACGGCGCCCGAAATGAGCCGGACGCAGGCATAGACCGCCGCCACGCGCATCGCTGTATTCGCCGTCACCGGCATCCCGGCCGCATTCGACATGCTCTGATGCCGGATGGCATCGGCAAGCTCGTCGGGCGTATTCACTTGGCGCCCGCCGTCTTTCCTCTGTGTCGCTACCCGGGGGCCGCGAAACCAGTTCATGAAACCCATGTCGGCCCCTTCAGATTACCAGAGCACCGCGGCTGGCGTAGACACTGGGCCCGCCACTCGCGACCGGGTTCCAGCTCATGAGCATCACGGCGTTGAACATCGCCATAAGCGGGTCGATCTTCGCCGATCCGCTCTGCGCCTTGGTCACGATCACCGCGTTGCCCCGCGCCTCGACCTTCGCGTTGCCGACGCACCAATCCATGATGCGCTGACCGCAGTGGGTCATTGACCCATTCTTTAGCTTGACGGGCGCGCTTTTGATCGCCGCGTTCAGCTTGTATCCTTGGCTGATCGGGCGGATATCCTCGATGCGGAACCCCGCCTCTATCAGCGCGTCGATGATGCTTCCGACCCCTTCGGGGTCCATCCCGATCGAGTCATCTTCGGGCAGCAGGCCCGCCGCTTTCAGCTGGCCGCAGATCTCGACAATCTCCGGGTTCGCCTCAGCCTCGATGTTGTCGACCAGAACCAGCTCCCCCGCTGCATCCAAGTCTTCGAGCTCCGGCGCGATGCTCTTGCGAAGCTGCAGAACATCCCGATCTGCCCAAGCCTTCACCCATACCTGCCAGACCTTCGTCTCGGCATGGCGCCCCATGACGCACAGGCCGAGAAGGTCATCGAGACCGCCGCCGTCGACGCCGACGACACAAACGTCGGAAGTGGCCATGACTTCGGCCAAGGTTAGATCGGACCGCCCCGCCTTGGGCCAATAATCAGCGCCGACCCACCGGTCATCGTGAAGGCCCAAGCCGATCTCGATATTGAGGTGCTGGGAAACCCAGACCTGCTCGGCCTCCGGCGAAACCGAGCCGTTGTTCGTGTAGTCGTCTTCGAGGCGCTGCCGACTGATCGACCGCCCGAGGTTGGGCAGCAGGAGCGTCCAGTTCTCCCGCTTCCGCCAGAAAGCCTCAAGTTTCTGGAGCTTCTCCGGGAACTCGTAGAGCACCGGCAACATGATCGGCGCCCTGCCCGCCTTGCCGTCCCGGATCGCCCGAGCCTTCTGTAGCTCGGACTTCCAGATGCCCGCCGGCCGCTTGTCCGACTGGGTGGTGATCATCATGAGCTGTCCGCCGTTCATGGTGATGCCGCCACCCCTGATCTGCTGCATCACCTGAATCGCCGCCGACTTTTTCCCAAGCTCGTGCAACTCGTCGATGATCGTCATGACCGGGATTTCCCCCGTGACGATCGAGGTGTCGAAGGTCTTGACCTCCAGCTTCGCCCCCGTCTTCCGGCGGCTGATCGTCTTGATGTGATCCTGCACCTTGAAGATCAGCGCCAGGTCTTCGTCTAGCCGGATCATCGCCTGTGCCTGGTCGAAACACCGGGACGAGATGTTCTGCGACGGCCCGATGAGCAGCATCTGACCGTTCGGTACCTCGCAGAGGTAAAGGGCCGTCAGAGCAAGCGCCGCCGTGTAGGTCGACTTGCTATTCTTCTTCGGCACCATGCACAGGCATTCCCAGACAAGGCGTTCCTGCGTTCCCGGGTCCTCGCTGGCAAGGAAAGCCGCGAGGATATCCTTGAACCAATCTCCGCAGGCCTCGCGCATCGGCGGGTTGCCTGGCACGTCCGGCAGGCGAAGGCGGTTGAAGAAGGCCAGGGCCTTCGCCGCTTTGGCCTGGTTCAGCGGAACATCCGCCATCGGCGTCTCGCCGGCCTTCAGCTTCGCCCACCAGTCCGGGCAGGCGAACCGCGGGGAAACCTCAGTGGCGTTTTCCACTGGTGGCCTCCTGCTCGAGCTCAGCCATCAGCAACGCGTCGGCCTCCTCTGCGGCGATGGCATCGGTCTGCTTCTTCCCGAGCTTCTCTTCCTTCTTCGGCTCGTCGCGATCGAGGCGCCCCATGCGCTCCTCGGCCCGCATCGTGTCATTCTTCTCGACCAGCGTCTGAAGAAACCGCATTGCGCCGACGTTGCCGCCGTCGAAGGCCGCGGTCGCCGCGACCTCAAGCTGCCGCGCCACCAGGCGATCTCGCTGGAAGTCCCGCTCCTGAAGCTCGGATCTAAAATACCGCTTCAGCGTCGGCTCCGAGATGTGTTTTCCGGTCCGCGGATCGATGATGCAACGCGCGATCCGGGAGTTGGACCAACCCATAGCCAGCAACATACTGACTTTACGTGCATTTTCTTCGGTCCGTTCGAAGGGCGGTCGGCCCCTCTTGCCTTTGCGGCTGAAGATGCGATTGCCCCAGAGGTCGACCTCGCAGGAATTTTCATCGTCAGACACAAAAAATCTCCGAATGAGGGGGACGCGGGTCTAGGCCGAGAAGGCCCCCTGAAGTTTCGAGGTACCCCCCCACCTGATCTGAAAATAAGAGAATTAAGCTAAGAGAATTAGGCTCTTGCGCCGTCCGACCTCAGGCCAGACCGCGCCGCTCAAGGCTCTGCTTCTCCGCGTCGTGCCATTCCTTGCTGACCGACTGCAGGTTCTCTTCATCCCAGAACAGATCAGGGTTGCCGCGATGCGGCTTGATGTGGTCGACGACCGGGCTGTTCGGCGCAGGATACTTGCCGATCAGCATGACGCCGGTCTGCCGACAGATGAATTGGTCGCGCTCGAGCACCTTCATCCGGAGCCGCTGCCATCGCGCCGTGTTCAGCCAGTCCTTCGAGCGCCGCGCCTTGTCGTCGCCCTTCGGCGGCGCCGACTTCCGCAGCCGAGAGGCAGGCGCGCCAAGCCGCGACGGCAGGCCGCGTCCGCTCAATCGTCCCATGCTGTCTCCGGTGGATAGGCCAGCCCACCGCCGCTCAAGCGGACCCGCGCAAGCGCAGGCCCTCACGGCGGCAGGCTGAACGAGAAGCGCCCGGCAGCGGGGTCTCCGCTCCGGGCGCACTTCGGTTCGCAGGCAAGATGTCAACAGAGTGACTTTGAAGTCAAGATACTTTCTGCGAGCCAGCAGGCTACGTGACAGTGGGCCGAGTTCCTGAAACGCTCCAAGCCGTTGGAATCACTATTCACGAGTTGCTCAAGTCGACATGCTTAAGAAGTTGCAACAAGGCCATTTCGCGATAGCACTACTCGTATTGATCATAGCGCTAGCTATGGCTGTCTTGATCTGGGACCTATCCGCGAGGCTAACCGAGCAGCGAGTACGCAATGAAGAAGGCGCCAAAGCCTCCCGCGAACAGACCACAGAACGGATAGAGCTCCACTGCGGGGCCAACCTTTCTCCGACGCTCCTCCGTCGCTGCTTGGAGGATGAAATAGAAGCCGGCGAGGATGCAAAGCGCGCCGAGCGCAACCTTCAGTCCCAGGAAGAGGTGGCTCTGTTCACACGTATAATGGGATACACCGGGGTCGCAGGCAGTGCCGTCGGCTTGCTGTCCGTATTTTTGGTCTACTTCACGCTGCGCGAGACCCAGAGAATGGCGAGAGACACCAGACAGATTGGTGAGGCTCAGGCCCAGGCTTACGTAACCGCGAGCGAGGCAGAGTTTGTCTGGGGAGGGCCGTTTCGGACCGCACCGGAGATCTTGATCTTCTTCGAGAACTCCGGGCAGACGCCAGTCAAATGGTTCCAATTCAGGGCGTTTCCCATGGTTTATGCCCACGATTCCGCTGGCACCGACGGATTTCCGAAAGATTGGCCTTCCGACGCCGATCTTGGAACGTTTTCGAACAAATGGAGCAACCTGGGCCGCTCGGAGAAGAGCAGATCGGTGAAGATGTACTTGCGGCAGTATGGGATTTCTGCGGAAGATTTGGCTACCCTCCGACACGTAGGCTCCAATGTACCGACTCATGGGATCGCCGTGTTTGGTGAGGTCAGGTATTGCACCTTCTTCGGCGACGTTTTTACCAGCCAGTTTGTTTTCGGGCGCCGTGTTCTGGAAGAGTTCGTACCAGACACCGCATCTGCCGCTGATGGCGAAGAACCACTTGCACGCCGAGGTCGACCCCAGCGCATGAGCGCTGTTGCCTTCGACCTGAAAGCTTACCATCGCGAGAACTAGGAGAAACACGTTGGTCATCCGCCTTCCCTCCAGGGCGCCAACGGCGGCAGGTCATCGTTCACCTCGAACGCTGTCAGCCCCCTGATCTGAAAGGTGCTGCGCAGCTCGAGAAGCGCACCACGCCATTCCAGCCACGCCCGCCTCTGTGAGGCGACATCTCGGGCTGTCCCGGTGTACCGAACCAGGCAGACGTAGCCGTCGTTCTTGCCGAGCTGGCTCTGCGGCCAGCGATGCATGTTGCCGTCCCCGGCCCAGAACGTCCGCTCGGCATAGACGCCGTGCTTGCACCGGCGGACCGCCGCGGGCTCGCACTTGGCATGAGGCTGGCAATCGACCTCAGGCCACTGGCCGGACTGAGCTAGGCTTGCGATCCAGACCGCCATGCGCCGGCCACCCACCGCTTCCGGAAGCGCGGCGAGCGCCGAAGAGACGAGGTCAGCGTCCGGATGCGGCTCGGACCGTCCGCCGCCATCGACAGAGCAGCCGAGATTGTGCCGCTGCATGAGGGTGTATTCCATGCCGACACCGGGCCGCTCGCCCGCCAGCCGGGAGAGTTCATCAAACTCGATGCTTATCTTCTCTCGCTGGAAGGCCCAAACCAGAAGCTCCCAGATGCTTACCGAGCGCTTCACCGCGCGCCCGGGACGAACCGCGCCAGCCGAAAGAGGAGCCATCATCATGCCCCTCCCTCCGGAAGCAGGGCTATCGCGCGCCGCTCCATGCCTTCGTACCAGCGCAACCATTTCAGATCGTCGTCGCGCGTCATGCCCCGCCTCACCCGATCCTGACAAAGCTCGCGCTGCCGTTCCCATTCGTGTGCCCGCTCGCGGATGATCCGCCGATCGCCATCGCTCAGCGGCGGGCGCTTGCGTTTCTCGAGGAAGGCGAACTCCGCGACCAAGACGCCCTCGGCCAACGCCGCGGGCCCGCGCGCCGAGCCGAACCAGCTGATGATCGTCGGATGCTCCTCAACAGGGCGCGGTGCGACAGCCTCGGCCAGTGCCGTGATCGTCGCCATCGACGGCCAAGCATCCCGCGTCTTGCCCTCGCCGCGATACCGCAGCATGTCGCGCAGCGTCCCGAGCTGCTCATCCGACATGTAGGTCAGCGCGTCCGCCAGCTTCACCAGGAAGGCGTCGTGCTGCTCGAGCTTCACGTTCCCCGGCTTCCGGAACCCGTGCTCGGTCAGCGGCTCGATAAGCAGGCGCCTCGCCCTGCCCCGTTTCGTTTCGGTGGTGGTCTGCTCTTCCGTCATGGCCATCGCCTTCTCTCTGCCTGCTCTGCGTTCGTCCTCGCCACCGCTGCCTGTCGCGGTATCAAGGTGTTTTTTAGTGTTCGGTATTTTGTTGTTTTGTCCTGTAGGGCAGTCACACCCATGGGCCCAAAAAAGTGGGCACGAAGCCCATGCATCACTGTGCCGTCACTGCGATATCACTGTGATCGTCACAGCGCGTCACACCGCATCACACGCCTCCGGGAGACCCCCGGAGGCCGTTTATTCTTGGAACCTCGCGCGGTATTCCGACCGCTTCCTGCATCGCCACGGACACGTTCTCGTCCGTGCAGTAGAGGTTCGCCTGATCGAGGAAGATGGAGACAGCCTCGACCACCGTGCGGCTCTCCCAGGTCGACTGAGGCCAGCCCATCGCCTTGAGTTTGATCCGCACCCGATTTCGCAGCGAGGACAGTCGGCTTGCCTCGCGGGCCTGATCACGCCCCCTCTTGCGTCGATGCATGTCATGAGCGATCTCGGCGATGACCGGGTGCGCGAGGCGCTGCTTGCGACCGGGCGCTGCACCAGAAATCTCGACCGGAACGAAACCGTAGAGCGCCCCAGGTCGCACCGCGCGCCAACCGGCGACGTCCGGGCCAAATCCGGCGATCTGGGCGAGGCGCACATCATCATCAGGAAGCGTGCCCGCTGGATCCTCTTTGAAGCTTCCGACCCAAAGCAGGAGCGCGGTCCCGATATCACCCCGGCGCCCCTCGGCAATCGCGTGCGCAACGAAGTCGGAGGCCATCAGGCGGTTGATGTAGAGCGGAATCCACTCATGGTTGGAGAGCGTGTCGCCGTATTGCAGTGGGTACCACCACGTCTCGCTGAGAACATCCATCAGAACTTTCCTTTGCTGGGCAGTGCCCGCGCCCGGAGCGCCCAATAGGCCGCCATCTCGAGTTCGAGCGCATATTTCGCTGTCGCAAATCTGGACTCGTCACTCGCAAGCCGGGCATCAATGACCACGCGAGCGCGGCCATGAGCCGGGCCGAGATCGTCGCCCGGAGCTGCACGCGGATAGCTGTCGAGCGCGTCGCTGAGCGCGATGATGCTGTCGGCGCAGGCTGTCATGCCGCCCTTGCGCAGGGCGAGAGCGGTGGCAGCGCTTTCGAAGCATTCACGAGGGCTGCGATTCATCGACCCGCCCTCCGCGCTACGCCGCCGGTCATTCCGGCCCGATGAAGCATCCGCCAAACGGTTGTTCGCCCGACGCCCAAGGCGGTCGCGATGTCATCCAGCTTTGCGCCGGACAGCCGCATCTTCAACGCGCGGGCATCGCCGCCCTTGCGAACACGGGGCCGAGCGCCGTTGGGAAGAGGATCACCCTCTCGCTTGAGGGCGCGCAAGAGGCGCGCCCGACTGCATCCGACCCGATCCGCGACATGCTCGAGCGACAGTCCGGAGCGCCGCAGCTGGCGGGCCTCCCGCATGTCGATCGACGTGGCTTCTGCATTGCGCATCCCTGTCACCAATAGGCAGCGGACAGGTCCGCCCCCCCCTCAGCCGCTTCATCCGCCTCTTTGACGCGGTTGGTGCGGACCCGAACCTGGTGGCTCGCGAGGCCGCTGGACTTGGCAATGTCTCCGCTGGATGTGCCGCCGGCCCGGCTATTTACGAGCGCGAGGAGAGCTTCATCGTCGGAACGTGTCGGGATGCGATAGGCCATGGGCGTTCCTCAGAAGAAGGCCGGGGCCGAAGCCCCGGCAGTTCCAACAGGGAAACGCGGGGCATTCAGCCGCACGCGGCCCCGCTTCGCGCCTTGCAACGGGCGGAGGAGCGCCCGCGCTACTGAATTGCGGTGCGGGCCAGGACCCACCCTTGCGATGCCGGGCGGCGTCATGCCGCCCTCCGCTCGCCTATTTCCGCCTGAAGCGCCGACGACAGGGCCGCGCCGTGCTCGACCATGGCGATCAGAACCTTGTCCGCCGACGGGCGATTGGTGGCGTTCCACCAGTTGCAGGCGGTGGAGAACCGGACCTCGAAATGCGCAGCGACTTCTTCCGGGTTCCGGAATTCCGCGTGCAAGAACCGGCACCAGACCTCGGGCGCAGTCACCCGGACGGCGAACCGGTCCAGAATCTTGGGGCGGGACTGGCGCGGCGTCCGCGCGGCAGGTTGGGCGCCTGTATTGTCTACAGCGAGATGGAGTTTTGGCATGAACATGTCCTCAGGCGGCGGACCTTCCCCGAACCGCAACACGCGCCCGGGCAAGTTCCTCGAATGTCAGGGAGTGGCCACGCCTCTTTGCCGCTTCCACGATCTCAAAATCGTACTTCGCGGGTATGCTGCCGCGATGCTTCCATGCGGCGACCGTCGAGTACGGCTTGCCGAGGTCCAAAGCGAGCTCTGCCATGTTCGGCCAAATGTGGGAGATGTGATCCATAACCGCCATGGCTACGCATCTTGCGTAGTTTAGTCAATACGCACTTCAATAAATGCGATCCGCAATCTGTTTATCTACGATGGAGCATCATGAAATGAGGCTCACCGTGCTCGAAGACCAAGGCGACTCCCGAGACGCAGTTGCGGCTCGCATCTCTCGCATCCGCGAACTCAGCGGACTCAACAAGAAAGACTTTTCGTCTCGCCTGGACATGTCTCCTCAAGCGTGGGGTGATTATGAAAACGGCAAGCGCGACCTTCCGCTATCAATCGCAAAGAAGCTTCGCAGCGTCTACTCTGTGCCACTTGAGTTCACATACTTTGGTATCAGGTCCGACCTGCCGCACAGGATCGCGACTGAACTGTAAGGCAGCCCTTCAGTAAAATCGGCCCAAAAATCCAGAGGCAGCCCGGACGATTTCCGCGCCGCCTTCAGCAGCTTTAGCAAGCATTCCTCGGCTTTTTCTGAAGAATTCGACACGCCTCACCCCGTAAAATGTTCTCATTCCGTTCACGTTAGGCACCCGACTCACGCTAGGTCAAGAGGCGCTGACGTGAACCGGCATCAGCGCTTAACGATAGAAAGGCGCCGGTAGTAGCGAACCCGATAACTACGCATATTGCGCATTTTAATGGTTGACACTACGCATTTTGCGTAGCTATTTGTAGGCACATCTGCCGAAGGCGCACCAGCCGATCGCGGACAAACCTTCATTTGGAGACGCTATTATGCCGGACCAATCGAACCAACAGTTCAGCGCCATCGCCGCTGGGCTTACAAACCCAGAACTCCCCCAATCCCTCCCTTCCGCCGCGCACCAGCTTTGGCTGACTGCCAAGGAACTCCACGGCGCGCCGATTGACGGCGAACGCCTGCAGCGCTTGGAAGCAATGCCCTCCCATTACCCGACGGCTCCCGCTGGCGAGGCCGCGCTCGGCGAGGTCGCAGCCGGCCTTGAGCGGGCGCGCCCTGCGATAAGCAAGGCCGTCGAGGAAGCCCGCCCAAAGCACGACGCGCGGCGCGCAGGCTTCCTGACCCGTTTTCTTCCCCACCATCCGGGCGGCGACGCGGCGTGAGCCGCGTCCATCGCTCGACATCACCCCCGCGACCCCATGGCAGGCGGCATCCCGATGCAGGCACGTTCATCCTCCCTCCCATCGCCTGAGCGCGGAGAGGCAGCGAGAGCAGAAGCCACCACTCACGGACACCACGCCCTCTGTCTCTCACAGGCCCGCGCAGTCGTCGCGGATTTCGCCTGCCATGGGATCGCCGAGATCACCCGCGCCTGCGCGGTGATCGCGGATCGCACAGACGATCCCAGCGAAGCGCATTCGGCCCGCGCGCTGCGCGGCATTCTGGAAGGAGAGTAGACGTGATCAGCAACGCCATCCGCCACCGCGAGCGGTATCTCGACGATTTTTGCAGAGGCATGTGCTGGGGCCTCGGCTTCGCGCTCGGCGCGGCCTGCGTCGGAATCTTCGCGGTCGTGGTGCCCTTTCTCTGATGGGGGATCATCCGAACCCCGATGATGTCTTCCGCGCCAACTCGAAGATCGCGCGGGACGCTTTGGACAAGCTGGCGAGAGAACTGCGCACGGAAGACCAGCACGACCGCGCGGCGATCTGCGAGAGTGCCAGCCGGGTGATCGACACCACCAGCCGGGGCTACATGCTCGCGACCGAAGAGATCAGGCGGCTCAGCCCGATCGAGGATCCTTTTTGGATGGTCTGCCGCAAGCCTCGACACCTTGACGCGAAGACTGAGCCGAAGCGCCGGTTTCCCCGCATCGAGGCTGCACGTGATGAAGCGCGCCGACTGGCATGCGCCCTCGGCGTTTCCTTCGTCATCCTGGTCGCGATCGAGGAGATCGCACCGCAGGACACCAAACCGGGGCGCCTGCCCCACTGAATGCAGGGCATCCCGCCCGCATCCCCTGCCGCAACCCGAATTGCCTCGCTTTCCCCCAAGCGCCAGCGGCAGGGGCCACAACTCCCGCTCGAGGATCGAAGATGCTCATGACCCAGACGACCGACTTCCAGAAGGACTTCGCGAAGGCCAGTCCAGAGCAGATCGTGGCCGCTGCCGCGGTTGTCGTGGATGAGCTTTCGCACCAGGCCGCAAAACTCGTCATCGAAACCCAGAAGGCCTCGACCAGCTACCTGCAGCGCAGCCTCTCGATTGGCTATAACCGCGCAGCTCGCCTGATGGAGCACCTCGAAGCCCTCGGGATCGTCACCAGCGCCGACCATGTGGGTCAGCGCGAGGTTGTCATGACCGAACTGCCGGAGGAACTGCGCGCCGCCGAGATGGCGCGCACGGGGATGAACAAGCGCGCTCCGATGAAGGAGACCGCCGAAGACGTCGAGGTGAAGAACAACGCCTACGGCGTCGCTGCCGGCGAACTGAAGCAGTTCATCGAACGCTTCGAGCGGCTCGAGATCGAGAAGAAAGAGATCGCCGACCAGCAGAAGGAGGTCATGGCCGAGGCCAAGGGGCGCGGCTACGACACCAAGGTCATGCGTAAGGTGATCGCCCTGCGCAAGCGGGACCCGGATGACGTCGCCGAGGAAGAGGCGGTGCTCGAGATGTACAAAGCCGCGCTGGGGATGGACTGATGGAGACGTTCAACCATCTCCCGCCCGAACATCTGGAAGCCGTCGGACAAGCGCGGCTTGGCGCCAGCGCGCCCCGGAAATCCGCAGCCTTTCCGCCCCTCAGAGATCAAGAGGGCCAGGTCTTCGGCGAGGGCTCGCAGAGGCAGCCCCGCGCCGCGCGCGCGCCGTTGCCGTCGGGCTGGTGGGCAGCGGTCCTGATCTTCGGCATCATCGTGACCGGCGGCATGTGGGTGATCTGCGCCGCGGTCGAGCAGCTTGGCGTGACGATCCGCGCGATGGCGGCGTTCCTTGAGGCGCTCTTCTGATGCGCGACACCTTCGACTTTCCCGAACTGCCCGACCGCGCCTTCACCGGCCTGCCGCTGATCGTCGACAGCTTCGCCGGCGGCGGCGGGGCCAGCACCGGCATCGAGATGGCCCTTGGCCGCGGGCCCGACATCGCGATCAACCACAACCCGGCGGCGCTGGCGCTGCACGCGGCGAACCACCCCGACACGCTGCACCTGTCCGAGAACGTCTACCGCGTCGATCCGCTCGACCACCTCGCAGGCAAACACATCGGCCTGATGTGGTTCAGCCCGGACTGCAAGCACTTCAGCAAGGCCAAGGGCGGCAAGCCGGTGGCGCGCAACATCCGCGATCTCGCGTGGATCATCCCCGGGTGGATCGAGCGCATCCAGAAGAGCGGTGGGCGCGTCGACGTGGTGCTGATGGAGAACGTCGAGGAGTTCGCGGGCTGGGGGCCGCTGATCGAGACCGAGCGCGGGCTGGTGCCCTGCCCGGCGCGCAAGGGCGAGACCTTCGCCGCTTGGTGCAAGGCGATCCGCAAGCTCGGCGGGAAGATCGAGCGCCGCGAGCTGCGCGCCTGCGACTACGGCGCCCCGACGATCCGCAAGCGGCTGTTCGTCGCCATCCGCTTCGGCGGCAAGCGCATCGTTTGGCCCGCGCCGACGCATGGCGCGCCGGACTCGGAAGAGGTGAAGGCGGGAAAGCTGCTGCCGTGGCGCACCGCTGCGGAATGCATCGACTGGTCGCTGCCCTGCCCGAGCATCTTCGACAGCAAGGCCGAGATCATGGCCAAGCATGGGCTGCGCGCCGTACGCCCGCTGGCCGTCAACACGCTCGCCCGGGTCGCCAAGGGGCTGCGCCGCTACGTGCTGGACGCCGAGCGCCCCTTCCTGGTCAACCTGACCCATGGCGCGCGCACCGAGGTTCTCGACGATCCGCTGCGCACCGTAACCGGCGCGAACCGCGGCGAGAAGGCACTGGTCACCCCGACGCTGGTGAACGTTGCGAACGGGAAGACCACCGGGCGCGCGCCGAACACATGGCCAGCAACCGAGCCAGTCCGGACCATCACAACCGCAAGCGGCTACGCTCTCACGGCCCCAACCCTTATGCGCCACTTCGGTGCATCGGTGGCCGCCGACATCGGCGCCCCGGTACCGACGATTGTGGCCGGCGGTGGCGGCAAGACAGCACTCGTTACGCCCTCGATCGCCAAATTCATGACGGGCGCCACCGGCAGCGACATCGCGGCCCCGCTCCCAACGGTCACCGCCAACAGCTTCCTCAAGCGCCCGGGCGGCGCCGCTCCGCTCGGCATCCTCGCGCCCCTGCTGGCCAGCCTGAAGGGCACCACGCGCCGCATGGGCCCCGTGGCGCAGCCTCACCCCACCGTCTGCGCCGAAGGCAACCACAGCGCCGTCGTAGCGCCAATGCTGACCTATGCGCAGCAGGGCGGGCGCTGCCGGTCGATCGAGGATCCGCATCACACGATCTGCGCAAGCAAGAAGGATCAGAACAGCATGATCGCCGCGACGATGGTGCATGTCGGGAACGGCGAACGGAAAGGACAGGCACCCCGCGCGCTCGACATCACCGCGCCGCTGAACACCGTCGTCGCCGGCGGAGTGAAGCAATACCCGGTCGCCGCCTACCTCGCCCAGCAGAACAACGACCTGCTGGGCGTGCACCCGGGCCGTCCCGTCAGCGAGCCGATCTCGACCGTCACGAGTTCCGGCAGCCACCAGACGCCCGTCGCCGCATGGCTGGCCAAATACTACGGCACCGGCGACGGCGCCCCGGCACATGAGCCGATGCACACGGTCACCACCAAAGACAGCATGGGCCCGATGCAGGCCGCGCTCGCGGCCCCGCCCTTCGACGAGGCGCACGCGCCGCGGGCCCGCCAGGTCGCCGAACTGCTGCGTCAGCACGGGCTCTGGGATGATCGCGAGTTCGTCACCCTCGAGATCGGTGGCACGTCCTTCGTCATCGTTGACGTGGGCATGCGGATGCTCACCCCGCGCGAGCTCTTCAACGCGCAAGGCTTCCCAGCCGACTACGTGATCGAGGGCGTCTGGCACCAGCGGGACGGCGAGTGGGAGTTCGAGGCCTTCCCGAAGGACGTGCAGGTTTCCTGCGTCGGGAACAGTGTCTGCCCGCCGCTGGCCGAAGCGCTGGTGCGGTCGAATTGCGCGCACCTGGTCGAAGCTCGGGAGGTAGCGGCGTGAGCGTTTTTGCCACCAAAAGCCCCGGAATGGGGCAAGTGTCCAAACCGGGGCGACTGGTAAAACATAATCAATGGCTTCAATTCAATGCCCTCCCTCTCAGCACCGGGGAAATTCCGGCGTTCGTGACCAAGATCTCTGCGGGCGCGTCAGTCCACTCACGGACCTCGGCTACCCTTCGACAACTTGTCATCCCAATCCACAAGACTCAGCCGCCGGTTGCCGAGATTTCTGAGGACGACAACCTGCGGAAACCAGAGCCACAATTGGTTGCGGGTGGGGCAGAAATGCGACCGATGAAATTTAGGGCACCGCCAAGTCCAGCGCTCCTTCACGCCTTTTCCTTAGCATGACCGACCTCCTCACCGCTTTCGTCATCATCTGCGTGCCGATCCGCGTCGCGCACATGCTGATAGGGCTCCCCGCCGCCAGAGCGCGCCGCCGGCGCATCCAGCAGTTCTACCAGCCCAACTAACCCCAATAGAAGGAGCCAGAGGCATGCCCCCCGTTCGCATGGCCCATGTGCAGCCCGCCGAGTTCGCCGTCGAGGCCAGACCACTGGCATACGTCAGCGCAAAGACGCTTAGCATCTTGATGGACATATCTGAGAGCACGATCTGGGACTGGACGCGCAAGGGCCACTTGCCCAAGCCACGGAAGATGCCGAGCGGTGCGACCCGATGGAAGTGGTCGGAGGTTGAAAAATTCATCGATGGCGCGGCAGAGTCGCCCGACGATGCCGATCCAATCCTGAGGGCAAGCCGTGGCCGGTGACATCCGCCTTGAGAAGTATGTTCAGCGCAAGGTTGCGCGGGGGAGGGAGTACTTCTTCTTCCGCGTGGTGCGTCATAGCCAGGAGCTCCGCCGCCCGCTCCCGCATCCGTTCGATGCTGAATACCGCGCAGCTTATAACGCGGCGCACCACGAGGCATTCGGCACCGTCCCGGGAGAGTTCGAGAGCCCAAAGGCCATCGCCCGCCTCATCAGAGACCACAAGGACAGCGCGAGATATGCAAAGCTGCCCAAGGCCAGCCGCCTCCTTCGGGACTACGCCCTAGACTTAATGGCCGACCGCTGGGGCGCCTTCGACGCTGACCAAATCCGACCCATACATGTGCAGGCGGTCTACGACAGCCTTTCCGATCGCCCCGCAACTGCGAACCGCCGCCTTGACGACATGAGCGCAGTGTTCAGCTGGGGCAGGACGAGAGGCTTTGCAGACGACAACCCCTGCCGCCGGATCGAGCGTGTGCAAAGCGAAGAGAGCTACGAGCCATGGCCTGATGACCGGCTCGAAATCCTGATCGGACAAGGCAAGCGACACATCGTGAAGGTCGCCCTAGTCGCGCTCTACACCGGGCAACGCCGCGCTGATGTGATCGGCATGTGCGAGACCCAGATTCGAGACGGCATCTGGACCATCGAGCAGGGCAAGACCGGCAACCCGGTGACTGTCCCGCTGCACCCAGTTGTTCTGGCGATCATCGAGGAAGAACGTGCATCACGGCGCAAGGCTCAGATCGTCGCACCCGCTCTCCCACTCTTGACCAACAGCCGCGGCAAACCGTGGGGAAAAGGCTTCGGCGCCTCTTGGACTAAAGAGCTGATCCGTCTGAAGCTGAGGCCACAGTCCGTCGAGGAAATCGAAGCCGGGCAGTTCCGCCCGACCTTCCACGGGCTGCGCACGACGAACGCAACAGTCATCGCCAACACCGTCGCCAGAAGCCCCGAGCTGTTCGGAGGCATCCAGCGTGTTCAGGCAATGCTCGGGCACCTGTCTGAGCGCATGTCGAAGCACTACGCTAGACGCGCGGAGGTTGAGCACATGAACCGCGAGACGGTGCTACTACTACCAGACTTTGGGAAACAGAATCCCGAAATTGGGAAACATGAAGACGGTGAAGCCGCTAAGTTATTGAAAATGGTGGGTGATGAGGGACTCGAACCCCCGACATCTTCGGTGTAAACGAAGCGCTCTACCAACTGAGCTAATCACCCGTGAAGCGCGGTTTAGACAAGCTTCGGGCGGCTTTCAAGCCTGATCCTTCGTCATCGCATCAATCCAGACGCGCGGCCCCGGGCCCTCTCGACCGCGGCGGTCCGAGGGATTGTAAAGCGGGCAGGTCTCCAGCGACAGGCAGCCGCAGCCGATGCAGCCATCGAGCTCGTCGCGGAGTTGTTCGAGCTGGGCAATCCGTTCGTCGAGCTGCGCTCGCCAGCCGCGTGAGACCGCCTGCCAGTCAGCCTTGGAGACCGCCCTGTCGCGCGGCAGGGCGGCCAGCCTATCACGAATTTCCGCCAGCGGGATCCCGAGCTGCTGTGCCATGCGGATCACCGCGATCCGGCGCAGCTCGCGGCGATCGTAGCGGCGATGGTTCGCCTCGGTACGCCAGCTTTCGATGAGTCCCTCGGATTCGTAAAAATGGAGCGTCGAGACAGCGATCCCGGCGCGGGCGGCAACCTCGCCGACGCTGAGGTCATTGTGGCGCGAACGGCCGGCGGCTCGGGACATAGATATCTCCTCCTGGATGAGAATGGCGCTTGACCTCAAGTGGACTTGAGGATGCAGGATCGCAGGCGTTCCGCGACTCTGCAAGGAGAGAGACAGTGACCGCACTCAGACCAAAGACGACGCAGCCCCGCCCGAGACCTCGGATTATCGAGCTGTTCCAGCGCTGGAGGACAGCGCGCCGGATTGCACGGCGCAGCGCCGAGCTGCGCAGTGATCCCTGGCTCGCGCGCGACGCGGGGCTGGCCGACGGTGGCCCGCCGCCCCCGCCGCCGCAGCGCTACCGCGGTTGAACCGCTGTGCTGAAACGAGAAGAGGCGCACCTCGGGAAAACCGGACAGTGCGCCTCTTGGAAGAATGGTGGGTGATAAGAGATTTGAACTCCTGACATCTTCGATGTGAACGAAGCGCTCTACCACTGAGCTAATCACCCGGTAGGCGGGCTTTTACTCATATGACTTGGGGGGCGCAAGAGGGATCGGGGCAAAAAACCCACAAATTTTTGGGCCTGCCGCCACGACATCCATGGCAGCTTCGGCGCTGCGGCGCACCGCCCCGGCTGGCAGGGATTTCAAGAACCCTTTCGCCGTGTTGCTGATGCGAAGCCACACGGAATACGTTGTCCCAGAAGAAGCGCGCAGCGGCGGGCGCGGCCGGCATGGCGCGTGTTCGTGCTGGCGGAGGCAGCGGGTGAAACGCGAAGGGGCGGACCCGAAGGTCCGCCCCTGATGCTCTGTGCGGTCGCGCCGGTTAGTGCGCCGTGGCGCCGGTGGCCTTGTCTTCGTTGGCGCGCAGGGCGGCTGCGGCCTCTTCGGCCTCCTCGTCCCACTCGATGGGTTCGGGCTTGCCGATGAGCGCCATCTCCAGCACCTCGGAGACGTGCTTGACCGGGATGATTTCGAGACCAGTCTTCACGTTCTCCGGCAGCTCGGCGAGGTCCTTCTCGTTCTCCTCGGGGATGAACACCGTCTTGATGCCCCCCCGCAGGGCCGCGAGCAGTTTCTCCTTGAGCCCGCCGATGGCGGAGGCATTGCCGCGCAGGGTCACTTCGCCCGTCATGGCAATGTCCTTGCGCACCGGAAGCCCGGTCAGCACCGAAACGATCGCCGTCACCATCGCGAGGCCGGCCGAGGGGCCGTCCTTGGGTGTGGCACCGTCCGGCACGTGCACGTGGATGTCCATCTTGTCAAACTTCGGCGGCTTCACCCCGAGCTGCGGCGAGATGGACCGGACGTAGCTGGACGCTGCCTCGATCGACTCCTTCATCACGTCGCCGAGCTTGCCGGTGGTCTTCATCCGGCCCTTGCCCGGCAGGCGCAGCGCCTCGATCTGCAAGAGGTCGCCGCCCACCGAGGTATAGGCAAGGCCGGTGACCACACCCACCTGGTTCTCGTCCTCGGCAAGACCGTAACGGAACTTCTTCACGCCAAGGAAGTCGTCGAGGTTCTCGCGCGTGACTTCCACGTGCTTGGTCTCGCCCTTGACGATCTTGGTCACGGCCTTCCGCGCGATCTTCGCCACCTCGCGCTCGAGGTTCCGCACACCGGCCTCGCGCGTGTAGTAGCGCAGGATGTCGGTGAGCGCCTCGTCGGTGATGGTGAACTCGCCCTTCTTCAGGCCATGCGCCTTGATCTGCTTGTCGAGCAGGTGACGCTTGGCGATCTCGAGCTTCTCGTCCTCGGTGTAGCCCGAAAGCGGGATGATCTCCATCCGGTCAAGCAGCGGGCCGGGCATGTTGTACGAGTTCGAGGTCGTCACGAACATGACGTTCGACAGATCGTATTCCACTTCGAGGTAGTGGTCGACGAAGGTGCCGTTCTGTTCGGGGTCGAGCACCTCGAGCATCGCCGAAGCCGGATCGCCACGGAAGTCCTGACCCATCTTGTCGATCTCGTCGAGCAGGATGAGCGGGTTGGTGGTCTTCGCCTTCTTCAACGCCTGGATGATCTTGCCCGGCATCGAGCCGATGTAGGTCCGGCGGTGGCCGCGGATCTCGGACTCGTCACGCACCCCGCCCAGCGAGATGCGGATGAACTCGCGCCCGGTGGCCTTGGCCATCGACTTGCCAAGCGAGGTCTTGCCCACGCCCGGAGGGCCGACGAGGCAGAGGATCGGCCCCTTCAGCTTCTGGCTGCGCGCCTGCACCGCGAGATACTCGACGATACGTTCCTTGACCTTGTCGAGGCTGTAGTGGTCGTGATCGAGGATTTCTTGGGCGCGACCCAGGTCCTTTTTCACGCGGCTCTTCACACCCCACGGAATGGACAGCATCCAATCGAGGTAGTTCCGCACCACGGTGGCCTCGGCGGACATCGGGCTCATGTTGCGCAACTTCTTGAGCTCGGCCTCGGCCTTTTCCTTGGCCTCTTTCGAGAGCTTGGTGGCCTCGATCTTCTCAGCCAGCTCGTTGATCTCGTTCTGGCCGTCCTCGCCGTCGCCGAGCTCCTTCTGAATGGCCTTCATCTGCTCGTTCAGATAGTACTCGCGCTGGGTCTTCTCCATCTGCGACTTGACGCGGGTCTTGATCTTCTTCTCGACTTGCAGGACCGAAAGCTCGCCCTGCATCAGGCCGTAGACCTTCTCGAGCCGCTCGCTGACCGGCAGGGTTTCCAGAAGCTCCTGCTTCTGTTCCACCTCAATGCCGAGATGGCCCGCGACGAGGTCGGCGAGCTTGGCCGGATCGGTGGTTTCCGAGACCGCCGAGAGCGCCTCTTCGGGGATGTTCTTCTTGACCTTGGCGTAGCGCTCGAACTCCTCGCCGACGGTGCGCACCAGCGCGGTGATCGCGGCGGGGTCGCCCGGCATCTCGGACAGATATTCGGCCTTGGCTTCGAAGAAGCGATCGTTCTCAAGGTATTCGGTGATCTTGACGCGCGCCTGCCCCTCGACCAGCACCTTCACGGTACCGTCGGGCAGCTTCAACAGCTGCAGCACGTTGGCGAGCACGCCGGTCTTGTAAATGCCGTCGGAATCGGGGTCGTCGACGGCAGGGTCGATCTGGGCGGCAAGCAGGATCTGCTTGTCGTCCGCCATCACCTCTTCCAGCGCGTGCACCGATTTCTCGCGCCCTACGAAGAGCGGCACGATCATGTGCGGGAACACGACGATGTCCCGCAGCGGCAGCACCGGATAGGATGTGTTGAGAGGCTGTTGCATACGCATTCCTTGCTACTGGCAGGACGGTCCGGCCCCGGATATCGGCGACCTCTGCCGTCCCCTGTCGAGGTATTCAGGTGGGGCGCATCCGTTAACTTTTCAAGCGCGCCAGACCCGTTTCCCACCAATGTGACGCTCCGCTGCGCCGGGTGCAAGCGGGCAATTCGTGGAAGGCGGGAGATTGCGGGGGGCGCGGTGCCAAAACCTTGAAACAGCCTTAACGGCAACACAGGAAAGCACCGGGGCCGCCCCCGCCCCCCCCCCGGCCTCAGGCGGCCTCGGTCAGCGTCGGGTAGTCGGTATAGCCTTCCGCCCCACCGCCGTAGAAGGTGTCCTGATCGCCCTCGTTGAGCGGCGCCGCCTTTTCAAGGCGCGTCACGAGGTCGGGGTTCGAGATGAAGGGCCGGCCGAAGGCGACAAGGTCCGCCTTGCCCGAGGCAACGGCCTCGATGGCCATCTCGCGGTCGTAACCGTTGTTGCCCATCCAGACCCCCTCGTAGAGCGCCTGCAGCGTGTCGAGGCTCTCGCCCTCGTTCAGTGCGCGCGGGCCACCGGTGGTGCCTTCGACCACATGCAGATAGGCCAGCTTGTAGGCGTTGAGCTTGCCCACGACATACTCGAAGAGCGGCTGCGGATCGGCGTCGGTGATGCCGTTCGCGGGCGAGAAGGGCGACAGACGCAGGCCGGTGCGATCGGCGCCGATCTCGTCCGTGACCGCGTCCAGCACTTCGAAGAGGAAGCGCGCACGGTTCTCGATAGAGCCGCCGTACTGGTCCTCGCGCTGGTTGGCCCCGGTCTTGAGGAACTGGTCGATCAGATACCCGTTGGCGCCATGCACCTCGACGCCGTCGAAGCCCGCCTCGATGGCGGCTCGGGCGGCGTGGCGGTAGTCGGCGACGATGCCGGCGATCTCATCCGTCTCCAGCGCGCGGGGCGTCGAGGTCTCTTCGAAACCGTTCAGCGTGAAAGTCTTGCCGCCTGCCGCAATGGCCGAGGGCGCGACGGGCGCCTGCCCATTGGGCTGCAGCGATGTGTGGCTGATCCGACCGACATGCCAGAGCTGGATGACGATCTTGCCGCCTTCGGCGTGTACGGCGTCAGTCACCTTCTTCCAGGCTTCCACCTGCCCCGGCGAGTAGATGCCCGGGGTCTGGATATACCCCTTGCCCTGCGGCGAGATCTGCGACGCCTCGGTGACGATGAGGCCGGCGCCGGCGCGCTGGCGGTAGTATTCGACGTGCAGCTCGTTCACCTCGGCCGTGTCATTGTCTGCGCGATTGCGGGTGAGCGGAGCCATCACCACGCGGTTCGCCATCTTGATGGCACCGGCGGTGAAGGCGGTAAACAGGGCCTCGGTCATGGAGCGTCTCCCTTGCTTTGGGCCTAGGTAGCGCCGGGCTGACCCGGCATCGGAGTGCAAAGATAGGAACCTGCTGCGCCGCGGCAACCGCGCAGTGAGCTGTGCGGAAATGCACGGAGGACATGGCTGGGTGCGGTTGGACGCGAACGCAGAGACGGCGCCACGTTCCCGCGGCGCCGCCTTTTGATCGGTCCGGCCCCCTTGCTTGGGGTGTCGCTTCAGAGCGGGGGAATGTCACCCTCGGCGCGCTGCGCGTGGAACTGCTCTTCGAAGGCGGCGAAGGTGCCGCCCGCGATGGCGTCGCGCATCCCCTGCATAAGCTCCTGGTAGTAATGCAGGTTGTGCCAGGTCAGCAGCATGCCCGAGATCATCTCCCCGGCGCGGTAGACGTGGTGCAGGTAGGCGCGCGAATAGCTGCGGCAGGCCGGGCAGCTGCAATCTTCGTCGAGCGGGCGCGGGTCGTCCTGGTGGCGGGCGTTCTTGATGTTGACCATGCCGTGCCGGGTCCACGCCTGGCCGGTCCGACCCGAGCGCGAGGGCAACACGCAATCCATCATGTCGATGCCGCGCTTCACTGCGCCGACGATGTCGTCGGGCTTGCCGACGCCCATCAGGTAGCGCGGCTTGTCCTCGGGCAGTTGGCCGGGCGCGAAATCGAGCACCTTGAACATCGCCTCCTGCCCTTCGCCGACGGCGAGGCCGCCCACCGCGTAGCCGTCAAACCCGATGGAGGTCAGCGCCTCGGCGCTTTCGCCGCGCAGGTCTTCCTCGAGGCCGCCCTGCTGGATGCCGAAGAGCATGTGGCCGGGCCGGTCGCCGAAAGCGTCGCGCGAGCGCTGTGCCCACCGCATCGACAGGCGCATGCTCTGCTCGATGCGCTTGCGGTCGGCGGGCAGCGCCGGGCATTCATCGAAGCACATGACGATATCCGAGCCGAGCAGCCGCTGGATCTCCATCGAGCTTTCCGGTGAGAGCATGTGCTTGGAGCCATCGATATGGCTTTTGAACGTGACCCCTTCCTCGGTCAGCTTGCGCAGCCCCGAAAGGCTCATCACCTGGAAGCCCCCGGAGTCGGTCAGGATCGGCCGCTCCCAGTTCATGAACTTGTGCAGCCCGCCAAGCCGCGCCACCCGCTCCGCGCCGGGGCGCAGCATCAGGTGATAGGTATTGCCGAGCAGGATGTCGGCGCCGGTGGCGCGCACGTTCTCGGGCAGCATCGCCTTGACGGTGGCGGCGGTGCCGACGGGCATGAAGGCGGGGGTGCGGATCTCGCCGCGCGGGGTAGAGATCACCCCGGTGCGTGCGGCCCCGTCCCGGCCATGAAGGGTAAAGGAAGTCAGGCTCATGCGGTTCCTCTGCCCCAAAGCGGGGGATTTGCCAAGGGGCCAGCCCACCTGCGCGGCGCAAACCAGCCCGCGCGGAGCGTATTCGGCCGTCTCGGATCCGGCCCGCGCACCTTTCGACCTCAGGCGCGCTGCACGGCCTCAACACGCGAGCCGCGGAGCAGCCAGAGCCCGTAGATCAAGTTCGGCAGGACAATCAGCAGCGGCAGCACCAGAAGCCCTGGCGTCAGCTCAAGACCGCCCGCCGCCTGCAACTCCTTCAGGTCTCTCATAGCCCCCGCGCTCACCACCACGAGGAAGGTCGCGCAGTCCCAGAGCGCATGAACGAGGATGGCGACCCAGAGCGAGCCGGTGCGCAACAGGATCGCCATCAGCATGAGCCCAGTGCAGAAGGCCGCCAGCGCCTGCATCACCGCGAGGACGAAGCTGCCGGTCAGAAAGCCGTTGAGCACATGCACCAGGCCGAAGGCGCCGGTGGTCCAAAGGATCGCCGGCCAGGGTCGCATCCGCTCGCGCAGCGCGCCGAAGAGCACGCCGCGGAACATCACTTCCTCCGAGAATCCGACAAGCAGCGTATTGACCAGCACCAGAAGCATCACACCTGGGTCGGGCAGCCCCAGCGCCGCCGCCAGTCCGAACATCGCGAGCACGATCAGCGCCGGAAGCCAGAGCAGCTTCAGCGTGGCGGGTGCCGGGGCGCGGAATCCCAGGTCGCGCCATCCGCGCCAGACAATCACGCAGACCAGCAGCACGCCCGCTAGCGCGATCTGCCAGGCGATGCCCTGCGTCGCGATGTCCTCGAGTTCGACCGGCTCGCCCAAGACCCCTGCCCCGAAGACCGTCACCGCCACCCATGCGATCAGCGTGCCAAACGCGATGCCGGTCCGATGTCCGCCGCCTGAGGAGTGCGCCAAGTCCGTCATGCTCGGTACTCCGTCCCACGACCCCGGCTCATTCAATCGTTACCACCAGCTCGAAATCCTGTGCCGTGCTCTGTGAGTTGACCACCTCGAGGTTGATGTCGCCGGACTGAGGCAACTGGCCCTTGAAGGGAACCGCGGCATCGGTGCCTGCAAGCAGGATCGAGCCGTCCGGGTTGCGCAAGATATAGTACATCTTTCCTCCCTTCGGATCGAGGCGCAGGTCGAGCACCTGCCCCGCCCGAGCGCCGAGCGCGAATTGCTTCGCACCCCCGGGCTCGAGCGCCCCGCTCAAGGCGGCGCCGCTGGTGCCCGGAGCGAAGCTGATGCGCTCGGGCGCAAACGCCGCCTTCTCCGCCGCGCGAGCGAAGGCGCCTTCGGCCTCATCTGCGTCGGCCAGTTCGAGCGACTCGACGGTCCCGTCCCGGTAGCCGAAACACTGCCAGATGCGCCCGTCGCCATCCTTCAGGAAGACCATCGTACCGGCCTCGGAGTACAGGGTGTCGATCACCTCGCCGCCGGGCTGCGTGGCGGCACCGCTTGCAATCAACCTGTCTATGCACCCGTCGATCACCGGCTGGACAAGCGGGTCCTCTGCGCGGGCGGCATGGCCAAGGCAGAGCGCCATAAGAGCCAAGGGCAGTGTCTTCATGCTCATTCCTCCTCGGGGTCTATCCATCCTTACCACAGAGACTTGGCGCAACCTACGGAACTTGCGGGCGAGTCGGGTGCCACGCGCGCGACGCGAGCAGGTCGGCCCACCCCGCATGGCGCTACCTGCAGCGCTCCGCACGAGGAGGGACGGCTTCGACGCCAGTCCCCGCACGCGCAGCCGAAACAGGCACAGTCATGCGGTCACGGGAACCTGGTTTGTTGCCTGGGAGCTGCTCCTCGCGGCAGGGGTGACGATCCTTCAGCAAAGCCAGCGGCTCTACCTGACGCCTCGTGCCTTTGGCCCCGCGCGCTGATAATCACGAGCGCGGGCCGGGCCGCCGGTCGCAAAGCGCCCCGGGGGCCTCGGCCCGCGCCTTGGTATCAGGTCTTGATCAGCATCTTGCGCGGGATGTCGCAGAAGACCTCGGGTGCGCCGTCAGCGGTGATGGCGATGGACTCGGTGGTCTCGTACCCCCAGTTTTCCATCCACAGGCCGGTCATGAAGTGAAAGGTCATCCCCGGCTGCAGCACCGTCTTGTCGCCCCGCCGGATCGACATGGTACGCTCGCCCCAGTCCGGCGGGTAGCTCAGACCGATGGAATAGCCCGCGCGGTTGTCCTTCTCGATGCCGTGCTTTTCCAGCGTGCCGAAGAAGGCCTTGGCGATGTCCTCGCAGAGGTTGCCCGCCCGCGCGGCTTCGAGGCCGGCGTCCATCCCTTCGAGCACCGCCTTCTCGGCATCGAGGATCTCTTGCGGCGGCGTGCCGAGGTAGATCGTGCGCGACAGCGGCACATGGTAGCGCTGGTAGCAGCCGGCGATCTCGAAGAAGGTGCCCTCGTCCGGCTTCATCGGCAGGTCATCCCAGGTCAGATGCGGCGCAGCGGCGTCCGGGCCCGAGGGCAGCAGCGGCACGATGGCCGGATAGTCGCCGCCATGGCCGTACCATTCGTCGTAGCGCAGCCCGGCGTCGTAGATTTCCGCCACGAGGTCGCACTTGCGGATGCCCACTTCGACCTTGTCGGCGATGCGGTGGTGCATGCGCTCGACGATGCGCGCAGCCTGCCGCATGTACTCGAGTTCCTTGTCGGATTTCACCGCGCGCTGCCAGTTGATGAATCCGGTGGTGTCCTTGAACTTCGCGTTGGGCAGCCCGCTTTGCAGCCGCTCGTAGGCGCGGGCCGAGAACCAGTAGTTGTCCATCTCGACGCCGATGGTGCCCTTGTCCCAGCCACGCTCGGCGAGCTTGGCGCAGAGATAGTCCATCGGGTGGCGCTCGGTGGACTGCACGTAGTGGTCCGGATAGCCGATGACATGCTCGGGCTCCATCCAGACCGTGCGGTAGGCACCGTTGGCATCCTGCCCGCGCCCGTACCAGACCGGCGGGCCGTCGGGGCCAACGAGCACGCATTGGTGCACGTAGAAGGACCAGCCGCCGTAGCCCGCGACCCAGGCCATGTTGGAGGGATCGCTGAGGATCAGCAGATCGAGCCCCTCGCGCTCCATCCGGGCTCGGATCTTCTCGAGCCGAGCCTCGTATTCTTCGGTCGTGTATCGCTCTGGCGTTCTTTGGAGTTCGGGCATTCAGACCTCTGTTGAAGATGCGGCGAGCGCATGGGTTGCGATGGCGGTGTCCTGCACACCGGTCCCGGTCAGATCGGCGATGGTGATCTGATCGGGGTTCGTGCGGCCGGGGTGGCGGCCGAGGACGATGTCTCCCAGCTCGGGAATGCTGTCGGGGTCCGGCGCGCTGCCGGCGTCGAGCGCGGCGCGCAGTTCACCCATGAGCCGGGTCTGGCTCACCCTGTCAGCGACGTAGAGGTCGGCGCGGGCGAGGCACTCCGGCTCAAGTTCGCCCTTGCCGGGCTGGTCGCTGCCCATTGCGGTGACGTGATGGCCGGGGCGCAGCCAGTCGGCGCGCAAAATGGGCTCGCTCGCCGGCGTTGTGGTGACGATCACCTCGGCAAACCCGGCTGCCTCCTCTGGGTCGGCGCTGGCACGGACTTTCAGATCACCCGTGGACAGCTCCGCCGCCAGCGCCTGCGCCTTGGCCGCGTCGCGCGCCCAGATCACCGCCTCGGAGATGGGGCGCACGAGGCAGAGCGCACGCAATTGCATCCGCGCCTGCAGCCCGGCGCCGAAGATCGCGGCGCGGCTGGCGTCTTCTCGCGCCAGGTGCCGGGCCGCCACGCCGCCAGCGGCAGCGGTACGCACGTCGGTGAGATAGCCATTGTCGAGCAGCACCGCCTGCACGCGGCCGGTTTCCGACGACAGCACCACCATCAGGCCGGAGGTCGAGGGCAGACCTTTGGCGGGGTTATCGAAAAACCCCGGCGAGAGCTTTACCGCAAAGCCGGGCAACCCCGGCACATAGGCCGTCTTCACGTCAAGTTCGCCGTTCACCTCGGGCATGTGCATCGACAGAATGGGAGGCATCTCGACCCCACCCCTTGCCAGCGTGGCGAAGGTGCTCTCCACCACGTCGATCGCGGCGGGATCGAGTGCGACGCAGGCGCGCAGCTCGGCTTCGTGCAAGATCCGAATGTCGCTCATGTTTCCTCCCCGACAATGGCGGCGTGGCGTGCCGGGTCGATATTGCCGCCCGAAAGCAGCAGAACCAAGGGGCCGTCTTCGGCGCGCAGCTTGCCCGCGAGGATCGCCGCCGCGCCGACCGCCGCCGCGCCCTCGACGGTTTCGCCGTCCTCGCGGGCGAGGTGCCTCAGGCCCGCGGCGATCTCGGCCTCGGTGAGCAGGATCAACGCGTCCATCAATTCGCGGCACATTCCAAAGGTCAGGCGGTTGTCCAGCCCGATGCCGCCGCCGAGAGAATCGGCCAGCGTCTCGAGCTCTTCGACCTCGACCGGCTGCCCGGCGGCAAGGCTTGCAGCCATCGCCGCGCCGCGCTCCATCGAGAGGCCGATGATGCGGATATCCGGCCGCAGCGATTTTGCCGCCAGCGCCACCCCTGCCAGCAGGCCGCCGCCGGAAAGCGGGATGGCCAGCGCCGCGGCCTCGGGAAGTTGCGACAGGATCTCCAGCCCCAGCGTCCCCTGCCCCGCGATCACGTCGGGATGGTCGAACGGCGGCACCAGCGCGAAGCCTTCGTCACGCTCCAGCCGCCGCGCCTCCTCGAAAGCCTCGTCCTGGCTGGCGCCGATCACCCGCACCTCGGCGCCAAGGGCCTCGATGGCCTCGAGCTTGTTCTGGGGCACCAGCCGCGAGACGCAGATCACCGCGGGCAAACCAAGCTGCCGCGCCGCATGGGCCAGTGCGCGCCCATGGTTGCCGGTCGATGCGGTGGTGACACCGGCCACTTTGCCAAGCCGGGCGGCGGCATTGGACGCGCCGCGCAGCTTGAAGGCTCCGGTCTGCTGCTGGTGCTCGCACTTCAGCCAGACCGCGCCGCCCGCGCGCTCGGACAGGCTGGGCGAGCGCTTCACCGGCGTCTCGCGAACCATGCCGCGAATGCGACCCGCCGCCGCCTCTATGTCGTCGCGCGTCACCATCTGTGCACCTTGAACAACCTTCCCGGACCGTCGCCCGAGATCCCCGCCGTGTCCAGCATCGACCAGAATGAAACCTGGTTGGAGCTGAGCACCGGTTTTCCGAGCATCATTTCAAGGCGGTCGATCACCGGGACCGCCGGAAGTGCGGTGCAGGAGAGAAACAGCGCGTCGGCGCGCGGGTGGTCGGCCGCCAGTGCCGCCTCGATGACCGCCTCGGGCGTCAGCATCCCCATGTCGCGATCGTCCGCATGGCCCATCGAGCTTTGCGCCACCACCTCGACGCCATGGCGCGCCAGATGCCCGGCGACGAGCGTGGTGGTTTCCGTCCTATAAGGGGCGAGCAGCGACAGCCGCCCGACCCCCAGCGCCTCGCAGGCCCGCAGCGCGGCACTGAGCGGCGTGGTGACCGAGGCGCGCGGGCCGATCAGCGCGGTCACCTCGTCCCCCAGCACGGCGCTGGCCGATGTACAGCCGAAAAGCATCCCCTCGAGCGCCACGCCGGGCAGGATCAGCTCGGCGGCGTTTCGTAGGCGCGGGCCGGTGCGGCGCAGGCTCTCGGGGGTGGTCGGATTCTCGAAGGCGATGCGCGTGACATGCAGCTGCGTGCCCGGCAGCATCAGCCGCGCGGCATCGCCCTCGATCGTCAGGTCAGTGGCGAGGGCGATCATCCCGAAGCGCCGCAGATGGTCCCTGCGCAGGTCAGGGGCGGACATGGCTCAGACCACCAGCACCGGCGTGTCGGTCAGGCTGGTCACCTTGTGGCTCACCGAGCCCAGCATGTAGCCCTCGGACGACCCGAGCCCGCGCGAGCCGACGACGATCAGATCGCAGCCCCTCTCCCGCGCGAAACTGACGATGGTGCGGGCATAGTTGCCGCCCTTGATGAAGGCTTGCACCTTCTCGGCGCCCAGCTCTTTCGCCTTTGCCTTGGCTTCCTCGGCCGCCTCGCGGGCGACGGCGCGCATAGTGTCGTCGAGGCTACCGCCCTCGCGGTCGCTGCCGCGCACCATCGACAGCGACGCCTCGAGCATCGAGTGGTGCCGGTAGACCGTCAGTACGAGGATCTCTGCGCCGGTGATCTTCGCCAGTTCCGCAGCCTTTTCGATCGCCTCCCAGGCGCCGTTCGAGCCGTCGTAGGCCACGAGCATCCGTTTGAACATATCGGCCCCCTTCACTTCGCAAAGGCAAGGTCGCGCAGGAAGAGCGCGATCTGCGGGAAGAAGATCAGCAACACCGCCACCGCCAGCAGCATGAGAATGAAGGGCGGCGTGCCCTTGACCACTTCCGCGTAAGGTCGCTTGAACACCGCGATGGCGGTGAAGATGTCGCAGCCGAAGGGCGGTGTCGCGCTGCCGATGGCCACCTGGAGCGTGATGATCGTGCCAACCAGCACCGGGTCGAGCCCAACGCTTTGGACCACCGGCGCGAAGATCGGCACGAGGATCAGGATCACCACGATCGGGTCGACAAACATGCAGCCGACAAAAAAGGCGATGGAGATGGTGAAGAGCACGCCATATTGGCCCATCTCGTCGATGCCGATGCTGCCCAGCACCTGCTGCGGGATTTGCGCAAAGCTGATGACGTAGGAAAACGCCGCACCCGCGCCCACGAGGATGAAGACCACCGCGGTGATCAGCCCGGTCGACTTGGCGGTGGCGTAGAGCTGCTTGACGCTCATCTCGCGGAACACGCCCATCTCGAGGATGAGCGCGTAGAGCACGCAGGCAGCGGCCGCCTCGGTGGGCGAGAAGATACCCCCGTAGATGCCGCCGACGATGATCACCGGAAAGCCGAGCGGCCAGAGCGCCCGGCGGATGGCCCGGCCGCGCTCGGACCAGCTCGTTTTCGGCTCGGTAGGCACGTCGTTCCGGACGGCGTAGATGTAGGAGTAGATCGAGAAAAGCACGAGGATCAGCAGCCCGGGCCCGATGCCCGCGATGAACAACTCCGAAATCGAAGTCCCCGAGACCACGCCGTAAATGATCATGCCGATAGAGGGCGGGATCAGAAAAGCGATGTCCGAGGAATTGACGATCAGCGCCAGCGCAAAGCTGTCCTTGTAGCCGGCCTTGAGCATGCGCGGGCGCAGCGGCCCGCCGACCGCGACCACCGTCGCTTGCGTCGAACCCGAGACCGCGCCGAAGAGCGTGCAAGCTGCGGCGGTCGAGACCGCCAGCCCGCCTTTGAGATGGCCGACGAAGGCCATGACCAGATCGATCAACCGGTTGGCAGACTGGCCGCGGGTCATGATATCGGCCGCGAAGATGAACATCGGCACGGCGATCAGGCTCGCCGGCCGGATGCCGCCGAGGATCTGCTGCACCATCGTGTCGAGCTGGCTGACCCCGCCGAACAGCGCGACAAAGCCGATCAACGAGCCGGCGATCAGCGGGATCATCATCGGAAAGCCCAGCAGCAGCAGCACAATCATCGTGCCGAAGATGGCAAGGGACATGTCTCAGACCTCCTCTTCGCCGGTGTCGTCATAGCCTTCGAGCGTGCTGGTCGAGAGCCAGATATCGTCTTGCAGCAGGTTCTTGATCGCGGTGAGCGTGTATTGCAGCCCGGTCAGGAAGAACCCCAGCGGCGCCCAGACGATGATCCACCAGACCGGGACCTGCAGTGCCGGCAGCAAGCGCCCGCGCGAGGCCTGCGCCCTCACGTAGTCGAGCGCGTACCAGGCAAGCAGGAACATTGCCGCGGCGGTCACCGCCGCGATCAGCACCATCAGCGCCTTGCGCAGCTTTGGCGGGGCGGCGTCGAAGAAGGCCGACATCCGGATGTGGCGGCCATGGCGCGCGGCATAGGATATACCTGCGAAGGTGATCAGGATGATCAGCGCCTGGTTCACTTCCTCGGAAAAGAACAGGCTTTGCGAGAACAGGTAGCGGCCCACAACGTTGGCGATGGTGTTGAGCGCCATGAGCAGCACGCCGAGTGCCAGAAGCACCGCCTCAATGCGCGCGACGGCCCCGTCGATCACCCCAAGAATGCCAGGGAGGCCCGAAACATAGCCAGAATCGTCGATGTCATCGTCCACAGCCGAGGTTTGGACCTCGGCGAGAATGTCAGGGTCGAGCTCGGGCGCGCCGTGTCGGTCAGTCTTCATGCCGCTGTCCTTGTTGCTGTCGCGAAACCGCTCATGGCCGCGCCGACCGACCCTCTCGGGCAGCCGGCGCGACCTTTGGCTCTGCTGCGTTGGCGGGCCTTCAGCCCTCGGCCGCCGCGGCGAGGTCGGCCTTGAGCTGGTCGAGGATTTCCTGCGCCTGCGGCCCGCCGATCTCGAGGAACTCCTGCTCGACCGACTCCGCCGTGTCCATGAAGGGCTGGCGCTGCTCTTCGGTGAGGTCGGTGATGGTCATCGAGGGTTTGGCCGCCATGATCTTCTCCAGCGACTCCTCGGTCAGGCCCTTCTGGTAGTCGATGATGTAGTCGAAGGCGGCGCTGATCGCGTTGTCGATCATCGTCTGGTCTTCTTCCGAGAGCCCGTCATAGAACTCCTTGTTGGCCATCACCGCGGTGGTGAAATTGTTGTGGCCGCTGCGGGTGATGTAATCGGTCACCTCGTACATCTTGGTCGACTCGATGAAGAAGGCCGGGTTCTCCTGCCCTTGGATGATGCCGGTCTGCAACGATCCATAGACCTCGCCCCAGGGCAGCGGCGTCGGCGTGGCGCCGAAGGCCTGGTAGCTTTCCACCAGCAGCGGGTTGGTCATCACCCGGAACTTCACCTCGTCGAGGTCGGCGGGGGACTCCACCGGCTCGGTGGTGGTCATCATCACCTCGCCCTCGGGGAACATGGTCAGCAGCTCGAGCCCCTGCTCGGCGTAGAGCGGCGGGAACATCTCGTTGATTGCCTTGGAATTCTTGAAGAAGGAGGCAAGCTGTGCGTCGTCCTGCGGCAGCAGGTAGGGCACGAAGAAGACCTGGGCCTCGGGGATCAGCGCCCCGGTGAAGCCCGGCGACTGGTCGACGAACTGCAGGATGCCGGACTGGGCCTGCTCCATCGTGTCGGCGGACTCGCCCAGCGTGCCGAAGGGAAAGAGCTGGATCTCATGGTCGGAATTGGCCTCGACCTCTTCCTTGAATTTCTGGGCGAACTTGCCCTGCACCTCGTCCATCGCCTCTTCGAACGCATAGCGCCAGGTGTCGGCCAGAGCGGCGCCCGAGCCGAGAAGGAGCGCCGCGGCGCTCGTTGCGAGAACTGTCTTGTAGGTCATGTCGTACCCCCTGTCGGTCTGCCCCGTCGCCTGCGGCGTCAGGGCTTGGTTTCAGGTCGCGGATCACGGTCCGCGCGGATGCGCCCAACCTCGGAGTCGAAAATACTCAAGTCAATGTCTATATTAAATCATGACAATTCGAGGAGAATCGCAAATCGGCTGTCAACCCTGGGGTTGTCCGGGCGCTGGCAGCAGCGCCGCGAGAGCGCCCAAGGCCTGTTCCAAATCGCCTCTCCCCAATTCTCCGAGGCAGACCCGCACCGCCGGTCGACGGTCTGTCACGGCGAAGTTTGCGCCCGCCGCTACGGCCACGCCATTGCGCAGCGCCTGGCGCTGAAAGGCCCGTTCCGAAAGGCCTTCCGGCAGCAGAAGCCAGCGGTGCAGCGCGTAGGCAAATCCGCCGTTTCCCGGCCCGAGGTGGCGCTGCGCCAGTCGGTTGCGCGCGACAAGTTCCTTTCGGTGTAGCTGCAGTAGCGCGTCGGCGACGCCACTCTCCATCCAGTCGGTGGCGATCTCGGCAATGATCGGCGTCGCCATCCACGACACCGACAGATGCCTGTTGACCGTGCGCTCCGATAGGTGATCAGGCATCGCGAGAATACCGAAGCGCAGCCCGGGCGACAGGCATTTGGTCAGCCCGGTGAAGTAGAAGCTCCGCTCGGGAGCGAAGCTTGCGAGCGGCGGCGGACGACGCGGCACAAGCGGCCCGAGCGGGTCGCACTCCAGGATGAAGAGCCCCGCAGAGCGCGCTGCCCGGGCCAGATCCGCGCGGCGCTCGCGATCCATCAATTTTGCGTAGGGCCCGGCCCCCGATGGCAGCAGATAAACCGCCTTCATCTGCCCCGCCGAGGCGGCGGCGGCCTCGCTCAGCGCCTCGGGGAGCATCCCGCGCGCGTCCTGCGCGATGCCCTGCAGGCGCAAGCCGAGCTGGCGCGCGGCGGGTTTCAGCGCGTGGCTTGTCGCCGCCTCGCAGGCGACGACATCGCCATGCCGCGCGACGGTCATCAGCGCGACGAACATCGCGGGCGTGACACCGTTGGTCACCAGCGTGCGCCCGGGCCGGGCGAGCAGCCCGCAGCGCGCCAGCCAGCCCGAGGCGGCGGCATCGTAGCGCGCCAGCGTCTCGCCCGGCCGCAGGGCGAACATCGTCTCATGCGGCGGGTTCTCTGCAATGCGCCGCATCGAACAGCGCCAGGCCTCGGCGACCTGCGGCAGGTGCACCGGGCTCATGAGCGACAGGTCGAACCGCGGCCGGCTTTCCTTTGTGCGGTGCCAGGGAAGGTTGACCGTCTCGCGCATCCCAGACTTCACGAAGCTGCCGCGCCCGACCTCGCCCGAGATCATGTCGGCGCGGATCAGCTCCTCGTAGGCGCGGCTCACCGTCTGTACCGAGATGCCGAGCTGCCAGGCCAGTTCGCGATGCGCCGGCAGCCGGTCGCCGGGTCTGAGCTGGCCCGAGCTGATGGCGGCGAAAATCCCCTGCGCGACGCTGCGATAGGCGGGGCGGGTGACATCCTCGGAGGTGAGCGGCCAATGTGACATGGCTGGCAGAGTCCTGCACGATCTGGGACTTGTCCAGATTGACATGACGGGTTTTCACCGGAACAAGCGTGTCATGGACACCACCCGCCTCGACAGCAGAGACATCGCGATACTCGCCACGCTGAGCCGCGAGGGCCGCATCGCCAAGACCGAGCTCGCGGCCCGCGTGAACCTCTCGCCGACCCCCTGCTGGGAGCGGATGAAGCGGCTCGAGAAGGCCGGGCTGATCACCGGCTACCGCGCCGAGATCGACCTCGCGACGCTCGGCCCGCACGTGCAGGTCTTCGTCACCGTCGAGCTCGACAGCCACCGGGCCGAGAGCTTCCAGCTCTTCGAGCGCACCGTGGCACGGATCGACGAGATCACCGGCTGCTGGGCCATCGGCGGCGGCTACGACTACCTGATGCAGGTCGTGAGCAGCGATGTCGCGGCCTTCCAGGCGCTGATGGACGGTCTGTTGGAAAGCCGCGCGGGGGTGCGCCGCTATTACAGCTACATCGTCACCAAGCCGGTGAAGAACGACCCGCCCGCGCTAGGACTGCTGCGGCGCTAGGAAAGCGCTGCGGGGGCCAGAGAGTTTCTCTCAGCCAGCCCGCAAGCGCGGAGAAAATTTCTGCCGCCTGACCGAAGTCCCGGAGAACTCTCTGCCCGCCCTGCCCCATGCTTGAGCCATCCAAGGAGGTGCGCAGGCATGAGCGATCTTTCGAACAAACCGACGTTTGGACTGTCCGACCCGGAGCTGCTGCCGGGGGTCGGTGATTTCGCCGGGAACGGGCGTCTCGCCGTGCGCGATCCGGCCAGCGGCGCGCTGATTGCACAGGTTGCGATCAGCGATGCCCATGGCGCGCGCGCCGCGGTCGATGCCGCAGATGCCGCCTTCGGGGGCTGGGCGAGCACCCTGCCGCAGGACCGCGCCGAGATCCTGCACCGCTGGCACGCGCTGATCGTCGCGGCCAAGGAAGACCTCGCCCGCATCATGGTCGCCGAGCAGGGCAAGCCGATCAGCGAGGCGCGCGGCGAGATCGATTACGCCGCCAGCTTCGTGCAGTTCTACGCCGAGGAAGCGCTGCGCCCGAATATCGAGGGGGTCACCAGCCACCTGCCCGACGCCGAGATGGAGCTCTGGCGCGAGCCGGTGGGGGTTGCCGCGCTGATCACGCCATGGAACTTCCCCTCGGCGATGATCACCCGCAAGGCCGCCGCGGCGCTCGCTGCCGGGTGCACCGTGGTCATCCACCCCTCGGCTGAAACCCCGCTCTCGGCTTTGGCACTGTCGGTGCTCGCGCGCCGCGCGGGCTTTCCGCCGGGCGTGATCAACACAGTGATCGGCGACGCCGCCGCCATCGTCGGCGAATGGACCTCGGACAAGCGTGTGCGGGCGCTGTCGTTCACCGGCTCGACCGAGGTCGGTCGCCTGCTCTACCGCCAGTCGGCCGACACGGTGAAGCGGCTGGTGATGGAGCTTGGCGGCCACGCCCCCTTTATCGTCTTCAAGGGCGCCGATCTGGACCGCGCAGTGATCGAGGCGATCAAGGCCAAGTTCGCCACCTCGGGTCAGGACTGCCTCGGCGCCAACCGCTTCTACATCCAGCGCCCGATCTACGAGGAGTTCTGCACCAGGTTCACCCGGGCCGTCGAAGCGCTGTCCCTCGGCCGCGGCATGGATGACCCGGACATCGGACCGCTGATCCATGAGCGCGCGATCGCCAAGCAGCAAGCGCATGTGGACGACGCGGTTGCCAAGGGCGCCCGACTGCTCACCGGCGGCTCCATCGACGAAGGTCTCGGCAAGCTGTTCTACAGGCCCACAGTGCTGGCCGATGTGCCGGGTGAGGCCGCCATCATGTCCGAGGAAACCTTCGGCCCGGTCGCGCCGCTTTCGGTCTTCGACACCGAGGAGGAGGTGATCGCCCGCGCCAACGCCACCGAATACGGGCTCATCGCCTACGTCCACAGCCTCGACCCGCGCCGCATCTACAGGCTCACCCGGGCGCTGCAGTTCGGCATGGTCGCGGTCAACCGCACCAAGGTCACCGGCGCGCCGATCCCGTTCGGCGGCAGCAAGCAATCCGGGCTGGGCCGCGAGGGCGCCCGCCAGGGCCTCGAGGCCTTCACCGACATCAAATACGTCTGCCGCGATTGGGGGTGATCCCTCCCGCAGACCCGAATGACTACCGAAGGAGACGACATGCTGACCAACGACCAACTCGCCAAGTGGGACCGCGAGAACTTCTTCCACCCGTCGACCAACCTCGGCCAGTTCGCCCGGGGCGAGGGCGCGCAGCGCATCGTCACCGGCGGCGACGGGGTGCATATCAGCGACCGCGACGGCACCCGCTTGCTCGACGCCTTCGCCGGGCTCTACTGCGTCAATGTCGGCTACGGCCGCACCGAGATCTCTGAGGCGATCGCCAATCAGGCCCATGAGCTGGCCTACTACCACGCCTATGCCGGACACGGCTCAGAGGCCTCGATCACCCTGTCGAAGATGGTCATGGACCGCGCGCCGAAGAACATGGCACGCGTCTACTTCGGTCTCGGCGGGTCGGACGCCAACGAGACCAACATCAAGCTGATCTGGTACTACAACAACATCCTCGGCCGCCCCGAGAAGAAGAAGATCATCTCGCGCTGGCGCGGCTATCACGGCTCGGGTCTGATGACCGGCTCGCTGACCGGGCTGGAGCTCTTCCACAAGAAGTTCGACCTGCCGCTGGCACAGGTGATCCACACCGAGGCGCCCTACTACTTCCGCCGCCCCGACCTGACCATGTCCGAGGCGGACTTCACCGCCCATTGCGTTGCGGAACTGGAAGCGTTGATCGAGCGCGAGGGCGCGGACACCATCGCCGCCTTCATCGGCGAGCCGGTGCTCGGCACCGGTGGCATCGTACCCCCGCCCGAGGGCTACTGGCCGGCGATCCAGAAGGTGCTCGACAAGCACGACATCCTGCTGGTGGTCGACGAGGTGGTGACCGGCTTCGGACGTCTCGGCTCGATGTTCGGCTCGGACCACTACGGGATGACGCCTGACCTGATCACTTCGGCCAAGGGGCTGACCTCGGCCTATGCGCCGCTCTCGGCCTCGATCGTCGGCCAGCGCATGTGGGACGTGCTGTGCCGGGGCACCGATGAATACGGCGTGCTCGGCCATGGCTGGACCTATTCCGCCCATCCCATCGGTGCCGCTGCGGGCATTGCCAACCTCGAGTTGATCGACAAGCTTGGGCTGGTTGAGAACGCCGCAAAGACAGGTGCTTACCTGATTGACACCATGCGCGACGCGCTCGGCGAGCACCCCAATGTCGGCGAGGTCCGCGGCGAGGGCATGCTCTGCGCGGTCGAGCTCGTCGCCGAGCGCGAGGGTCGCAGGTTCTTCGATCCGTCCGAGGGCAAGGGCGCCAAGGTCGTCGCCGCGATGCTTGAGCGCGGCGTGATTGCAAGGGCCATGCCGCAGGGCGACATTCTCGGCTTCGCCCCGCCGCTGTGCCTGACCTCTGAGGAGGCCGACAAGATCGTCTCGGTGACCCGCGATGCGGTCGACGCAATCCTGGGCTGAGCAAAATCTGCGGCACGGGCCGGATCTGCCCAAATTGCAGGTCCGGCTCCAAGCGCCCCTTACGCGCCGCTCAAACGCAAGAAACGCCCGCGGCATGCACCGTGGGCGTCAAACGCTTGAGACTTTGGAGCGTCCCTGCCCACGGCTTGGAAACGGCGCGTGGCTTGGGTCATCGTTTAGGAGAGATACTGTGGGTTTTACTAGGTTTGGCGGTGACCTACTCTCCCACGTCTTGAGACGCAGTACCATTGGCGCGGCAGCACTTAACGGCCGGGTTCGGAATGGAGCCGGGTGTTTTGCTTGCGCTATGACCACCAAACCGAGAAAAACCCACGTTGTCGCGCTGTTTTGAGCGCGACGTGGACCAAGTCAGGTATTTTGTAGGGGTTGTATGCTTCGTCTGATCTGGAACAGCCTTGCTGTTCCTGGATCGGATCAAGCCTATCGGGCCATTAGTACCGGTCAGCTGAACGCATTGCTGCGCTTACACCTCCGGCCTATCGACGTGGTGGTCTTCCACGGCCCTCAGGGATACCTTGTTTTGAGGGGGGCTTCCCGCTTAGATGCCTTCAGCGGTTATCCTGTCCGATCATAGCTACCCAGCACTGCCGTTGGCACGACAACTGGTCCACCAGTGGATCGTTCACCCCGGTCCTCTCGTACTAGGGGCAACTCCTCTCAAGTATCCTACACCCACGGCAGATAGGGACCGAACTGTCTCACGACGTTCTAAACCCAGCTCACGTACCTCTTTAAATGGCGAACAGCCATACCCTTGGGACCTGCTCCAGCCCCAGGATGAGATGAGCCGACATCGAGGTGCCAAACACTGCCGTCGATATGGACTCTTGGGCAGTATCAGCCTGTTATCCCCGGCGTACCTTTTATCCGTTGAGCGATGGCCCTCCCACTTGGGACCACCGGATCACTATGGCCGTCTTTCGACTCTGCTCGACTTGTCAGTCTTGCAGTCAGGCTGGCTTCTGCCATTGCACTCAACGAGCGATTTCCGACCGCTCTGAGCCAACCTTCGCGCGCCTCCGTTACGCTTTAGGAGGCGACCGCCCCAGTCAAACTACCCGCCACACAGGGTCCCGGAACCCGATAAGGGATCGCGGTTAGACATCAAGCAATGCAAGGGTGGTATCTCAAGGGAGGCTCCACAGACACTGGCGTGTCTGCTTCGAAGCCTACCACCTATCCTGCACATGCATGGCCTGATGCCAGTGTGAAGCTGTAGTAAAGGTGCACGGGGTCTTTCCGTCTAACCGCGGGAAGCCTGCATCTTGACAGGCAATTCAATTTCGCTGAGTCGATGTTGGAGACAGCGGGGAAGTCGTTACGCCATTCGTGCAGGTCGGAACTTACCCGACAAGGAATTTCGCTACCTTAGGACCGTTATAGTTACGGCCGCCGTTTACCTGGGCTTCAATTCAGAGCTCTCACCCCTCCTTTTAACCTTCAGGCACCGGGCAGGCGTCAGACCCTATACGTCGTCTTGCGACTTCGCAGAGCCCTGTGTTTTTAGTAAACAGTCGCCACCCCCTGGTTTGTGCCCCCAGCCAAAACTTGCGTTGAAACTGGGCCTCCTTCTCGCGAACT